>CAZKXX010000004.1:25722-80079 GCA_964556705.1 uncultured Acidobacteriota bacterium
CGTGTCTCCGCGCGTCGGTTTCGCTTTGGACCTGACGGGCAGGGGCAATACCGTAATCCGCGGCGGCGGGGGCGTTTACCACTCCCATGGCCGCCACGCCCAAGTGCTCAGCACGATGGTGAATCCTCCTCTGGTGCAGTCCGTTTCGCTGTGTTGCGGGTTCCTCCTGAGCCAGATTGACGCCATTGACCCCGCGACACAGGTCCAGAAGAGCAACCTCACGGTATTGGACATCGGCGACGACCATTTGCCGACGACCTACTCGTGGAGCTTCACTCTCTCCCAGCGACTCCCCTCCAACACGGTGCTGGAGACTTCTTACGTGGGGAATTCGAGCATCCACCAGAAGAGCATCGGTTCGCAGGCTCAGAACCTCAACCGGGTCCCTGAGGGTGCGATGTTCGGCTTTCCGCTGGGCGACGACCCCAACAATTATCGCCCGTTCCAGAGTTACGGCAGCATCACCTTGCAGACTCACGAGCTGAGCCAGAACTATCACTCCTTGCAGATGACGGCCAATCGTCAGACCGGGCGAATCAACTATTCCGTTGCGTACACCTGGTCGAAGAATTTGGGTACCGGAGGTCAAGCCTTCGGCCGGGCGACGGACGCGTTCGACCGTCGCGGACGCAGCTACGGACCTCTGGATTACGACCGCACCCACATCCTGAGCGTCGCGTACAACGTCTTCCTGCCGGATCCGGCGCGCACCAGCATGCTCAAGTACGTCCTCAACGGCTGGCAGCTCTCCGGAATCACTCAGTTCCTGAGCGGCGGCCCGCTCGGACCCGACATCGGACTCGCCGGCACGGCAGAAGGCGGAGTCCCGCTGGAGGGCCGTTACATTGCCGGCACGGATGCTGTTCCCGTGCGGGCCTTCCTGGTCTGCGACCCGCGGCCCTTCCAGAAGGGCGCGTACGCTAACGCCAGTTGTTTCACAGCCCCGACAGTCGGAAACAACGGCCACTTCCAGTATCCGTACTTGAAGCATCCGGGCTTCCAGAACCACGACCTGTCTCTGTTCAAGAACTTCCCGCTCGGAGGCAGTGAGGACCGGAAAATCCAGTTCCGGTTCTCCATGTACAACTTCATCAACCGTCCGCTGCCTTTCTTTGCGGGCGGGGACCCGGCGTTGCGGCTCGAGTTCGTTGACGGGGTAATGACGGACGCTTCTCGCGACCGCTTTGCCAAGCCACAGCTCAAGCGCGGACGTCGCCTGATTCAGTTCGCCCTGAAGTTCTACTTCTAGGCGGACTCGGTTGTAAGGCTCAACGAACCGGGGGGTGGCTCTGGCAGCCACCCCCTTCTTGTTTTTGGCCTGTGCGTTCGCGATTGAGGCGTTTCAGGCCGACAGCAAGTCTCAGTAACAGTGCGGGAAGGCGGTTTGCTCTTGCGACAATTCTTCCTGCCGTCCTATACTTTTTGTGGTGCCATTGGGCACTCAGGCCATGGATTCCGTCAAGTCAGGGAGGAACAGGTCCGGCAGCCTACGGAGCGCGTTGTTGGCAGCTTGGCTGACGACTTGTTCCGTCGCTGGTTTTCCTCAGGAGAAGGTCCCGAGCGCGGGCCCGGAAGCGTTCTTTGCGCGTGCTGTCGAGTTGCACCAGACGGGCGATCTCGACGGTGCCATCCAGAACTATCGCGCCTTTCTCCAGGCCCGTCCCGAAAGTGTGGAGGCGCGCTCCAACCTGGGTGCCGCCTACGCGCGACAGGGGCGGTTTCAGGAGGCCATCGAGCAGTACCGGACGGCTCTGTCCCTGAACGAGCAGAATCACGCCATTCGCTTCAACCTGGGAGTGGCGCACTACAAGGCGGCACAGTTCCGCGAGGCCGCCAACGAACTCTCCAAGGTCGTTGCGGCACAGCCCGGCAATCTCAACGCGATCATCCTGCTTTCGGACTGCCATCTGCTCGGCGGCGAATATCGGAAGGTGATTGAACTGCTCAGCCCGCTGGAAAACGCGCAGGGCGACAACCGCGCCTTCCTTTATGTGCTGGGCACCGCGCTGATCCGCGGCGGTGAAGTTGACCGCGGGCAGCAGGTGATTGACCGGATTCTTCGCCACGGCGATTCCGCCGAAGCGCACCTGCTGTTGGGGACGGCGCGCCTGACGGCGCGCGATTATCCCGGCGCCGCCGAGGAGTTCCGTCGCGCCATCAAGGCCGCACCCGATTTGCCGACTGCGCACTCGCTTTACGGCCGCGCCCTGCTGGCCACCGGCGGCCGCGACCAGGCCGTCGCCGCCTTCCGGCGCGAACTGGAGTTGAACCCGATCGATTACGACGCGAACCTCTATCTGGGCGTTCTGCTCCGGCAAGACCGTCACGATGCGGAGGCCTTGGGTTACCTCCAACGAGCGCTTGAAATCCGTCCGGGCGCTCCCGAGGCTCGTTATCAAATCGGGAGCCTCTATCTGGCCATCGGCAACGCGGAGGAGGCGCGGAAGGTCCTCGAGGGTCTGGTCCGTGACATTCCCGGTTTCGTCGAGGCGCACGTCTCCCTGGCGACGGCCTATTATCGCTTGAAGCGCAAAGAGGACGGCGACCGGCATCGCGCGATCGCGGAGAAGCTGAACGCGGAGATTCAGGCGCGCGCTCCCGGGGCCTCGGAGGAACTCGGGCCGGCTTACCGCGGCGAAACCTTGCCGGCAGGGCCGCCTTCCACCGGCGGCGCGGACGAAATCGCGGCGATGGAAGCGCGGAGTGCGGTTCAAGCCGCGTCTGCGCCTTCACCCTCCCCTTCGCCGCCTGCTGTCAAACCCCGGCCCGTGGCGCAGCAAATGGAGTCTTTTGAGGAGCTGGCGCAGCGCGCGCACGCCGCGCGCGAAGGCGAGCGCTTCGAAGAAGCCATCAGCCTCTATCAGGAAGCGCTCAAGCTGCGCCCGACGTGGTCGGAGGGCTGGTGGTACCTGGGAACGCTCTATTACGGGCAGGACCGCTACGACGAAGCGGTGGGGCCGCTGCGGCGGCTGGTGGCGCTCGAGCCGCAGGGAGGAGCCGGCTGGGCCCTGCTGGGTTTGAGCGAATTTCAGATCCGGGATTACGACCGGGCGCTGGAACATTTGCAGCGAGCGCAAGCTCTCCGGATCAGCAGCAACCCGCAGCTCTGGCAGGTCGTCCGCTTCCGTCTCGCCCAGCTCTTGACCCGCTTCCAACAATTCGAGGCAGCGACCCTCCACTTCCACGCCCTCGTGCGGGACCGCGGGGAGAACCCCTCACTCATCGAGTCGATGGGGATTGCCACCTTGTCCTTGCCTTATTTGCCTGCGGAATTGCCTCCCGATAAGCGCGAGATGGTGATGCTGGCGGGCCGGGCGCAGTACTATGTGGCGGCGCGCAACATGGAGGAAGCTCGGCGCCTTTTCCTGCAGCTGACGGGGCAGTATGCGACGACGCCCAACGTCCACTACGCTTACGGCGTCTATCTGCTGCGCGACGCCCACGACGAGGCCATCGAGGAATTCAAGAAGGAGCTGGAGATTTCACCGGCGCACGTTTCGGCGCGGCTCCAGATCGCTTTTGAGTACCTGCGCCGCGCCGAGCCTCAGCGCGGCCTGCCTTACGCGCGCGAGGCCGCGCGGCTGGCGCCCCATTCGTTTGCCGCGCGCAACGCCTACGGGCGCTGCCTGCTCGAAACCGGCGACCTGGAGGCCGCCATCCGAGAACTGGAAGAAGGGGTGCGGCTGGCGCCCGACAGCCCCGAGACCCGCTACGCGCTGGCCCGCGCCTACGCGCGGGCGGGGCGCCGCGAGGACGCGGCGCGCGAGCGGGCCGAATTCGCAAAGCTGGACAAAATCCGCCGCGGCCTGACGGACGACGCAGGCGGCGATTCCGAGCCGTCGCCCGATCAGCGGCCGCCCATCTGAGTATTTCTTGCGCGGCGAGGGAGATTCATTCAGGGAAGTCGCCCGGAAGCAAATCTGATTGCAGGAAGGTCAGCATGCGATTCAAAAGCACAGATTCCGGTTGCTCCAAGGGTATCTTGCTCGTAGTCCTCCTCCTGACGCTCGGCCTCTTCAGCGGGCTGGCGGGGCCGCAGGCCGGACAGGGTCCGGGTCAGAGACAGGAAACGATTCAGATCGTGGCCGAAGAAGTTCTTCTGGACATCGTGGCTCGGGACAAGCGCGGCCGTCCGGTCCGCGACCTCCGTCAGGATGAAATCGAGGTCTTCGAGGACGGCGTGAAGCAGCAAATCAGCTCCTTCCGTATCGTCGAGGGCCGGCTGGAGGCGGCCGACCCTTCCCAACCGGCCGAGCCGGTCGATCCTCTGGGTCACGTGAACCTGGTGACACTGGTCTTCGAACGCCTCAGCACGGAAGGGCGGGTCTTAGCTCGCCAGGCCTCACTGGACTTGCTGGCCACAGAACTCCCGCGCAACACGTACGTGGCGGTGTTTACTATCGACCTGCGGCTCTACATCCTCCAGCACTTCACGAAGGACCTCGACAAGCTTCGCGCGGCCGTGGATCGGGCGACGAGCGGCGGCTACACGACGTTCATTTCGGAATCGGACGCCATTCAGCGCGAGCTGGAAACCGCGACCGCGGCCCAGGCGGGCGGGGAAGCGGCGGCCAGCGCGATCGGTCCCGGCGCCGCTCCTTCGGGCGGGATGGGAGGCGACTTCGCCGAGGCGGCCATGGCGCGGATGGCTTTGAGCATGCTTCGGTACGCAGAGTCCATGCAACGCGAGCAACAGGGGCGCACCTCGATCTTCTCCTTGCTGTCGCTGGTGCGCGAGCAACGATTGTTGCCGGGCCGCAAGACTCTTGTTTATTTTTCCGAGGGCCTCGTCGTCACCCCCGCTCAGGTTGACTACCTCCGTTCGACGATCAGCGCCGCGAACCGCTCCAACGTGAGCGTCTATGCGGTGGATGCCCGCGGACTGTTGACCAGCGGGCAAAATCTGTCGGCTCAGTCGATGTTGACGGACGCGACCGATGCCAGCCGCTCGCAGGTGAGCCGCCAGGGAGGAGCCGTGACGCGCGCCGACGTCATGGCGGCGGAAACGGCCGAGGCCAGTCTGCGGGCCAACACCCAGGAGACTCTTTCCGACCTCTCCACAAGCACCGGCGGCTTTCTCATCGCCAATTCCAACGACCTGCGCATCGGAGTGCAGCGCATCACGGAGGACATCCTCGGCTACTATGCAGTGTCATACCGTCCGCAGAACCCGAAGTACGATGCGAGCTTCCGGAAGATCACCGTGCGCGTGAATCGCCGAGGCGTGCAACTCCAGACGCGTTCCGGCTACTTCGCCCTGCCGCCCGGCGATGCCGGGACGGCGCTGCCGCACGAAGTGCCCCTCCTGACGGTCCTCAATACGAATCCTCTGCCCCTGGACTTCGAGCATCGCACCGCAACGCTGCACTTTGACAGGGACGAAAACGGGGTGCGACACTCGCTGATCATTGAGGCGCCGCTTTCCAATTTCGCGTTCCAAACGGACAAGAAAAGGAAAGTCTATTCCTGTAACTTTTCGATTCTCGCGCTCATTAAGGATGCCCAGGGGCGCATCGTGGGAAAGTTCAGCCAGAACTACCCGCTCGAGGGCCCGCTGGATCGCCTCGAGATGCTCCGGAAGGGCAAGGTGGTTTTCACGCGCGACTTTACGCTGCCTCCGGGCCCATACACCCTGGAGACGGCGGCCACCGATGCCCTGAGCGGGAAGGCCAGCGCGCGCCGCTCGACGCTGAAAGTGGATGACCCGAGTGACGCGGTGGGCCTGAGCAGCGTGGCGATCATCCGCCGAGTGGACCAGGTTGACCCCGAAGATACAAACTTGGCGGACCCGCTCCGCTATCAGGACAAGCGCATCATTCCGAACCTGGGCGACCCGATTCCGAAGGCGTCCGGCGGAGGCCTGGGGCTTTACTTCGTTGTGTATCCCTCGCCTTCGGCTCCGAGCGCCCCTCGGCTGGCGGTCCAGTTCATCCTCGACGGCAAATTGGTCGCGCAGGCGTCGCCCGAGCTTCCTCCGCCGGACAAGCAAGGGCGCATCGCTTACGTGGGAACGCTCCCGCTGGACGCGTTCCCGCCCGGCCAGTACCAGATCCGCGCCGTCGTCCGGCAGGGCAATGCCGGCGCGGAAGAACAGGCGCTGGTCACGATTAGTCCCTAGGTCGAGGTGTTTGAGACCCCATGGTATCCAAGGGTTCCCGATTTTCCCGGTATTCGCGACGGGCGTTCCTGAGGGCGGCCGGATTGGGTGGTGCGGCCGCCCTTTTCGCTCCCCGCTGGCCGCGCTGGCTCCGGGCGGCCGAGAGCGCCGCCTTTCCGCCGGCGTTCGAAGAGATGTCACTTCAGAAGGCCGGCATCGACTGGGTGCATGACAACGCCATGTCCGATGAACGGTATCTGCCGGAGACCGTCGGCTCCGGCTGCGCGTTCTTCGACTACGACAACGACGGCTGGATGGACATCTACTTCGTGAACAGCGGCCCCTGCGACTTCTTCAACCCCGCCCAGCCGCTGCGCAACGCGCTCTACAAGAACAACCGCGACGGCACGTTCACGGACGTGACGGCGAAGGCGGGTGTGCCCGGCGGGACCTTCGGCATGGGCGTGGCCGTCGGGGATTACGACAACGACGGCTGGCCGGACATGCTCGTTACGTCCTACGGCCGCTGTATTCTCTATCACAACAACGGCGACGGAACGTTTACCGATGTGACCGACAGGGCGGGCGTGGCCGCGCCCGGCTGGACCACCAGCGCCGTCTGGTTCGATTACAACAACGACGGCCTGCTCGATCTCTTCGTCTGCAGCTTCGTCGAGTTCGGCCTGAACAAGCACATCTTCTGCGGCGACAACGCGCTCGGGCGGCGCTACTACTGCATCCCGCGCGTCTTCAAGCCCACACCCAGCCTGCTGTTCCGCAACAACGGCGACGGGACGTTTACCGAAGTCAGCAAAGGCACCGACATCGCCCGCGCCATGGGGAAGGCGCTGGGCGTGGTGGCGACCGACATCAACAACGACGGCCTGATGGACCTTTTCGTTGCCAACGACACGGTGCAGAACTTCCTCTTCGTGAACCGGGGCAACGGGAAGTGGGAAGAGATCGCGCTTCAGGCCGAAGTGGGCTTCAGCGCCAACGGCCAGCCGCGCTCCGGCATGGGCGTGGACGCCGCCGACTTCGACAACGACGGCTGGCAGGATCTCTTCGTCGCCAACGTGGACCAGGAAATGTTCTCCATCTACCGCAACATGGGCGACGAGTTCTTCACCGATATGGCGCACCCGCTGGGCATCGCGCAGGCCACGCGCCTGCTGAGCGGCTGGGGACTGAAGTTCTTCGACTACGACAACGACGGTGACCTCGACCTGTTCCTCGCCAACGGCCATCCCGACGACATGATCGAGCAGTATTCGACGCAGGTGAAGTACGCGATGCCGCTGCTCCTGTTCCGCAACACCGGCGGCGGCATGATGAACGTGAGCGAAGAGGCCGGACCGGTCTTCCAGAAAGACTTCTGCGCGCGCGGGCTCGCCATCGGCGACTACAACAACGACGGCGCCGTGGACGTCGTGGTCTCGAACAACGGCGGGCCGCCCCTGCTGCTGCGCAACCACGCGGGCAACGGCAACCACTGGCTCGGCGTGCGGCTCGTCGGCGCCAAGTGCAACCGCGACGCCATCGGCGCGATCGTGCGCTGGAAAGCGGGCGACCTCGAACGACAGCGCATGCTCAACGGCGGGGGAAGTTATCTCTCCTACCACGACCCGCGCGTAGTGCTCGGCATCGGCGAGCGGAAGAAGTTCGATTGGGTCGAGATCCAATGGCCACAGCCGAGCGGACGCGTCGAGCGTTTCACCGACCTGCCGATTGACCGCTACATCACGATCGTCGAAGGCGAAGGCCTCAAGCCCTGGGAGAACGGCCGGGCGATGGGTTAACCCAGCCTCTTCATGGGGCGGGGAAGAGTGTCTCAGTGGTCGCCACGGTCTCACGAGGCCGGGCAGGCCGGACGGGGAACCGGCAGAGGCGAAGAAAAAGCGAAACACGCTTGGCGCGGGGCCTCATCCCGCGCGTCTCGGGACACTCGGCCGCCTCCTCAGCACCCAAGAAAATCACCACTTAGCGGGGCGAAGCGGCTCTCCGTCTTTCGCAAGGCGCGCATCCTGCGGAACAATCTGTTCGGCGTGGATATCGACCCGCCGGCGGTCGAAATCACCATGATGAGCCTGTACCTCAAGGCACTGGAAGGCGAGCGGTCGCAACTTCCGCCCAAACACTCGCTCCTGCCGGAATTGAAATACAACATCGTCTGCGGGAATTCGCTGATCGGCCCGGATATCTACGACCAGGGCGTGCTGTTCGCCGACGCCGAGCGCGAGCGCATCAACGTCTTCGATTGGTACGGTGTAGCGCAGGGCCCGTTCTCCGGCCCTTCCAGGCGGCACGCGTTCGGTGCCGCCACAACAGGAATCCCTTCGTGTGCGCGCCGCTGAAGAACGCGACGCGCTGGAAAAGCCGCAAGGCTGGAAAGCGAGCCTTGCGCTACCGCCTACCATCCCCGACATCATGCGCGCCGGCGACTTCGATTGCGTCATCGCAAATCTCCCTTATGTGCGGATGGAGGAATTCAAGAACATCAAGACGTACCTCAAATCGCATTTTGTTTCGCACGATGAGCGCTCAGACCTCTATGTGTACCTCGTAGAACAAGCGCATCGCGTTCTCAGGAATGAAGGTCGTTTCGGCATGATTGTATCGAACAAGTTCTTACGGCCAAACTACGGGAAGCCTCTGCGTGACTTTCTGAACTCAACAGCGGATATTGAACGCGTTACCGACCTGGCGGGGCTGCCTGAGTTCCCAGGCGCAACCGTTCGGACGGTTGTTCTCATAACGACACGGTCAAACAGCAAGAAGGGGCCAGTGCAGTATTCTCCGCCGATCGGCTTGCAGACCTTTGCGCAGATTGAAGGTGGCTCAATGAGTTTGGAGGAGGCCGCGGCGTCGACGGCTTATGAGGTTCCCAAAGGAGCGTTGTCCGAGGCTGTGTGGAGTTTCGCCAGGCCCGAAGTACATGCTCTTCTCAAGCGCCTTGCGGAGAAGTGGACGCCGCTTGTCCAGTACTGCGACGGGAAGATATGCATGGGCGTAAAGTCCGGACTCAGCGAGGCATTTGTCATAGACGGGGAACAACGGGCCGCGATTATTAGACGGAATCGCCGAGCGCAGGAGATTATCAAGCCGTTGTTGAATGGGCGTGATATCCGACGCTACCAGGTCGAACGAAAGGCGCAGTTTCTGATCTACACCTACCATGGCCTGAATATCGAACGGTACCCTGGCATCCTCAAGCACTTGAAACCGTTCAGGGCACAGTTGGAAAACGCGCCACAGAACAAAATTGGTACGAACTACAACAGCCGCAGTTGAACTTTGCCAAGTACATGGACGAGCCGAAGATCATCTTTCCGGATATTGCGACTACTCCACGGTTTGCGATGGACGAAGTCGGCCACTACGGATCGAACACGACATACTTTATTCCTCTGCGCGACTTCTACTTACTCGGTTTGTTGAACTCAGCATTAGGACGCTTCTATTTCAGCACTGTTTGCGCCGGTCTTGAGGGTTCGGGGGAAACGTATCTTCGATTCTTCGGCCACTACCTTGAGGGGTTTCCAGTCCGCACGATCAACTTCTCCGACCCGGCGGACAAGGCGCGGCACGACAAGCTGGTCGAGCTGGTCGAGCGGATGCTGGAGTTGAACAAGCGGAAGGGCGCGCTGTAGCGGCGACGTGTCGTCGCCGAGCCGGCGAGCATAGCTCGCCGCTACAGGCGAGATCTTCGGGCGAGCATGGGGTTGTAGCGGCGACGTGTCGTCGCCGAGCCGGCGAGCATAGCTCGCCGCTACAGGCGAGATCTTCGGGCGAGCATGGGGTTGTAGCGGCGACGTGTCGTCGCCGAAACGGCGAGCATAGCTCGCCGCTACAAGCGAGATCTTCGGGCGAGCATGGGGTTGTAGCGGCGACGTGTCGTCGCCGCTACAGCATTTCGTCGAGCATAGCTCGCCGCTACAGTTGGAGCGCGCGATCGCCTCGACCGACGCGGAAATCGACGACCCGGTTTACCACCTGTATGGCGGTGTCTTTGTCTCCTGCTGGTTGGATTTTTCTAGCGATTGAAAATCCGGGCGCGGAAGGGCAAACTGTGGGGACGAGTCTGGGAATGGGCGACCCTCTTTATCGCGACTACGAGAAACTGGTGGGGATTACCCTCTGCGGGAAGGCCTTCGAGGTCCCGGAGAAGAACACCTGCCTGCGCGCCTTCCAATACGTCAGCCCGGAGACCATTCCGTACGGCCGTTTCTGCTGGAACCAGGAATGCCAGCTCTGCCGGATTGTCTATCGCATGCGAGGCGAGCCGGAAGAGACTCGGCGGGCGGTGCTCGCCTGCAAGGTGCTGGTGGCGGAAGGGATGGAGATCGTCGAGGTCTCGGAAGAACTGCGCTGGACGCTGGCGGAGAAGCTGGGGAAGGCGGACCTGAGACCGGCGTATGAGGATTGATTTCTTCTGTGGCTTCCCGCTTTCGCGGGAATGACGGCGCTCAAAAGTCGGCGCTGCCCTGAGTCCCCGTGCAAGCCCGTGGCACGGCGGGACTGGAATACCCCACCATCTGACAGTCGTCAAACTGTCACAATCACGGTTGGCAGATGATTAGCCCCTCCTGTAGCCTGCGCCATCTGGCTGGGGTCTTTCGGGTGGAGGGGTGGACTTCCACAGCGATCCGAGCCCCGGAATCTTTGTAAGGGTCGGATTTTAAGGGAGTTACCAGTCACAGGCTGAAAAAATCCATTAAGGTACACTTTTTGACCGTTCGCTGTATTGGAGTTTACTTGCCGGTCGGAAGCATAGAGGATAGCCGCGAGTCCGCTTAATGTACTATTTCGTTCCTTTTCAGGGCTTTGATCGAAACGACCAAGCTGCACGCCCGGTCGGCAGTAACCTGCCGAGGCTGGGTTGGAGTTTGAGCGGCGCCGACTGCCCCGTGGGGACGGGGATCCTCGACGCGGTCGGGGTCGCTAAAGGACGGCGGTCCGCGACGGGGTCGGGGCAGGCGCCGATCGCCGGTAGAGACCAGAGTTGTTGGGGCGGGGTGCCCCGTGGGAATTTCGAAGCGAGGTGACGCATGAGCACTGCACCGTTCAATGGGTTTCCTGAGGTCCCAGGGGGGCTCGTCCAGATTGCCAGCAAGGAAGAGGTGATCAAGCAACGGCTGGAAGAGGAACGCAGGCGGCTGGAGCGCGAAGCGGGGATTGCGCAGCGGGTGAAGACCCATTTTCACAAGCCCATTGAGAATCCCTTCACGAAATCGCAGCGCGACAAGACGACGATCCTCTACGGCGGGCTGACCTGGAAGCACGAGAAGCTCGTGCACGGCGCGCTGGAAAGCCTGGGTTACAAGTGCGAGTCGGTGCCGGTGCCGAACAAAAAGGCCTTTCAGCTCGGCAAGGAGTACGGCAACAACGGGCAGTGCAACCCGACTTACTTCACGGTCGGCAACCTGGTGGAGTTTGTCCAGAACCTGGAAGAGAAGGGGCTGACGAAGCAGGAGATTATCGACCGCTACGTGTTCTTCACGGCGGGCGCCTGCGGCCCCTGCCGGTTCGGGATGTACGAGGCGGAGTACCGCCTGGCGCTCCGCAACGCGGGGTTCGACGGCTTCCGCGTGCTGCTGTTCCAGCAGGAAGGCGGGTTGAACCAGGCGGAGATGGAAGCGGGCCTGGAAATGAACCTCGACTTCTTTCTCGCCATCCTGAACGGCCTGAACATGGGCGACATCATCAACGACGTGGCGTACCAGATTCGCCCCTACGAAGTGAATCCGGGCGAAACGGACCGCGTGCTCGATGAGTCCATGGACCTGCTGCACGAAGTGCTGCGGAAGAAAAAGCCCTGGACGCTGGAAGGCAAGCTCGCAACGCTGGCCGGGAAGGCCGGGATGGGCGCGACGGCCGAGTACCTGGGCAAGTTCCTGAACCAGCTTTACGGCTCGGAACTGACCGAGGCGCTCAACGAAGTGCGCGACCGGTTCGAATCGATCGCGGTGGACCGCACGCGCGTGAAGCCGATGGTGAAAATCACCGGCGAGTTCTGGGCGCAGACCACCGAGGGCGACGGCAACTTCAACATGTTCCGCTTCCTCGAGCGCGAGGGCGCGCAGGTGATTGTGGAGCCGATCGGCACCTGGATCTGCTACCTGATGCACCAGGCGAAGCAGGAAGCGCGCGACAAGCGGGGGCTGGACCTCATCGCCGAAAACGTGCCGAAGTGGAACCTGGCGCGCGTCTTCAAGAGCCACATGAAGACGCAGTCGAAGCTCGCAAAGCTGACGATTGCGGAAAAGATCTTCTCGCGCGAGTACCACCGGCTGGTCGAGGCGCTGGGCGGACTGGCGCATCACCTCTGCGACCAGTACGAACTCCAGCGGCTCGGGCACCCCTACTACAACACGCGCGCGGGCGGCGGCGAAGGGCACCTGGAAGTGGCGAAGAATATCTACTACTCGAACAAAGACCTCTGCCACATGGTGCTGAGCCTCAAGCCCTTCGGCTGCATGCCTTCGACGCAGTCCGACGGGGCGCAATCGGCCGTGGTCTCGCATTACAAGGACATGATCTTCCTGCCGATTGAGACTTCCGGCGAGGGCGACGTGAACGCGCACAGCCGCGTGCAGATGGCGCTCGGCGAGGCGAAGGTGCGCGCCAAGAACGAAATGAAGGCGGTGCTCGAAGAGACGGGCGTGACGCTCGAAGACGTGCGGGCGTTTGCCGAAGAGCATCCGGAAATGCAGCGGCCCATGTACAAGTACGGCCACCGCAAGGGCGTGGTGGGCGTGGCCGCGAATTTCGTCCTGCACGCCGCCGAGCGCATGAAGGCCGAGCGGCGCGCCACCGTGGCGGTGGCGTAGGCGCTTCGTCGCGCCGGCCTTTGGCCGGCATTCGCGATGCCGCCGAGACGGCGGCGCTCATCGAGCGCCGCGACAGCACCGGGAGGTGCGATGAATCTTCCCAGCCCGAAAGATCTGATGGTCGGACTCGACGTGGGCTCGACGACGGTGAAAGCCGTGGTCGTGGACACGAACACGCAGGAGATCGTCTGGTCGGACTATCAGCGGCATGACACGAAGCAGCCCGAGAAGTGTCTCGAGTTCCTGAAACGCATCGAGGCGGATACGGGCGTCAAAGCCGGCGAGACCCGAGTCTTCGTCACGGGCAGCGGCGGCGGCGGAATCGCGCCCTATATCGGCGCGAAATTCGTGCAGGAAGTCAACGCCGTGTCGCTGGCCGTCGAGCACCTCTATCCCGAGTGCGGCTCGGTGGTCGAGCTGGGCGGGCAGGACGCGAAAATCATCATCTTCAAGGAAGACCCGGAAACCGGCCGCAAGAAGAAACTGCCCTCCATGAACGACAAGTGCGCGGGCGGGACGGGCGCCGTTATTGACAAGATTAATGCCAAGCTGCGTATTCCGGCCGAAGAGCTCTGCAATATGGGGTATTACGGGCTCAAGCTCCATCCCGTCGCCGGCAAGTGCGGCGTGTTCGCGGAAACGGACATCAACGGGCTTCAGAAGAGCGGCGTGCCGCCCCCGGAACTGATGGCGTCGCTATTCGAGGCGATCATTCAGCAGAACCTCGCGGTGCTGACGCGCGGCAATACGCTCCGTCCGGTGGTGCTGCTGCTCGGCGGGCCGAACACCTACATCCAGGGGATGAAGGACTGCTGGAAGCACAACATCCCGAAAGTCTGGGAGGAGCGCAACTTCCCGCTGCCCGAAGGCAAGGACCCCAAAGACCTCATCCAGGTGCCGAAGAACGCGCAGTATTTCGCGGCCATCGGCTGCGTGCGTTACGGGCTGGACGAGGACGCGCACCTGGGCGTTTACAAGGGCTGGGAAAAACTCGAGTGGTACATCACCGTCGGGCGCGAAGAAGAGAAGAAGAAGCGCGGGTCGGCAGGCCTGTGGAAGACGCCGGACGAACTCGCCGGGTTCAAGGAGCGCTACAAGCCGAAGAAATTCACGCCGCGCGAGTTCCGCCCGGGGGAGCACGTGCGCGCCTTCATGGGGATTGACGGCGGCTCGACCTCCACCAAGGCCGTGCTCGTCAGCGAGCAGGGCGAGGTCATGGTGAAGTGCTACCAGCTCTCCAAGGGCAACCCGCTCGAAGACACCAAGGAAATGTTCGCGAGCCTCCGCCAGCAGGTGGAAGAGCAGGGGGCGACGCTCGAACTGCTGGGCGTGGGGAGCACCGGCTACGCGAAAGACATCCTGAAAGACGTGCTCAACGCCGACGTGGCCATCGTCGAGACGGTGGCGCACACGGAGGCGGCGCTGCACTTCTATCCTGATGCCGACGTCATCTGCGACGTGGGCGGGCAGGACATCAAGCTCATCATCCTTCAGGACGGGCGCGTCAAGGACTTCAAGCTCAACACGCAGTGCTCGGCGGGGAACGGCTACTTCCTCCAGTCCACCTGCGTCGGTTTCGGCTACGACGTCAAGCAGTACGCCGACCTGGCGTTCGCGGCGAAGTCCATGCCCATGTTCGGTTACGGCTGCGCGGTCTTCATGCAGTCCGACATCGTGGACTTCCAGCGGCAGGGCTGGCAGCCGGAAGAAATCATGGCGGGCCTGGCGAACGTGCTGCCGAAGAACATCTGGCTCTACGTTTCGCAGATTCCCAACCTCGCCTCGCTCGGCAAGACGTTCGTCCTTCAGGGCGGCACGCAGCACAACCTGGCGGCCGTCAAGGCCCAGGTGGACTTCATCGAGTCGCGCTTCAAGGACAAGGGCCAGAAACCCAACGTCATCGTGCACGAGCACTGCGGCGAATCCGGGGCGATCGGCGCGGCGCTCGAAACGCGCCGGCTCTACCAGCGCGGGCAGCGGACGAAGTTCATCGGCTTCGACGCCGTCGAAAAGATCACCTACGTCACGCACCGCAGCGAGGACACGCGCTGCTACTTCTGCAAGAACAAATGCATGCGGACGTTCATCGACGTTCAGATCGCCAGCGCCGACGAGAGCTGGAAGAAATCGAAGATTCCCATCGCCCAGGGCATCAAGCGGCTCATCGTGGGGAACTCCTGCGAGAAGGGTCTGGTGGAAGACGTCAACGACATGCGCGAGATCAAGAAGGGTCTCGACGCGATGAAGAAAGACAATCCCAACATGGTCGAGGTGGGCGCGAAGGCCGTGTTCAAGAGCTACGCGCCTCCCGTGGTCGCGGACGCGCCGCCCCAATACGCTTTCACGGCGAGCCAGAAACGCCGCGTCGAGCTGATGAAGAAGCGCAAAGAGCTGCGCATCGGCATCCCGCGCATCCTCAACCAGTACTCCGTGAACCCGATTTTCAGCGCCTACTTTGAAGCGTTGGGGATTCCCGCGGAAAACATCGTTTACTCCGACTATACCAGTGAGCAGCTCTACAAAGAAGGCGCGAAGCGCGGCGCCATCGATCCCTGCTTCCCCTCCAAGGTCGGGATTCCGCACGTGCACAACCTGCTTTACGTGCACCACAAGA
The DNA here is from genome assembly GCA_964556705.1 of uncultured Acidobacteriota bacterium. Lineage (GTDB taxonomy): Bacteria > Acidobacteriota > Terriglobia > UBA7540 > UBA7540 > CAZKXX01. The sequence continues at coordinate 41,264 of CAZKXX010000004.1, forward strand.
AGAAGCCGCTCGACATCATCTTCTGCCCGATGATTGACGATTTGCCGAGCGACCTGAAATTCGCCCAGGCGCATCGCGCCTGCCCGACGGTGACGACGACGCCCGAAGCCGTCAAGGCCGCGTTCATCAAGGAAGGCGACGCTTTCAAGGAGAACGGCGTCCTGTTTTTCGACACGTTCGTCAACCCCGCGCAGCCGACGGTGCTGAAGAAACAGCTCTACGATGAGTTCAAAGATGTCTTCGGGCTTTCGTGGGAGGAAAACTCCCGCGCCGTCGAAGAAGGTCTGAAGGCGCAGGAGCAGTTCCAGGACTCCCTGCGCGCCCAGGGACGCGACATCCTGAAGCGGCTGGAGGCCGAAGACCGCATCGGCATCGTGGTGCTCGGGCGTCCGTACCACAACGACCCGGGCATCAATCACGAAATCCTGGAAGAGTTCCAGAAGATCGGCTACCCGGTGCTGACGCTTCAGTCGCTCCCCGTGGACGAAGACATCGTCGGGCCGCTGTTTGCCGAAGACGTCGAGAGCGGCGCCGTCCGGCACGCGCTCGATATCTCCGACGCCTGGAAGAACAGCTACAGCGAGAACACGTCGCAGAAAATCTGGGCGGCGAAGTTCACGGCGCGGCACCCGAACCTCGTGGCGCTGGAGCTCTCCAGCTTCAAGTGCGGTCACGACGCGCCCATTTACACCGTCGTCGAGGAAACGGTCACCAAGAGCGGCACGCCCTACTTCTCGTTCAAGGATATTGACGAGAACAAGCCGACGGGCTCGATCAAAATCCGCGTCGAGACCATCGGTTACTTCCTCAAGCGCTACCGCGAGGACATGGTCTATCGCAAGCAGAAGCGGGCGGAGATTGACGCGAAGCTGAAGGAGCTGGAAGCGAAGCTGCGCGCCGAACTCGACGCCGTCCCGCCGGACCTTCCACCGGGCCCGCCGCCCGCGCCGTACGAAATCGAATCGCCCGTCTCCATCAACGCCATCCGGCGGGAAGATTGATAGTCCGAGCAGAGCTTCAAAGTCGGGGTTCGGGGATTGCAGAATCTCCGAACGCTTTTTTCTTTCCCGCGCGCGGACCCGGGCGCGCAGCGACTTAATACGACCCTGTCACTCACGTGAGATTCATATGGCAGCCAATCTGGAAAGCATTTCGCCCGTCCTGCCGGCAAACGACCTGCTCGAAACAGTCCGGTGGTACGAGCAGCAATTGGGTTTCCGCTGCCTCTTTGTTTACCCGAAAGAAGCGCCCGATTACGGAGCCGTGAGTCGCGACGCGGCGGAAATTCACTTCTTCCCGGCGAGCGTGGACCCGAAGAAGAACGACTGGATGTGTTACCTGCGGGTCCGCGGAATCGAAACGCTTTACGACGAGTATCGCGCCAAGGGACTGATCCATCCGAATGCGCCGCTCGAGACGAAGCCCTGGGGCCAGCGGGAGTTCGCGGTGATCGACCTTAATGGAACGCTTTTGACCTTCGGCCAGCCGGCTTCGGAGAACGCTCCGTAAAGGCCGCCCCGTGTGCTGTTGCGGGAGCAGAGATTACTCCACGTTGCCAAACACCCGTCTCAGTTGATAACATTTTCAGGGGTGAACGCCGTGCCTGACTTCAGCCCAATGCCCTACAAGGATTACAGGTGGATCGTAGCCGACCCCCGCCTGCTGGGGGGCGCGTTGGCCATTCGGGGCACGCGCCTCTCGGTGGCGCTGATCCTGGAATGCCTGGCAAACGGGATGACGGTTGCGGACATCAACGAAAGCTTTGAAAATTCTTTTCCCCCCGAAGCGCTCCCGGAAGTCCTGAAGGTGGCATCCGAATTGGCGAGTTCGGTCCATGTGGCTCCTTGATGCGAATATGGATGTCCACGTGATCGACCTATTCGCTGAGTTTGGAGTTCCTTGCGAAGCGGCGGGACGCCGAGGATGGGAAAGTCTCAACAATGGCGAATTGGTTTCCGCTGCCGTGCAAGCAGGCTTCACATGCATTCTGACGCACGACCGCCACTTTGCAGAGTCGGCTGCCGCCTCCCTCCGCGAAGGGACTCCCGTGGCGGTGGTTATCGTCCGATTGCCGCAAAAGCCGTGGCGTCAGTACGTGCGGGACTTTCGAGAAGCGTGGATGAAGCAACCCATCAATCCGCGTCCCGGTTCAGTCGTCGAGTGGCCCGAAAGCGCGCAAGAAGTCCGGACAATCAACGGTTGATGGCCCGCGGCGGGAGCAGACAATGACTTCCGTTCGCGACCTCGCCTGACCGAAATTGGAATCCGAGGAGAAGATGCCTTTCGAGTCCGACAAAATCATGTTCGAGATTTATCGCGAGACGACCTATACGAACAAATATCGCGTCGTCTATTTCACCGAGCTTCAGGACCACAACAAGGAGCACGAGATCAGCCGCGCCATGGCCGGCGAGCATTTCTATGACGGCTTCATCCGCGCCTACCGCAAAGACCAGGCCAAGGAGGCCATCAACCGCCTCCTCGAGCGCCTCAACAGCGGCGAAAAGGTAACCCGGGAAGACGTGGAGCGGGAACTGGAGCCGTTCACCCCGTCGTAAGGGGACAGGCTACAGGGGACAGGTTACAGGGGACAGGGAACAGAAACGAGCACAAAGTGCCGCGCACGCTGGAGTATGTCGTGGAGCCGGAACGAGCCAAGATCCGATCTCATCGTGACCTTGTCGTGTGGCAAAAGGCGATGGACCTCGCGGAAATGACTTACGGGATTATCGCGCGCCTTCCTGCTTCGGAAACCTATCGGCTTTCCGCCCAACTCTCGCGCGCTGTTGCCTCAGTTCCGGCAAATATTGCCGAGGGCCACGCGCGAGGCAGTCGAAAGGATTTCGCGAATTTCCTTGCAGTCGCCAAGGGATCGCTCATGGAAGTGGAGACGTTTCTGATGCTGTCCATACGCCTCCGGTACCTGACGGACGACCAGGCAAAGTCCGCTCTATCGCTAATCACCGAAATCAGCAAAATGCTCACAGCTTTGAGGGCGAAACTCGTAGCCGGCGGAGGACGATGACTCCACGGTTTGGTGACTTCGCCGTTGAGGTGCCGTCTGTGACCTGTCCCCTGTAACCTGTAACCTGTCATGCCGCGCCGTCACGACAGCCTGATTCCGCTCTCGCATCAGCACCAGCACGCGCTGGCGCTGGCGGTCATCATCCGCCGACGGTTTGGCATTGAGAAGGGAACGGCGGCGTGGCTCGAGGACCAATACGGCAAAGTCCAGAAAGCCTACGCGGCGGAACTCAACGGGCATTTCGAGGTGGAGGAATCCGTCCTTTTTCCCGCCATGGAGCGAAACCTGGGGAAGCTCGACTTGGTGGCGGAGCTTCTGGACGAACACCTCAACCTGCACAACCTGGTCAAGCTGCTGAAAACGGAACCGAGCTTCGACCGGCTGGACGAACTCTCCCAGCTCCTCGAACGCCACGTGCGGAAAGAAGAGCGCCGGCTTTTCGCGGAGTTTGAAAAGCGCATGCCCGCCGCGGAAGCCCACCGGCTCGGGCGTGAGATCGAGTCACGCCTTCGCCAAGCCTGCCCGCGCCTTTGAAAGCCTCACCACGGAGACACCGAGGCACCGAGAAAGAAGCGAACGGCTCGATGTTGTTGTTTTTGCAGTTTTTTGACGCTCTGCGTCTCCGAGTCGCTGTGACAAAAGGATTCAGGAACCCAGCGCGCCGATGATCGCGTCGGTGAACTCGGCGGTGGTGGCCGTGCCGCCCACGTCGCGCGTCAGCCATTTGCCTTCCTGATAGACCTGATGAATCGCCCGCTCGACGCGGTCGGCCACGGCCGCCTTGCCGAGGTGCCGCAGCATGAGGACCGAAGAGAGGAGAATCGCCGTGGGATTCGCGATGCCTTGCCCTGCGATGTCCGGCGCGCTGCCGTGCACGGCCTCGAAGATCGAGCACTCGGCCCCGAAATTCGCGCCCGGCACGAGCCCCAGTCCGCCCACCAGCCCCGCCGCCAGGTCTGAGACGATATCGCCGTAGAGGTTCTGGAGCAGCAGCACGTCGAACTGCTCGGGACGCATCACAAGCTGCATGCAGCAGTTATCGACAATTACCTCGCGATATTCAATCTCGGGATACTCTTTCGCGACTTTTCGGATACATTCGAGAAAGAGTCCATCCGAAAGCTTCATGATGTTGGCTTTGTGGACGGCAGCGATTTTCTTTCGCCCGGCGGCGCGGGCGTATTCGAAGGCGAAGCGCGCGATGCGCGTCGAGGCGCGTTCGGTGATAATTTTCAGGCTCTCCACGACGCCGGGAATCACCGTATGCTCGAGGCCGGAATAGAGATCTTCGGTGTTCTCGCGCACGATGATGAGGTCCACGTTTTCGAAATGCGACCGGACGTGCGGGAGTTTCTTGACGGGCCGGAAGTTGGCGTAGAGGTCGAGGGCGCGGCGCAGCGCCACGTTGATGCTGCGATGTCCCACACCCACCGGCGTCGTAATCGGCCCCTTTAGCCCCACCTTGGTCTGCAAAACGGAATTGACGACGGGGTCGGCCTGCGTATCTTCGGCGCGCAAGCCGACGATCGGCTTGGCCTCGCGCTCTTCCCAATCGATCGCCGCGCCCGCCGCGTCCAGCACGCGGACCGCCGCGGCAGCCACTTCCGGGCCGATTCCGTCGCCGGGAATCAGCGTCACTCGGGTTCCCATAAGCGCTCGCTTTCTCTGAGGAGTACCAGGCAGGGAGTGAGCATTCTACCCCAATCCGTCGGCTGCAGAAAGGAATGATGGGATGGGATGGAAACCTGGGGGTTTCCGAGCGTCGCCGGGAAACAGTCATCCTGAGGAGGCAGCGCGACACATTGCTACAAGCCCGCGCGGCCGCCGGGACGGAGAAGGGAATCGAGCGAGGAAAGAGGGCCACGGGCGACGAGTTCGAGCCGCGCGCCCGCGGTGTGAACTTCCAGGTCGCGCAGAAATCCTTCGAGCGCCGGCGGGCCCGCGGCCTGCCGCCAGACCGCGAGGAGTTGCGCCAGCGCTTCCGCCTTCTCTTCGGACTGGCACTCGACGCTCACGTGCGTGGTAATGCCGGAGCCCCACTCGACGCGGTAGAGCACGACGCGCAGGGGCCCCAGCAGGACGCCGGGATCGAGCGCGGGCGCGTCGTCGCCGCGGCCCGCAGCGAGCCAGGCGGCGGCGTAATTCAGCGCAGCCTTGCCCGAGGCGATGCCCCACTGCGGCGCCGTTCCTTGCAGCTCCGCCTCGCCGTTCACGAAAACGGGGTTGGAATCGAGCGCTGGGGCGAGACCCGCGCGCACGTCGAGCAGGGCTCGCAGGTCGCGGCCGCGCCCGAAAGCCGCCGTCGCGCCGTCCAGAAAGCAGAACTGAAAATCGTCGCGCTCTTCACCCGAGCCGAAAACGAAAATTTCCTGGCCGGCGTGCTGGAGCAAGGGCAGGCGGTAGCGCGCGAAGAAGTCGCGCATCCCGGCGGCATCGAAGCGGCCGGAAGCGACGCCGACCATCGCCTCCGTGCCCTCGCCGCGCCAGCCGAGCACGACCTCGTCCACATCGCGGTCGGGATCGGCGCCCGCGGAGCGCAGAAAGTGATGGAAATCGATCAGCTTGCGTCCCAGGATGCGCCGCTGGATGTTCGGGTATTCGGGAAGGGCGCGAAGCTGCGCGAGATTGGCGTAAGTGATTTGCTGCGTGTCAGCGGGGAAACTCTCAAGCGCCTCGCGCGCCGCCCACTGGGCGCCGACCGGGGCGGGCGCGAGGGCGGCGGCGAGCGCCACCAGGCAGCCGGGCGCGGCCCGCAATCCCCGCCGCTTCGCGCGTTTTCGCTGACTCGGCATCTAGCCTCCTGGCGCCGCTCGACAAAACATTCTATCAGCCGTTTGCCGACCGCGCTACCGCCTTCCGCTGCATGTTTCCCGCCAAACGTCGCGGCCTGTAAGTGCTGAGCCGTAAGAGGATGCGGGAACATCCGACTGAAGCTGAAGGCGGCGTCGGGAAGATTCTTCACGGTCGTCCGTGACCCTGCCCGCCTTGATTTTCGCCGCTCGTTCTGGTAACTTGAAGGAGTCAGGGCAAGGGCAGTTGGAACGCCTGAAGATCAAAGGAGCGCACGATGGCGATGGGCATTGAAGTAACCCCGCGCGCGATTGAGAAGGTGAAGGAAATTCTCAGTCAGCAGGAGCCCAAGCCGCTGGGCTTGAGGGTGTCCGTGGTGGGCGGAGGATGTTCCGGGTTCTCCTATCAGATGAACTTTGAGAACCAGACGAACAGTATCGACAAGACCTACGAGTTCGACGGCCTGAAGGTCTTCGTGGACCAGGCGTCGCTGATGTACCTGAACGGCACGAGGATTGACTACGTCGAGACGCTGGAAGGCTCGGGATTCAAGTTCGAGAACCCGAACGTCAAGACGACCTGCGGCTGCGGCAGCTCCTTCACCGTCTGAAGCGGGAGCCGAGCGCCGCGAAGTTCGAACCCCGGCCGTCCCGCACCGCGGGGCGGTCGGGGTTTTGTATTTTCGGGACCACACTTCATGAAGCGCGAGCAAGGCGAGCGTGGAACTGCGGAGCCCTGGGACTCTCGCTACGCCGCGGGCGAGGCGCCCACCGAGCCGAGCGCCCTGCTCGTCGAAATGGTCAGGTTCTTTCCGGCTCGAGCCCGGGTGCTCGACCTCGCCTGCGGCGCCGGCCGGAACGCGCTCTTCCTCGCGGCGCTCGGCCATCGCGTGGTCGCCCTCGACCGCAGCCTCGCGGGCCTGCGGCAGGGCAGGGAACTGGCTCGCCTGCGCGGCGCCGACGTCTCCTGGGTTTGCGCGGACCTCGAGACTTTTCCCCTTTCCGGGCCCGCTTTTGACGCCATCCTCTGCTTCTACTATCGCGATGCGAAATGGTATCCGCGCCTGCGGTGGGCGCTCCGGCCGGCCGGGCTGTTCATTTGCGAGACCTACACGCGGGAGCAACTCGCGCTGGGCGAAGGCCCGCGTAACCCGGCGCACCTGCTGGCGCCGGGGGAACTGCTTGCGGCTTTCGGCGACTGGCAGGTGATTTTCTACCGTGAAGGGCGGGCCGGAAAGCGTGCGCTGGCGCAACTCGCGGCGCGGAAACCCGGGGAGTGAGGGATCCATTTCAGTTGAATTGCGCTCGCAGGCGTTGCAGCGCCGCGCGCGCCAGGTCGTAGCAGGGATCGGTCTCGAGCGCTTTCTCGTACGCCGCGCGGGCGCGTTCGAAATCGCGCTTCAATTCCCAGAGGCGGCCGAGGTTGAAATGCGGGAAGCAGGGATTCTCGTAGCGGGGCGCGCGGGTGGCGCGTTCGAGCCACGGAATCGCGTCGTCGAGGTGCCCTTTCTCGATGAGGTACGCGCCGATATCGTTGTAAGGGTTGCCGAAGTCCGGGTCGAGCTCGATGGCGCGCCGGCACTCGGCGATGGCGGCGTCGAAGTCTCCCTTGAAGCTGTACGTCCAGCCGAGAAACGTGTGCGCTTCGGCGGTGGGGTAGATTTCGATGGATTTCCGGTACAGCGCGATGGCCTCGTCGAGCTCGCCGTTCATCTGAAGGCGGTAAGCGTCCTGAAAGTACTCGAGGGCGAGTTCTTTTTTCTCTCGGTCCGTAATGGCCATCGGTACGCTGTTCTCCCGACACTCTCCGGCCCAGGTTGGTTATAATTATACCTCATGCGGCGCCGTTCGTCCCGTCGGGGAAAGGGCGGAAGGCGCGGAGTCCGGATGAAAATCGCGCTCGCCCAGATCAACACGACGATCGGAGATTTTCCCGGAAACGTCGAACGGATCGTGCGCTACGCGCGCTGCGCGGCGGAGCGCGGCGCGGAACTCGCGGTGTTTCCCGAGCTCGCGCTCTGCGGCTACCCGCCGCGCGACCTCGTTGAACGGCCGGAATTCGTGGCGCGCTCGGAGGCCGAACTCCAGCGCCTCGCCGGGCTGCTTCCGCCGATTCCGGCGCTCGTGGGCTATGTCCGCCGATCGGGCGCCGAGCAGGGAAAGGCCGTCGCGGACGCCGCCGCGCTCCTTTCCGGCGGGCGCGTCGTGCTCGACTACGCGAAGATGCTCCTGCCGTTCTACGACGTCTTCGACGAGTCGCGCTATTTTGAGCCGGGCACGACACCGGGGATTTACGAACTGGGGGGCGTGCCGCTGGGCGTGACGATCTGCGAAGACATCTGGAACGACAAGAACTTCTGGAAGCGGCGCTTTTACCCGCGCGACCCGGTGGAAGAGACCGTGGGCGCCGGCGCGCGCGTGCTGCTGAATATCGCTTCGTCGCCTTACAACACGGAAAAAATGCGGCTGCGTCACGAGATGCTGCGCGCTCTGGCGATCGAGCACCACGTGCCCGTCGTTTACGTGAACCACGTGGGCGGCAACGACAGCCTCATCTTCGACGGCTCGAGCATGGCGTTCAACGCCCGGGGCGAACTCGCGGCCCGCGCTCGTTCCTTTGAAGAAGACCTCGTGATCTTCGACACGGCGGACGGCTCAGGAGAAATCCGTCCGGCGCCGGAATCCGAAACCGAGGCGGTGTATCAGGCGCTGGTGCTTGGCACGCGCGATTACGTCTCGAAGTGCGGGTTCAACCGGGCGGTGACCGGCCTGAGCGGGGGAATCGACTCTGCGCTCGTGGCCACGCTCGCCTCCGACGCCCTCGGGCCCGAGAACGTCCTCGGCGTGGCGATGCCGGGCCCGTACTCCTCGGAGGGCAGCCTGCGCGACGCGGAAACTCTGGCGCGCAATCTGGGCATCGGCTTCCGCGTCGTCCCCATCACGCCGCTTTACGAAGCCTACTTGCGCGCGCTCGACCCGGTGTTTGAAAATCGCCCGCGGGACGTGACCGAGGAAAACATCCAGGCGCGCATCCGCGGCAACATCCTGATGGCGTTCTCGAACAAGTTCGGCGCGCTGGTGCTGAGCACGGGAAACAAGTCGGAGCTCGCCGTCGGCTACTGCACGCTCTACGGCGACATGGCGGGCGGCCTGGCCGTCATCGCCGACGTGCCGAAGACGATGGTCTATGAGCTGGCGCGCTACGCGAACCGCGCGGGCGAGCGCATTCCCGCCGCCAGCCTCTCGAAAGCGCCTTCGGCCGAGCTGCGTCCCAACCAGACCGACCAGGACACGCTGCCGCCCTACGAGGTGCTCGACATCATCCTGCGCGCCTACATCGAAGACCATCTCAGCGGGCAGGAAATCGTGCGCAAGTTCAGCCTCGATCCCGAACTTGTGCGCGAGACGCTTCGCAAAGTCAACGCGGCGGAATACAAGCGCCAGCAGGCGGCGCCGGCGCTGAAGGTGACGGCGAAAGCTTTCGGCATGGGACGGCGCTATCCGATCGCACAAAAGTTTCTGGAATAGCCGCACATTCGCTCAGGACCGCACCGCCTTGAACCGGATTTTCCTCGCAACCAGACTTGGGCTGTTCCTCCTGGCCGCGCTCCTGGGGCTCCCGGCGGCGGAAGCGGCCGCGGTCTCGCTGCCGCGCGTTTCCATTCGCCAGTTCACGCTCGCCAACGGCCTGCGCGTGTTGATGGTCGAGCGCCGCGACGCGCCCGTCGTCAGCGTCCAGGTGTGGTACCACGTCGGCTCGAAAAACGACCCGCCCGGCAAGTCCGGCCTCGCACACCTCTTCGAGCACCTGATGTTTCAGGGAACGCGGAACATCGGCCCGGAAATGTTTTCCGATTACATCGTGCGCGCGGGCGGCGAGGACAACGCCTATACGACCGAAGACTACACGGTGTACTGGGAAACGTTTCCGAGCAACCTCCTGCCCGTGGTGCTTTGGCTGGAAGCCGACCGGATGCGCAACCTGGAAATCAGCGAACGGATTCTCGAGACCGAAAAGGAAGTTGTGAAGGAGGAGCGCCGGACGCGCTTCGAGAACCCGCCCTACGGAACGGTGATTGAAAAACTCTACCGGCTCGCGTTCACCGTTCACCCGTATCACCACCCGGCCGTGGGATCGCTGGCTGATCTCGAAAGCATCACGACGGCTGACGTCAAATCGTTCTACGACGCCTATTACACGCCTAACAACGCGACGCTGGTGATGGTGGGCGATTTTGACGCCGAAGAGGCCCTGGGGCTGGTCAACCAATACTTCGGGCCGATCCCTTCGGGCAAGGCGTTTGAACGAAACATTCCGCGCGAACCTCCGCAGGGGGAGCGGCGCTCGCTGCGCCTGGTGAAAAACGTGGCGCTGCCGGCGTTCGTGACCGCCTATCACATGCCCGCCGACGGCGCGCCGGACGCTTACCCGCTGCGCCTGGCGTCGAAAATCCTTTCCGAAGGCGAAAGCTCGCGCATCTATCGCCGCCTCGTTTACGACCAGGGCATCGCGCTGGAAGCCGAAAGCGCCGGCAATTTCAGCGAAGACCCGAACCTGTTTTTCGTCTTTGCCGTCCTGAATTCCGGGCACACGCCGGCCGACGGCGAGGCGGCGCTGACGGCGGAAATCGAGCGCGTCAAAAGCGAACTGGTTTCGGAAGAAGAGCTGGATAAAGCCAAGAACCAGATCTTGCGGGATTTCGTCCTCAGCCGGCAGACGACGCGCAGTTTGGGGGAAGAGCTCGGCTACGCGGCCGTCGTGCTGAAGGATCCCGAGTTGCTGAACACGGAGCTTGACCGATTCCTTTCTGTGACGCGCGAAGACATCCGGCGCGTAGCGCGGACCTACTTTGTTCCTGAAAATTCCACCGTCGTGGAAATCGTTCCGGCGGCGCAGGAGGCGCTTCGGGAAGCGGTCCCGGCGGGACGGTGAGCGGAATGACCGAGCGATTGCGAGGGCCGGCGAAAGGCGCGGCCGCGACGGCGGCCCTCGCCGTCGTGTTTGCGCTCGCCGCCGCTCTGCCGGCGCGCCAGCATCCGCCTGAGCCCGCGCCGCCCAAGGCGCTCGTCATCCCCGCGCCCGCCGCGCGAACACTTCCCAACGGCTTGCGGGTCATGGTGATCGAGCGCCGCTCGCTGCCGCTGGTCACGGTGCGCGTGATGGTGCGAGCCGGTTCCGCCGCCGACCCGGTGGAATTGCCGGGGCTGGCGCGCATGGTCGCCGCGGTCCTCGACCAGGGCACGGCGCGCCGGAGTGGACCCGAACTGGCCGAGACGGTTGACCGCGTGGGAGGCCTGATTCAGACGGGTGTCTCGTGGGACACGTCGTTTCTGGCGCTGGCGTTTCTCGCGCCGCACGCGGAACTGGCGATGGAACTCGCGGCGGAGATCGCGACCGCGCCGGCGTTTCCCCGGGAAGAGTTCGAGCGGCGGCGCCGGCAGACGCTTTCGGCGCTCGAAGTGCTTCGCGACGATCCGTCCTACGTCGCCGACCAGGTATTCGACCGCCTGGTTTTTGCCGGCACACCGTACGGTCATCCGCCCGAAGGCACGCCGGACTCGCTGGCGCGAATGACCGAGCGCGATTTGGCGGAGTTTCACCGCCGCCACTTTCGTCCCGAAAACTCCATCCTCGCCGTCGTGGGCGACGTCGGCGAGGCTCAGGCGTTCGCCTGGGCGGAGCGCTACTTCGGCCAGTGGCCGCGAGGGCAGGGAAGCGACGCCGCTCCGCGCGCCCGCGCGCCGGCGACGGACCGGCAACTCGTGGTCATCGACCGGCCGGACTCCGTGCAGACGGAAATCCGCGTCGGCGGCGCCGGACCCGCGCGCGCGAGCGACGACTACCTGGCGGTCAACCTCGCCAACCAGGTCGTCGGCGGGCCGGCCGCCAACCGCCTCTTCCGCGCGTTGCGCAGCCGTCAGGGGCTCACCTACGGCGCGTCGAGCGAACTCAATTCCTTTCGTTCCGGGGGAAGCTGGGTGGCGAAGACTTCGACGCGCACGCCGGAAACGATTCGCGCCCTCGACCTGCTTCTCGAGACCTGGACACGCTTTCGCGACCGGCCGGTGGGCAGCGGCGAACTGCGCGCCGCGCAGAGCTATCTGGTTGGAAACCTTGCTCTGGAGTTCGAGACGTCGGACCAGCTCGCTTCGCGGACGCTCGAGCTGATGGCGCACGACCTCCCCGCCGACCAGTGGAATCGCTTCGCGGAACGCGTCGAATCGCTGAGCGCCGAAAGCGTTCTGACCGCGACCCGACGCTATCTGGACCGCGGCCGCGTGGTGATCGTGCTCGTGGGCAACGCGCGGGAATTTGAAAACGGCCTGCGACGCTTCGGCCGCGCGCGGGTGATTCCGGTCTCGGAACTCGACCTGAACTCGCCCACCCTCCGGCGGCGAGCGGCCGCCGGCCGCAAGGGAACCTGATGCGCAACACGCTGGTGGCGATTGCCGGCGCGCTTCTGCTGGCCCTGCTGGCCGAAGCTGTGGTGCTGGCGTTTCTGCCGGTGGACCGCGTCAAGCTGGGTGCGTTTTTCGCTTCGCTGGCGCTGCTGCTTCTGGCGTTCGTCGGCCTCACGTACACGGCGGTCGTGCGAGCGATTCGGCATCTCGCTGTCACTTCGGCCGTCTCCGCGCTCGCGCTGCCTTTTCTGCTTCTCGTTCCGTACCTCGTCTATTCGCTGGGAACGGATTCGTTTTCAGCGGAAGGTTTGGGGAAGCTCGCCGCTTACATCGCCGTCCCCACCTTGCTGCTTTTTCCCGACCGGCGCGGACACGGCGAACGCCTCGGCTGGCGCGACGTCGCCGCCATGCTGGCGCTCGGCGTGCCGGTCAGCGCGCGCTGGCTGCGCGGCATCTGGACGTGGCCGGAGGAAGTCTATTTCTTCGGGCCGCTTTTCTGCGTTGCCGTGGGCGCGTACGGCTTCCTCGTCCTGCGCCGCCTGGAAGACGTCGGATACCGGCTGGGCTTTCGGAAGTACGACGTCATCGACGGCTTCATCAATTTCGCGGGATTTGCGGTGCTGGGGATTCCGCTCGGCTACGCGCTGGGATTTATCGCCTTTGGTCCGACCTCAGTCAGCTTTCTCGATTTCGTCGTCCAGTTCGCGGGCATCTATCTGACCATCGCCATTCCCGAAGAACTGCTCTTTCGGGGAATCTTCCAGAACCAGCTCCAAAAGACTTTCTCGGGGCGAAGACGCGGAGTTTACGCGCTGCTCGTCGCTTCAGTGGTTTTCGGTCTCGCGCACCTTCACCACGCGCCCGTCCCTAACTGGCGTTACGCCGTCATGGCGGCGCTGGCGGGCGGTTTTTACGGCAACGCCTTCCGCATGCGGCGCCGGATCTCCTCCGCCGCGCTCACGCACACGCTCGTGGACGCCGTGTGGCATTTCTGGTTCTGAAGGAGGAAGCGCCGGCCTCCGGCCGGCAACTCCCTGCTGCCGGGACGACGGGACTGCGCCTGTTCCGCAACCACCGTCACTCCGACAAAATCTCCCGCGCCGGCTTGTCAACTGGACGACCGACACGCGGGCGAAGTAGAATGAGGCTGCGCCGGCCTCGACACTCCGGCGAGAGGTTAACGGGTCTGCACAAAGGAGCCGCTTCATGAAGCGTCTGATGATTTCATTCGTTGCGGGACTGTTCGTTGCGGGTCTGCTCGCGCCCTCATTCGCCGCGGAAAAGAAAGCCAAGCCCGGCCCGCTGACCGGGACCTGGGATTGTATGTCCACGGGAGGGTCGCAGGGCGACATGCCGTTCACGCTCTATCTTGACCACCAGGGAGATGTCATTACCGGCTCGGTCTCTTCGCCCCTCGGCGGGACCGACATCACCACCGGGAGCTTCAAGAACAAGATGGTGGAGATCCGACTCGAAACGCCTCAAGGGACTTACGTCATCACCGGCAAGCTCCAGAAAGGTGTCCTCAAGGGCGAATGGTCGCACGACGCCGGAGAGAAAGGAACCTGGGAAGGGAAGAAGCAGGCGGCGGCGAAGTGAACCCTCTGAGCACGGAGCTCCTCACCGCGTCACCGGGCGGGCGGCAGCTTTTCACTTTTTGTCGCGCGCCTGTGATACGATAGCCTTGGCACTTCGATGAAACTGTAAAGACACCCTCACGCAACACCTCGTCTCGTCACGGGACGACTCCAGTTCCGAGGAGGAGGGATGTCTTTACTGGAATCCCGCCAGCTCAAATTCCAATACTCACTTCAGGAGCCGCTGTTCGAGGAAGCGAGCTTCGAAATCAATCCGGGCGAGCGCATCGCTCTGGTGGGGCCGAACGGCGCCGGCAAGACGACGCTCCTGCGCGTGATGGCCGGCGACCTGGCGCCGGACGCCGGTTCGATTGTTCGCCGCAGAGGATTACACACCGCCTATCTACCCCAGACCCCAGTCGCTGGGCCGGAGGAAACTCTGGCCGACTGGCTGGGCGAGGCGAGCGCGGGTGATTTGAACCACGTCCTGCACGCGCTGGGCTTCGAACGCGCCGACTTCACGACGTCCCTCGCGCGGCTGTCCGCGGGCGAACGGAGCCGTGCCTCGCTGGTCAAATGCCTGCTTGCGGGCGCGGATCTGCTCCTGCTCGATGAGCCGACCAACCATCTCGATCTGCGCGCGCGCGAATGGCTCGAGAAACATCTCGCGCAATTTCGGGGAAGTTGCGTCGTGGTCTCCCATGACCGCCGCTTTCTGGAAAATCTCACGACGCGCACCTTCGAGCTGCGCCGCGGCGTCTTCTGTGAATATGGCGGCGGATACGCGTTCTACGAGCGGGAGCGTGAGGCGCGCCGCGTGGCAGATCGAGCGGCTTTCGAAACTCAGCAGAGGCGCTTTGCGGCCCTCCAGCGCGCCGCGGAGAAACGGGCGCGGCGGGCCCGTCAGGTCGAGAAAGCTCCGGCGGGAATTCAGGCGGGCAAGGATCACTACGGACGCAAGGCAGGGAAGATGTTGCGCGCGGCACGGCTGCTTCGCGAACGCGTGGTCCGCGAACCGCCCGCGGCGAAGCCGTGGGTCGAAGAGCCCATCCCGGCGCTCGATTTCTCGAGCATCGCGCCGAGCGGGGCATTTCCCGTGGCGGTGAACGCGGTGGCGAAGAGCTATGGTGGCAAGCCGGTGCTCCAGCAGGTGACATTCCAGTGCCGGCGCGGCGAGCGCTGGGCCGTCTGCGGACCCAACGGATCAGGGAAGACCACGCTGTTTCGTTTGCTGCTCGGCCTGGAATCGCCGGACGCGGGTGAGATTCGCGTCGGAGCGAACGTCCGGTTCGGCTACTATGCGCAGGAGGCCGAAAATCTCGACTCGGACCGGACGCCCGTCCAGGTCTGCGAGGAAGCGTCGAGCGACCGCACGTGGATTCGAACCTTGCTCGCGTGTCTGAAGCTGCCTCGCGCCCTGGCCGACCAGCGGATCGAATTGCTGAGCCTGGGCGAACGAGCCAAGACCGCGCTGGCGCGCGTCCTCGTTGAGGGCGCGAACGTGCTCTTGCTCGACGAGCCCACCAATCACCTGGAAATCGAGGCGCAGGAAGCGCTCGAGGCGACTCTGCGGCAATATCCGGGTACCATCCTCTTCGTCTCGCATGATCGGCGCTTTGTCGAGCAGCTCGCCGACCATGCCCTCGAACTCGAAGAAGGCGAGGCTCCGAGAATCGAGGCGCCTTGGCGGGAGGGCTCCGCGGAACGGTGACCTCCGGCGTGTAGCCGTCTATGTCTAGCCTATCTAGCCCACAGGCCGCGGCCCTCGGCGCGCGCCTCGCGCTCGTAGGCGAGGAATTCGTCCCGGTACTTGAACGGAAAGCGCGTGTAGGTCTGGCCGTAGCCCTGGCGGATAATTTCGGCGTTCAGCATCCTGCCGTCCTCAAGATAGACGTAAGCGAGCGTCCGGCCGTACTGATCGCGCCGCTCCAGGTCGTATTCAAGCCGAACCTGCCGGCCCTCCGCCAGCCCGCGGGTGAAAGCCGCAGCCTCCTTGCCAAAGTATTCGACAGGTCGCCGGGGATCCACCGACTCGGGGGTATTCACGCCGATCAGGCGGACGCGCTCGCCCCGGTCCAGCACCAGCGTGTCGCCGTCCACGACGCGAACGCAGAGTCGCGGAGCCGTCGATTGCGGCGAAGGTCCGTCCGGGTCGGGCGGACTGAGATCGCGCCGTGAGTAGGCCACGGCGAGGGCCAGGACCGCCGCCAAAACCGTCGCCCAGAGCTTCCGCGAGCGCCGCCGCATGCTGACCATCATACAAGGTCGGGAAGCCATCCATGAAGGGAGTCGCCGCAAGGGATTTGAAACCCTGCGCGTAGATTTTCACTGGCGCCGGTCAATGACCGTCGTTTAGGGGAGCCCAAGGTGAGGCGGCGCGTGTTTCTCTCTCGTAGTTAACATAACATCGCTTATCAGACGTATGCAAAATCCCCAGCAAACCGGCCAGTTTTGACCCCTAAGGCCCTAATCTCCCCCAAAAAACCGGGGATTTTTCCTCAGCCTGCCCAAAAGTGACATCCAAGGCGACAATACGGGCCAGCTCGGTAAAGGAAAGGCGGGCTGGCGGGCGAGAACCTCGCGAGCCAATGGCACCGCTCGGCGGATCAGCCCGGCGGCGCTCCTCGACACCTCCCTGGCCAGGAGGACTCCGGCAGTCAACCCGAAGAGGATCGCTCCGAAAAGGGCGAGCAGCCCAATCGCCAGGGCATATTCCAGGAGTGCGTACGCCATGGTCTTTCTAACCTCACCTGACGCTTTAGATGCTTGCCTTCCGTCTGAGGGATTCTTGCGAGGGGCTTTCCGCAGGTCGGGCAAAGAGTCGGAATCCGTCGGGGAGCTTGCGCGGCGCTCATCGGGTGCAACCGAACGGCTCCCCAAGGCCCTCGGAGGGGGCTCAGGGGCATTCCGTCCTCGTCCGCGCGGGCTTGCCGTGGTCCTGACCAACACCCGAAGGCCCGCAGCGGGTAGTCCCGCCGATGGAGGCGGCGTTACAGCCTGTGGGCTTGGGGGGCGGCCCGGACTATTTGAGCGACTGGGCCTCCGAGCGGTTCTTGGGCGAATGTTTGTTGAGCGTCGAAATCAGTTTCTGCCCTGCCGCGGGCGTCGAGACTTTGTTCTCGCGGACAATCTCACGGGCCTTCACTTTGCGCCCATAGAGCGATTTGTTGGCTCGGTTGTCCTGGCGCAGCGTGGAGCCTTCGAGCGAGATGCCGGCAAAGAGGCCGCGGGAGCGCGAGTAGCTCAAGATTTCGGCTCGCATCAGCGCGTCGGTGGCAGCGGTGGCGGTGCGGCCTTTGGGGCCGGCGGCGGCCGCGGCGTCGGCGCCGAGCTTCACCTTGCTTTTCAGGAGCGAATTGACGCCTTTAGGGTTCATCACCAGCAACAGAAAATCAGTGGCCTGCCCGCCGAGCTGGATGCCGATGTTGGCGCCTTCCAGGCGGTAGAGCGCGGGCGGGCTCCACGGGCCGGTGAAATCTTCGCCGGTGCGGCACGTCATCGCGCCGCGCCCGTAGCTCCCGCCGATTCCGATGGCAAATTTTTTCACGGAAGGGATGATGACGACGCACTCGGCTTTGTCTAGCAGTTCCTCCGGCACGTTGTCGGGGATATTGAGGATCTCCTCCAACACGGTGCCGCACTCTTCGAGCCGTTCCTGCTCCTTGTCCTGAGCCATGGTCGGCCCAGCCGCCAGCGCGAGCACGAACAAGAAGCCCCAAAATCGATTCATATCAGCCCTCCCAAGGGTTCCCTTCCTGACTACGATGCACGAATCCTCTTCGAGGATAGCATGGACGAGGAGGTCTCAGGAGGGACACGGGCTGGAAACCCGTGATACGAAGCGGTCTACGCAGTACAATATTCCGAATGCGAACGCGAACCGAAAGGGACTCGCTGGGAGCGGTCGGAGTCCCGGCTAGGGCGTACTACGGGGCACAGACGGCGCGGGCGGTGGAGAACTATCCCATCAGCGGCCTGCGCGCGCATCCGGCGCTCACCCGCGCCTACGGACTGCTGAAGCAGGCCTGCGCGGAAGTGAACGCCGAACTGGCAATGATTCCCCGCCCTGTCGGTCGCGCCGTGGCGAGAGCTTCGGCTGAAGTCGCCGCGGGTAAGTTCGACGACCAGTTCGTGGTAGATGTTTACCAGGCGGGCGCGGGCGTCAGCTTCCACATGAACGTCAACGAAGTCATCGCCAACCGCGCGAGCGAGCTGCTCGGCGGGCGGCGCGGCGAATATCGCCTCGTCCATCCCAACGATCACGTCAACTTCGGACAATCCACCAACGATACGTTCCCCACCGCGATGCGCCTCGCTTCCCTGCTCGTGCTCGAGGAGTTTTTTCCGGCGCTGGAGGAATTGGAAAAGGCTTTCCGAAAAAAAGGGCGAGAATTCGACGGCATCCTGAAGGCGGGGCGAACGCACTTGCAGGACGCTGTGCCCATCCGGCTGGGGCAGGAATTTGCTGCTTACGCGCGCGCACTCGCGCAGGCGCGGCAGCAGATCCGGCTCGCGGCCGCCGCGGTCGCCGAACTCGGCCTCGGAGGAAGTGCCGCCGGCACGGGGCTGAATACGCACCCGCGCTACGCGAGGCGCGTCGTGGCGCGTTTGCGGAAGCTCACCCGTTTGCCGCTTCGCGAAGCGCCGGACAAGGTCGCGGCGATGCAGTCGCAGCTTCCCATGGCGGCGCTTTCCGGCGCGCTGCGCAACCTGGCGCTCGAGCTGATCCGCATCGCGAACGATTTGCGTCTGCTCGCGAGCGGCCCGCTCACCGGCTTCAACGAAATTGTTCTGCCCGCGCTCCAGCCCGGCTCGAGCATCATGCCCGGCAAGGTCAATCCGGTGATGGCCGAACTACTCGACATGGTGGCATTCCAGGTGGTCGGCTGCGACACGGTGGTGGCGCTCGCCGTGCAGGCCGGCCAACTCGAATTGAACGTCATGATGCCGGCGATGGCGTGGAACGTTCTGCACGCGCTCGAAATTTTGAAGAACACCTGCCGCGTCGTGGCGCGCCGCTGCGTCCGGGGAATTCGGGCCAACCGCGAAATCTGCGAGCGGTACGCGCATCGCTCGCCGGCGCTGGCGACGGCGCTCAACCCCGTCCTCGGCTACGCGCGCGCGGCGGAGATTGTGAAGAAGTCGCTCGCGACGGGCGAGTCGATTCCCGAAGTCTGTCTCGAAGAGGGTGTGCTGAGCGAAGCGGAGGTGAAGCGCATCCTCGACCCGCGCCGCATGACGCGCCCGGGCGCCGCGCGGCCCAGGAAACGGTGAACACCCGGACACCAGGACACAAAGTAAGTGTCGGGGTCCTCAGCATGGCTGCGCCAGGTCCTTCCGCACCTTTTCAGGTCTCGACGTGCGGCGGATTCCCGCCGATTTCGCTTCCCTTGCGCCCGCTGAAAGTCTAAATTGAAAGTTCGGGCTTCGTCACAGGTGGAGCGTGGGGTGAGCGTTGCGCGAACTGCGTTGCCTGTCACGCTCCCATTTGTTTTCGGCGCCCCTTGCCGGGACCCGATTTGGGTCCTCCAGAAATTTCGTTGAGGAGAAAAGCCCATGAGCGCCGCCATCGCCGCCGGAAAAGAGGTTTCGCTCGAATACACCTTGCGACTCGAGAACGAAGAAGTCGTCGAGAGCAACGTGGGTGATCAACCGCTGAAGTACATCCACGGCAAAAACCAGATCATTCCCGGCCTGGAATCCGCGCTGGAAGGGATGCAGGTCGGGGAGAGCAAAGAAGTCACCGTGCTTCCGGAGAATGCCTACGGTCCCGTGATGCCCGAAGCGTTCCAGGAAGTTCCGCGCGACCGCATTCCCGCAGACGCGCAGCAGGTGGGCGCGCGCCTCCAGGGCCGCGACCCGAACGGTCAAGTGGTCCACGCGCGCGTTGCGCAGGTGAAAGACGAAAGTCTGGTGCTCGACTTCAACCATCCGCTGGCCGGCAAGACGCTGGTGTTCGCGGTCAAGGTGGTCGCCGTCGCTGAGCCTGCCGCCCGCTGAACCCTTCGCCGGAAATTCTTGCCAATTCCCGCGCGCCTTCCCTACACTGGCTGTGAGGCGGCGGCGCGCCTCGCAGCGCGTTCGCCGCCGATTTTTTTATCTTCGAGGGAATGATGCGCATCTGGCTTTTTATCGCGCTGGTGGGCCTCGGCGGGGCACTGCCGGCGCGAGGCGAAATTCTCTATTTCAAAAATGGCGATCAGTTGACGGGCACGTGGCACCGCGTGCAGGAGACGCGGCTCGTTTTCCGCAGCGAGTCGGCGGGCGAAGTCACCGTCCCCGTTTCGCGCGTCAGGACGTTCGCCAGCACGCGCTCCGCCGTGCTGCTGACCAGGCAGGGCGAAGCCTTCAGCGGCGAACTCTCGCTGCTCGAGTCCGGCTACTGGGGACTTGCCGCGAACGGCGGCATCCGCACAGTCGCGCCGGAAGACGTAGTGGCCATCTATCAGCAGGAGAGTTACCAGCCGGCCATCGAACGCGCACCGCGCCCCTGGACCGACTGGAAAGGACGCGGCAACTTCGGCTACAGCCTGGTGCGCGGCGACCGCGACGCCAACAACCTGAGCCTCGGCTTCAACGCCACGCGCCTCCAGCCCAACCTTCCCGGGATCAAGGAGAAATACCGGACCAACTTCACGACGACGATGCTCTTCGCCAACACGCGCATCGGCGGCGTGGAAACCAGCGCCAACAGCATCTCTTCCAACCTTCGCCAAGACTTCCTGTTTACGCCCACCAACTTCTTTTTCCTGCTCGGGCAGATGGACCACATCCAGACCCAGAGCCTCGACCTGCGCCAGACCTACGGCCTCGGCCTCGGCCGCGACGTCTTGCGAAGCAGGCGCATCACGCTGAATTTTCTGGGAGGGTTTACCTACGTCAACGAACTGTTCACCACGGAGCGGCGCGAGAACGCCGAAGGGCTGCTGGGCGAAAAGGTCAGCCTCCGCATCACGCCCCAGATGGGGATCGACCACCAGTTGAACTTCTATCCCAGTCTGACCGACCGCGGCGAGTTCCGCATGGACGCGACCTCGACGCTCATCGCGCGGATTTCCAACCGCCTGTCCTTGAACACGACGATGACGAACCGCTATCTCAGCCGCCCGTTGCCCGGCCGGAAAAACAGCGAACTGGTGCTGACCACGGGGCTGGGTTTGGATTTCTGAATTGCGGCAGGAAGAGTTCGCGCCGCTCGCTCAGGCGATGAGGGTTTCCGCGGCGCGGTACTTTTGCCGATAAATTTCCTCGCGAACGCGCAGGCCGAGCCCGGGCGCGTCCAAAACCTTGTAACAGCCATTCCGAAATTCGTAGCCTTCCGATTCCAGCACGTCGCAGGTGGAGCGATCGTCTTCGGCCGCGGCGACGCTCGGAACGGCCTTCGCCAGGTGCAGGCTCATCCAGAGTCCGACACGGCACGGAGAACGGCGGGAAGTGCGAAAGCGCCCAGAAAGAAACGGCGGGTCATGAAGAAAAATCATAGGGGCGCTTCGGGAGTCGCCCTTACGCCGACCCTGCGGCGATGCGCCTCAGCAGGTCCGCCTGCTCGTTGCGGTTCTCGGCGCCGATGGTGAAGGCGTCGAGAACGCCGACGGAAAGCGCGTACTTCAGCGCCTCATCCACGCGGCGGCGCATGTCGCCCTGGCCGAGAATTTTCATGCCGATGATGCCCGTGCCCTGCGCGCGCATCTGGCGGATGACCTCGACCACCGTCTTAGGGTCGGCGTCCATGTGCGAGCCGATGGGATTCAGCCGCACGAGGTCCACCTGAACCCAGGGCTCACGCGCCGCGGCGCGCAGCGCGCCGATCGAGTGGCAGGAAACTCCGTGCGCGCGGACGATTCCCTTCTCGCGCGCTTCGCTCAGCGCGTCCATGGCGCTGCGGTATTTGGCGGTCCAGTCGGAATCGGTCAGGCAGTGGAGAAGCACGATGTCGAGATAGTCGGTGCCGAGTTCGCGTCGGAAACGGTCGAGATCGGCGCGCACGCCTTTGCCGTCACGCGACCAGGTTTTGGTGAGCACAGTTACTTTTTGGCGCGGAATGCGCTTGAGCGCCGCGGCGACGTGAGGATGCGTGCCGTAGGAATCCGCCGTGTCAATGAACAGCACGCCCTGGTCGTATCCGGCCCAAAGCAGGTCGGCGAGCCCGGGGACGCCCAGCGAGCCCTGGTTCGACCGACCGCCGAAACCCGACGTGCCGGTGCCCATCGCCAGGCGCGTCGTGCGGATGCCGCTCTTGCCGAGCGTCACGAGGTCCGTGGCGTTGAATTTTGCCGGCGGCGCATCCGCCAGAGCGGGCAGCGCGCGCGACCCGAGCCACGCCGCGCCCAGTCCCATCGCCGTGGCCGTCAGAAATTCTCTGCGTTTCATGGCTCACCTCATCGGAGAAGTTGCGAGGGCATCTCACTCCGCTCGGACTCCCAGGGTTGCACCTCGCCGAACGTAACATGCCCTGCGCAACCTCGCAAGACGAAAGACTCCGGATGGCGGAGAAAGATAAGACAGCGCCGCGGCATTTACGCCAGCAATTCGCGGACGATACGAGTGTCCTCGCCAATCTGGTCGCTGTAGCGCGGGTAAAGGCCGAGGATCGCGGCGTCCGCGGGCTTGATGTTCTTGTAACAGAACTCCAGCGCCTGGCGCACCTGCTGGGAGTTATTCGAAAGCCGGCCGGCGGCGAAAACCTTGTACACGAGGCAGGGCTTCTCAACCTTGCGCACCACCTCGCACATTTTCGCCGGGTCCGATGAAAGATAGGTTTCTCCCACCGGCACGACACCGATTTCCTTCTGGAATTCTTCGGGCCGCCGCGAGAGGTAATAAAACGACGCCATGAAGAATTCGTTCGGCCAGTTCTTCGCGGCCAACGCTTCCAGAATGACCGGGTTGTGCGTGGAGATTCCGGCGGGAATCCCCAGGTCGTGGACTCGGTCCACGAAGGCGCGGATCGTATCCACTTTACCTTCGCGCCACAGCAGGTCGGTGGCCCAGCCGTGGAAGGCGATGCCGATGGGCTTGAATTTGGCGACGACTTCGGCGCAGCGAATCGTTCCGGAGAGGATTGCTTCCGGCGTGCGCGGAAGGCTGCGGTCAATATCCCAGGCGGCGGCGAGGCAGATCCACTGGATCTTGCAGCCCGCGGCGCGCATCGCCTCGTGATGGCCCGGGAAGCGCGTGTTGTAGCTCGTCTGCCAGGTATTGATGCCGGCGCGCTCGCAATCGAGCAGGAGCCGGACCGTGCGCTCAGTGGTGAAGTATTCCAGCATGTGCTCGTCGTACTGCCGGTTGAAGTGCGAGTAACCGTAAATGGGATTTCCGCCCACAATCAGCCGGGTCACTTTGTTCGGGCCAAGCGAGACGACGGGCAGAAGCACAGGCTCAGCGGCGGGCGCAGCAGGGACCACGGCGGCGGCAGCGACGGCGGTTGCGCCCTTCAGAAAATCGCGGCGCGTCCCGGCGCTCTCCACCCGGTCAGATTTTGAGTTTCTGACTTTTGGCATGATCCCCTCTCGCTGACAGGATTATTCCGGGCTTCGAGCAGGGATACCCTTTTCGTCCGAAATTGTCAACGTGGCCACTCGCGGTGCTCGGGGGTGAACCGGCATCCCGATGCCGAGCGGTCAGGCGGCAAACTCACGCACGAGGCCCGCGTTCTCACTGATCTGGTCGGTAAACCGCGGATACATTCCAACAATGACCGCGTCCGTAGGCTTGAGATGCCGGAAGGCGAACTCGAACGCGCCCCGCACCTTCTGCGGCGAGGTGCAGAGCCGGCCGGCGGCGAGAATCTTGAAGCCGAGGGCCGGTTTCGAAGTAGCGCGCAGGACGGCGCACATCCTGGGCGGGTCGGTGGGCAGATACGACTCTCCCAGCGGCGCGACGCCGAGTTCTTTCTCGTAGTCTTCTTCAGTGCGCGACTGGCAGTAGAAGCAGCCCATGTAGAAGTCCGCGGGCCAGCCCTTTTCTTCCACCGCGGCGATGACCTGCGGGTTGTGGCTCGAGACGCCCGCCGGAAAACCCAGGTCGTGGACCTTGTTGAGGAACGTGCGGACCTGATCGAGCTTGCCGGCGCGGAAAAGGTTGTCGGTGACGTTACCGTGATGGGCCATGGCCAGCGGCTTGGCCTTCGCGGCGATTGAAACGACCTTCAGGATGGCCGCTTCAATTTCGGCCGGCGTGCGCGTGCCGCGCCAGGCCTCGCGGTCCACGTCAGTCGGATCGGCCAGGCAGATCCAGTTCATCGTGCAGCCCGCGTCGCGGATTTTGGGCATCTGGCGTTGCGCGCGGTCGCGAAAGTTGCTCTGCCAGGCATTGATCCCGGCGGCCTGGCAGTCGAGCAGAAACTGAACTACGCGCTCGTCGGTGTAGTAGTCCAGGTAGTGCCGGTCGAGGATGGAATTGAAGTGCGAATAGCCGTATAGCGTGTTTCCCCCGGCCACCAGGCGCGTCACTTTCTTCCCGCCGATTTCGGTGGTCGGCAGCAGCGCCTGCGCCGCGCGCGTTGCGGGAACGCTCGCGAGAGCGGCGACCGCGGCCGCGCCCTTCAAGAAATCACGACGCGAACTGCGTCCTTGCCCGGCCCGGCGAGCGGAGTGCGAAGTAGAAGTTGTTTTCACGGGATCACCTGGGCGAGGGCGAGATCCTGAGGACAAGACAGCGATACTACCGCGGGCGGAAGAAGTCAACGAACATTGTGTCCCAGCAGCGGACGGACGCAAGCGCGCACGAAGAGACGGCGGATTGACTCGGACTACTTCTTTGCGCCGGCAGGAACTTTCTCGAGAAGCTGTTCCTTGCGGAAGACCAGCGCGTTGATGTCGTAAGCGGAAATTTCGAACTCGTGGCCGTGCGTGATAGCGTCACAGGGGCAGGCTTCGACGCAGTAACCGCAGAAGATGCAGCGGTTGTAGTCGATGTTGTACACCTTCGCGTAACGCTCCGCGGCGCTGATGCGGTTTTCGGCGGTGTTTTCCGCGGCCTCAATGTAAATGCAGTTCGAGGGACATGCCGCGGCGCAGAGGAAACAGGCTACGCACTTTTCGAGGCCATTTTCGTCCCGGCGCAGGACGTGGACGCCGCGGTAGCGGTCCTCGAAGCGTGGCGGCTCATCCGGATAATTCTCCGTCACCGTGGGGCCGAGCATCGTCTTGAAAGTGACGGCAAATCCCTTCGCCAGAGCCGTGGCGGAGTCAGCGATTTCGCGCAGGATGTTTGGCATGAGCCCTCAAAGCGCCAGTATAAACGAGCAGCTCGGTGCGGTCAACGCAGCGGGCGCGGGCTAACGCCTGCCTCCGGCCGGTATGCAGAACCGAAGGCCGTCGAGAATCGCGCCGCAACCCCAGCAACCGAACCGACTGGAATGGAATCCAATAGGCTAAGACCGCCCTTGCACGGGCGCGGGAGAGGGCGTAGAGTCGAATGTGGGCTGCGGGAAGACGCAAATCGCCTGCGGCCTGACGAGGGAGAAGCAATGCGAACAATTCGAGCCGGAATCGTAGCCGCGCTGACGGCGGGGCTGGTGTTTCAATTTCCCGCTGTGGCGCAGGAGGTCGAGACGCTGACGCTTCCGGCGGGAAGCATGCTGCACGTGCGCCTGGAAACGACGCTGAGCACCCGCTACAACAAGAACGGCGACCCGTTCAAGGGCCGCGTGATTGAGCCGGTCCTTTACGAGGACAAGGAAGTGGTCCAGGCGGGCAGCATCGTTGAAGGCCGCGTCACTTTCGTCAAACAGCCGGGCCGCGTGAAGGGAGTCGGGGAAATGCGGCTCCTGCCGGAAGCGCTGACGACGCCGGAGGAGGTCCGCTATTCGCTGGTGGCGGGGCTGGAAGACGCGCGGGGCGCGGAAGGCGCGCGCGTCAAGGACGAGGAAGGCACCATCAAAGGCCCCAGCTCGAAGAAGGGTGATATCGCCGCGGTCGCGGCGGGCACGGGCATCGGCGCAGGCGTGGGCGCGATCGGCGCAGGCGGCTCCGGGGCGCTTTACGGCATGGGCATCGGCGCCGCAGTTTTCGGTATCCGCAGCCTTTTCAAGCGCGGCAAAGACATCATTCTGCCGCAGGGAACGGAACTTACTTTCGTCGTCCACCGGACCACCACGGCGCAGCGCGTCGTCGAGCCGGAGGAGGAAGAAGTTCAACGGCGCTGACAGACGGGTTCGATTCAAATTCAGGTTGAATGCGAAGGGCGGGTTGCTGACCCGCCCTTAGATTTTTCGGCGGATGTCGCAGACGATCTGCCTGCCGTGGAAGCGGCCGTTTTCGATGAAGATCTCGTTCGTATCCATGCCGGCGATGATGACGCCGGCCAGGTACACGCCCGGGACGTTGGTTTCGAGCGTTTCGGTGTCGCAGACCGGCCGGTGCGTCTGCGGGTTGATCTCGATTCCGACGCTGCGCAGCAGGTCGAAATCGGGGTGATAGCCGGTGAGGGCGAAGACGAAGTCGCTCTCGACCCGGAACGGCGGCTTCCCCGCCTGCTCGACGCAGATCCAGTTCGTGGAAATCTCCCGCACCTGAGCGTCGAACAGCGCCCGGATGCTCCCCTCCTTGATGCGGTTTTCGATGTCGGGCCGGATCCAATACTTGATGTGCCGGCTCAGTTCGGGCTCGCGAACAATCATCGTCACCTCGGCGCCGTGGCGGAAGAGGTCGAGCGCGGCAATCGCCGCCGAGTTCGCGCCGCCGATGACGGCCACCTTGCGGCCGTAAAAAGCGTGCGCCTCCGTGTAGTAGTGCGAGACGTTCGGCAAGTCTTCGCCCGGAATGTTCAGCAGATTCGGGAGGTCGTAATAGCCCGTAGCGAGAATCACTTTGCGCACGCGGCACTCGCCTGCTTCCCCGCTCCGCCGCCGGGTGCGAACGAGGAAATCGCCGTCCGCGCCTTCCACGCTTTCGACGAGTTCGTAGAAACGGATGGGGATGCGGTAGTGGTCGGCGACGCGGCGATAATACTCGAGCGCTTCGGTTCGCGTGGGCTTGAGGTTGACGCTGGCGAACGGGATGTCGCCGATTTCCAGCCGCTCGCGCGTGGTGAAGAACGTCATCCCGGCGGGATAGCTGAAGAGCGAGTTGACGAGGCAACCCTTCTCAATAACCAGCGTGCGAAGGTTCGCGCGCACCGCCTCAATCGCGCAGGCCAAGCCCGTCGGACCCGCGCCGATAATCGCCACATCGAGTTTTTCGTTCATTCGGGAGCTTCCCTCCGGTCTTCTCCGCACCTTCCTGCCGAACATCGAAGTATAGGGTCGCGATGACCTGCTTGACAACGCGCACGTTCGCCCTGAAAGTTTCGTGCGGGAGTTTCCGGTGGCGCCGTCGGAAAAGAGCGCAGTTCTCGGCGAATCACCCGCGCAATCGTCGCGCGACGATGAAGCAGTGCGCCCTCGGCGCGCGTCACTTTACGCATTCACCATTTTTGCGAGCGCGTTCCTGCTGTTCCAGCTCCAGCCGCTGGTTGCCAAAGTCATCGTGCCGTGGTTCGGAGGCGCGGCGGCCGTTTGGACGACCTGCCTGCTGTTTTTCCAGACATTCCTCCTGCTGAGCAACGTTTACGCGCACGGCCTGGCGCGCCTCAAGAGCGGGCGCGCGCAGGCGGCGATTCATCTCACGCTGCTTGCCGCGAGCCTGCTGTTCCTGCCCATTCTTCCCGGCCCGTCGTGGAAACCCGAGGACCCGAGCCAACCCGTCCTTCGAGCCCTGCTGTTGCTCACAGTCAGCGTCGGGCTGCCCTATTTTCTCCTCGCCTCCACGAGTCCGCTCCTTCAGGCGTGGTACGCGCGCTCCGGGGCCCGCGAAGAAGTCTATCGCTTCTACGCGCTTTCCAACGCCGGTTCCCTGCTTGCGCTCGTCAGCTATCCCGTCGTTTTCGAGCCCACGTTCGCTGTGAAGACCCAGGGGCTCGGCTGGTCGGCCGCCTACGTCCTGTTTGCGCTGGCGTGCGGATCGCTGGCTCTGCGTCGTCGCACGGACGGCGGCGGGGCATGCGACGACGAAGCCGCGCCCGCGCCTTCCCGGCCGACGCGGATTCTCTGGGTGGCGCTCGCGGCGTGCGGTTCGGCGCTGCTGCTTGCCGTGACTCATCACCTGACGCAAAACCTCGCGGCGGTCCCGTTGTTGTGGGTGGTCCCGCTCAGCCTCTATCTCTTGAGCTTCGTGCTCTGCTTTTCCGGCGTCGCCGGGTACCGGCGCGGCATTTTTCTTCGCCTGCTGGCCGTGGCTCTGGGCGGCATGGCCTACGCGCTCTCGGCGCAGTTCGTGAATCCCAGCCTGTTCATCTTGATTCCGCTTTTCTGCGGCGGCCTGTTTGTGGGCTGCATGGTCTGTCACGGCGAGCTGGCGCGGCTGAAGCCCCACCCCAACCGTCTGACCGGTTTTTATCTCGCTGTTTCGCTGGGCGGGGCGCTGGGCGGAGTCTTCGCCGTGGTCGTGGCGCCCCGGCTCTTCGAAGGCTTTTTCGAGCTTCACGTAACGCTCGCCGCCTGCGCGGTCCTGGTGCTGCTGGTCCTGCGGCGCGACCCGAAGAGCCTGCTGGCGCGAGGGGGATGGCAACCCGCCTGGCTGGCCGCCGTCGCTGTCGTCCTGGTGCTTGTCGCAAGTCTTGCCGTCGTCATGCGCCGCCAGACCTCCGCCGCCAGCGTGATGATGCGGAATTTCTATGGCGTTCTGCGGGTCATCGACATCGAACCCGTGCGCATCGTCCTCATCGAGGGCGAAACGGCGAAGCCCCTCGAAGCCGAACCCGTGCGGCGCAAGCTGATGCACGGCTCCATCGAACACGGGCTGCAATTCCTCGGCCCGGAAGCGCGCCGGGAACCGACGGCGTATTACGGCCGGACTTCCGGGGCGGGCCGGACGCTTGCGGCGCTGGCTCGTCGCGAGAAGCTGCACGTCGGCCTGGTCGGCCTCGGCGTGGGAACACTCGCCGCTTACGGCCGTCCGGGCGACCGCTATCGCTTTTACGAAATCAACCCGCAGGTCGTGGAGGCGGCGCGCGAATACTTCCATTACCTCGAAGACTCGCGGGCTGAAATCGAAATCGTTCTGGGCGACGCGCGGCTCTCGCTCGAGCGCGAGCCGCCACATCAGTTCGATGCGCTCCTCCTCGACGCGTTTTCCAGTGACGCCATTCCCGTGCACCTGCTGACGCGCGAAGCGTTCGAACTTTACTCGCGTCACTTGGCTCCCGACGGCGTGCTGGCTGTGCACATTTCAAACCACTATCTCGACCTCGCGCCCGTCGTGGCGCGCCAAGCGGAAGAGTTGGGCTGGAATGCTGTCCAGGTTCAGAATCTCGGTGACGAGAAAAAGGGAATTTTCCGCTCGAACTGGGTGCTGCTCAGCCGCAGGGCGGATTTTTTCGACCAGCCGGAGATTCGTGAGGCCGCAACGCCTTTGCCGCCCGCTGACGTTCGGCTCTGGACGGACGACTACAGCGCGGTCTTCGGTGTGCTGAAGTGGGGATGGAAATAGCGCGTGGGGTGCGCCGCATTCAACTTTCGGAAGCGAGGAAGCGATGGAGTTCTGATCGAAAACGCTCGTAGGCCTCGAGCAACTCCGGCGTCGCCGGAACGGTGTGCTCCTTCCAGACGAACACCTGCCGGCCTCCTCGCTCGACGAGCATGCCGATGCCGTCTTCGATCAGCAATCCCGCCTGGCTGAAGACGCGAAACCTGCCCTCCGCGGGCTCGAGCAGCGCCACGAAGTTTTCCTTCCTCACGCCCACGTAGCGCGCGTAGTACTCGAAAGTGATGAAGGTGAAGCCGGCGCGAAGCAGTTGTTCCAGCAACGCCGTCTGCCTGGCCGTGAAAGGTTCGGGACCCGCTTCAGCCATTTTTCCACTTCCGATAGTCACCCGAGGGAATCGGCTTGCCGGGTTTCGGCGGGCGATTGATCCAGTAAATCCAGGCTTCGACACGCCCGCCTCCCTGCATCAAGACTTCGACGACATCTCGTCGAAAGAGACTTTCTTCGGGCTGGTCCCGGCGGACGCCTTCAATACGGTCCAGGATTTCAAGTGCTTTTCCCGGCTTCGGGAGCTCGTACACTTCCCCACTCACTCGCGCCAGGTCGCTCCACCAAGGGCGCGCCCCGGGATACTCGCCGAAGTCCGCCAGCTCGGCGCGCACGCTTCCAAATCCCATGAAGCGGGCGCCCAGCCGCTCGAGGACCTGATGGCGTCCCATCCCGCGGCAGAGCGTTCCGTAAACGAAAAGCCGGCTGGTCACGCGGTGAAATCCGGAATGGCTGGCGGAGAGTGCGGCCCTGCTGGTTCGAACGCCCGGACCGAAGAGCCGGTCCAGGCGCCCCGCTTGAAACTCCTGACCCCCAACTTTGTACCTTGGAATTCCCCTTCCCTATACTTCCTCTTCGAGTGTCTCAATAATCCGCCGCAGGGCGGCGATGACCTCCTCGCGGTCCACGTTCGACTTGCGGAACTGGAGCGTGAGCTTGAATTCCTTCTGAGGAGGAACGAAGCGGAACACGGCGGGCTTTTTCTTGTCCGGCTTGCGTTCTTCGCGCGCCTGCTCGCGGTTGACGAGTCCGAGCGCGAAGCGGCGGATGAGGTCGCGCATCTTCGCTTCGGTCGGCTGGCGGGCCACCTGAAGGAGCTGCGATTTCGAAAGCACGCCTTTTTCGATGGCCAGCGCCTTGATTTCGTCGGGAATCATCCTCAGGCTGAGCGATTCGGTGACGGAAGCGCGCGATTTCGAGATGCGCCGCGCGATTTCTTCATGGGTCAGCCCCATGCGCTCGCCGAGGGCGTGGATGCCGTCGGCTTCTTCGAAGGGCGTCAGGTCCTTGCGCTGGAGGTTTTCGATGAGCGCCAGTTCGAGCGTCTCGGCCTCATCGGCCGACTTCTCGATGCAGGGCACTTCCGCCAGGCCCGCGGCGCGCGCGGCGTGGAAGCGGCGTTCGCCGGCGATGATCTGGTAGCGGTCCGCCTCAGGCAGGTGCCGCACCAGCAGGGGCTCGAGCACGCCGTGCTCGCGCACGGATTCCACCAGGCCGCGCATGTCGCCGCGGTCCTTGCGGGGCTGGTCGGCGTTCGGCTGAAGCTTTTCGATGGCGATCATGCGCCCGATCGCGGCCCCCGAGCGCGAGACAATCTCCTCGACGTAGTGGGCGTTGTGGCGCATCTTGACGGTCACGGGCAAGCCGGTGCGTCTAGCGGACACGTTGCAGCACCTCCTTCGCCAGGCGCTCGTACTCCTCGGCGCCCGAAGAATCCGGGGCATAACTGAAGATCGTTTCCTTGTACGCCGGGCTTTCCTCCAGCCGAACGTTCTTTCCGATCGTCGTGCGAAACACTTTTTCGCCGAAGACCTGGCGGACCTGTTTGTGGATGTCGCGGCAGAGGTTGGTGCGCTTGTCGAACATGGTGATGAGAACGCCCGCGACCTGGAGTTCCGGATTGGGCCGGGCGCGCACGCGTTCGAGCGTCTCGAGCAGGTCGTCGGTGCCTTCCAGCGCGTAATAAGAGGCCTGGATGGGCACGAGCAGATAATTCGCGGCCACCAGCGCGTTCACGGTCATGATGCCGAGCGTGGGCGGCGTATCAATCAGAATAAAATCGAAATCCTTGCGGACGGGCTGAAGGGCGTCTTTCAGGCGGAACGGCGCGTCGAACTGCGTGATGAGATTGGCTTCCAGCTTGGCGAGTGAAATTTTCGAGGGGGCGAGACACAGGTTCGCGCATTTCGTCGGGCGGATAATATCCGACAGCGCCAGCTTGTGGTCCGAGAGGACGTCGTAAATCGAATGCTGGACTTCTTCGAGCGGGAGAAAGGTGAGCGTCGAGTTCGCCTGGGGGTCCAGGTCCACCAGAAGGGTGCGTTTCTTCTTTTGGGCAAAGGCGGCGGCGAGATTGACGGCGGTCGTCGTCTTTCCGACGCCGCCTTTCTGGTTGGCAATCGCGATAATCGCGGCCACTCAACTCTCCGGGGCGAAAGAAAGCGCGGGGTCATGAAGGCCGAGCGTCAAGAGTCCGGTTGATTGAATGGTCCGCCGCCTGCCCGAGGCGCTTCGGCGTCCGGCTCTCAAGCTTCGACCTTCCCGCCACGCGGCGGCGGGCTCGCGCCCGCCGCCCGGCTACATCTTGTATCGGCCGATATCTTCGTCGTTCAGGTTTTCCAGCCACTTCCGCAATTCCTCGTTGGAGACCTTGTCGGAAGCGGCCGCCGACACTTTGGAATTCTTCAGGACTTCTTCTTCGACGAAAATCGGACAATCCACGCGCAGGGCCAGCGCCAGCGCGTCGCTGGGGCGCGAGTCGATGGTAATCGTCTCCCCGTCGCGCTCCAGCCAGATGAGCGCGTAGAAGGTGTCTTCGCGCAGGTCGCTGACCACCACCTTGTGGACGCGGGTCTCGAGCCCGAGCAGCAGGTTCTTCATCAGGTCGTGCGTCATGGGACGCGGCGTCGAGACCTTCTCGATTTCGAGCGCGATGGCGTTGGCCTCGTAGATGCCCACCCAGATGGGCAGAACGGCGGTCCCGTTCACGTCCTTGAGAATAACGATCGGCATGTTCGTGACCGGATCCATCATCAGGCCGCGGATTTTCATTTCAACTTCCATTGGAACCCTCCGCTACGCCGGGATCCGGGCCGAGATCCTCCCGGAACCGGTCTCGAGTTCAGCCCCGCGCGGCGCGCGTTTCCGGGACGCGCTCGCCCACCAGGCTGTTCGGGCCGGCGGCGGTGACGACGACGTCCAGATACCGCCCGACCCATGCGGGTTCGCCCGCAAAGTTGATGACCCGGTTGCCGGTGGTCCGCCCGACCGCCTGGCCGAGCCGCGGCTGGTAGCCTTCCACCAGGACTTCGAATCGCCGCCCCACAAGCGCCTGGTTGCGCTGCAACTGGATCTGGCGCTGGCGCTCCTGAAGCACCGCGAGGCGCCGCCCCTTTTCGTCTTCCGGGACGTCGTCCGCAAACGAGCTCGCGGCCGTGTTCGGCCGCCTCGAGTATTTGAAGGAGAAGACCTGGTCGAATTGGGCTTCGTCCAGCAACGTCAGGGTCTCGTCGAACTCCTTTTCCGTTTCGCCGCAAAACCCAACGATGATGTCCGTCGAAATGCTCATAGCACGCCGCGCGCGCCGGATGCAATCAATTTTTTCCAGATATTGCTCGCGCGTGTATCCGCGCTTCATCCGCTCGAGCACGCGCGTCGAGCCGGACTGCACCGGCAGGTGGACCTGGTCGCAGAGGACCGGGTTTTCATCCATCGCCTGGATGATTTCCGGAGTGAAATACCGCGGGTGCGACGTGGTGAACCGCACGCGCTTAAGGCCCGGGACTTCCGCCACGCGCGAGAGCAGTTCGGCGAAGCTCAGGCGGCGCGGCGAGGAATCCTGCCAGGCGTTCACGATCTGGCCAAGAAGCTGGATTTCCGTAAAACCATCGCCCGCGAGGCGGCGGCACTCAGCCAGGATCTTTTCCGATGGCCGGCTGCGCTCCGGGCCGCGCGTCATGGGGACGACGCAGAACGCGCAACGCTGATCGCAGCCTTCGATAATCGTCAGATAGGCGCGGAACGGATTGTCCCGCCGCGTCAATTCGGTCTCGAAGCAGTCCTCGGTCGAGAGGTCGAGGCCCGTCACGCGCCGGTTGCCCCGCTCGAGCTGCTCGAGCAGGTCCGGCAGCTTCGTGTAGCTGGCCGAGCCGCATACCAGGCTCACCTGCGGGGCGACTTCGAAGAACCGTTCGCCTTCCTGCTGCGCCACGCAACCCAGCACGCCGATGATTTTCCCGTTCTGCTTGCGGGGCCGCTTGAACTGGTTGAGGCGGGCAAAGACCTTCTGCGCCGCCTTCTCGCGGATGCTGCACGTGTTGTAGAGGATGATGTCGGCTTCGTCGTGGCTTTCGACGGGGGCCAGGCCGCGCGCCATCAGGACGCCCGCCACTTTTTCCGAGTCGTGGACGTTCATCTGACAGCCGAAAGTCTCGATGTAGAACGTCCGCGGGCGTTTCCCCGCTTCAACGGGCGCCTGAGGGGGCTGAACGAGGACCTCTCCCTCGCTCCTCGGCTGCAGCATCGGCGGCGGCGAGATTTGAACGAACTCACTTCCCATGGAAGGCTTGGCCCCAGAAACTTAGTATAACACGCGTTCGTCGCGCGGGTCGGTTCTGTGCCCTGGCTTAAGTCCCGGCTTGCTTCAGCATTGTCGTTGCGTGTTTCAAGACGGCGTCGGTAATCTGCCGGCCGGAGAGCATGCGGGCAAGTTCCGCCGCGCGCTCCTTCTGGCCATCGAGGGGCTTGACGGCCGTCACGGTGCGCCCGCCGCGCTCGAATTTTTCAACGTAAAGGTGCCGGTCCGCAAAGCAGGCGATTTGGGCGAGGTGCGTAACGCAGAGCACCTGAGCGTCGCGCGCCAGGCGCTTCAATCGCTCGCCCACGGACTCCGCCACGCGGCCGCCGATGCCCGCGTCCACTTCGTCGAAGATGAAGGTTGGCGAGGCTCGGCGGCTCGCGCCTCCGCGGCCCGTTCGGGCTTTCGCCACCACGGTTTTGAGTGCCAGCATCACCCGCGACAACTCTCCGCCCGAAGCGATTTTTTCGAGCGGCCTCAAATCCTCGCCGGGATTGGGCGAGATCCGGTACTCGATGGCATCCAGCCCCGCCGCCGTTCCCTGCTCTTCCGGGAGGGCTGTGAGCTGGACCTTGAACCGCGCCTTCTCCATCCCCATCTGGACGAGTTCGGCGAGCACCTGTTTTTCGAGCTTGCGCGCGGCCTCGCGGCGCTCCCCGGAGAGCTGGCGCGCCGCCTTCGCGTAGTCCGCCGAGGCGGCTTGCAATTCGCCTTCGACGGCTTCGCGGCGCTCGTCGGCGTGCAGGAGCGCTTCGAGCTGGCGGCCGATTTCGGCGCGGCTGGCGAGCATTTCCTCGATCGTCTTTCCGTATTTCCGCTTCAGGCGGTCGAGCAAAGCCAGCCGGTCTTCGATTTCTTCCAGCCTTCGCGGGTCGGCCTCCAGTCTGTCGAGATAGCCGCGCAGAAACGCGGCGAGGTCATCGAGGTTGGCGCGGGTTGAGGAGAGCGGATCGAGGTAAGGCGAAAGGCGCGGGTCGAAGCGGCTCAGTTCGGCGACTGAGCGCTCCACCACCGCCAGCCGCGCGACCGCCGAGCCTTCATCCTCGTAAAGCTGCGCGAACGCCGTGGCCGCCGCCGCGCGCAGCTTTTCCATATTGGCGAGAACCTTCTTCTCCTCCTCCAGACGGGAGTCTTCGCCGGGCTCGAGCCGCGCCTGGTCCAGTTCCTTCGCCTGAAAACTCAGCAGGTCGATGGTTCTCAGCCGCTCGCGCTCGCTCTGGCGAAGCGCGTCCATCTCTCGTTCGAGTTCGCGGCGCCGCGCGTGAAAAGCGCCGACCTTCTCCAGCAGGTCTTCACAGCCGGTGAACTGGTCGAGGAGTGCCAGTTGCGCATCGCGCGCCAGGAGTTCCACCTGCTCGTTCTGGCCGTGAATCTCGACGAGCATGGGCGCCAGCGCTCGCAGCGCCGCGAGCGTTACG
Source organism: uncultured Acidobacteriota bacterium (assembly GCA_964556705.1). Taxonomy (GTDB): domain Bacteria; phylum Acidobacteriota; class Terriglobia; order UBA7540; family UBA7540; genus CAZKXX01. The sequence continues at coordinate 76,563 of CAZKXX010000004.1, forward strand.
GGCTGGTCGTCGGCGAGCAACCGGCTGCGACCGCCCGCCTGCACCTCGCGGCGCAAAATGAACTCGTTTTCGTCCTCCGAGGCCACGCCGTATTCGGCCAGCCAGGCCTTCCACGGCGCGCGGCCCTCAGCGCGGAAGACGGCCGTCACCGTCGCACGCTCCTGGCCGGTGCGGATGACGTCCGGCGATGCGCGCCCGCCGAGCGCCAGACTCAGGGCGTCCACCAGGATAGACTTCCCCGAGCCCGTCTCGCCCGAAAGCACGTTCAGCCCGGGGCCGAATTCGACCCTGAGGTTGTCAATGACGGCGTAATTCTGAATGACGATCTCGCGCAGCATCGGCCTGCCAGTCGCCTTAGTGGACGGCCGCACTCGTTTCGCCGGCTCTCGTTTTTTGGTCTTTCACCCAGGCGTTTATTCTTGCTTCCAGGACTCCCATCGGCAGCGCTCCCTGACCCAGAACTTCATCGTGAAAAGAGCGCAGGTCGAAGCGCTGGCCCAGTTCCCTGCTTGCCGCAGCCCGAAGTTCCTTGATTTTGAGTTCTCCGATTTTGTACGCCAGCGCCTGTCCGGGCGAGACGAGGTACCGGTCCACTTCCACGATGATATCGTGCTCGGGCTTCGGACTGTTTTCTTTGAAGAAGTCGATGGCCTGCTGGCGGCTCCAGCCGAATTCGTGCAGTCCCGTGTCCACGACAAGGCGGATGGCCCGCCACATTTCAAACGTCAGTTGGCCGAGCTTGGAGTAGGGGTTCGCGAAAAAGCCCATTTCTTCGCCCAGGCTCTCGGCATAAAGCGCCCAGCCTTCGATGAACGCCGTGAACTCCGAGTGCCTTCGAAACTCGGGCAGGCCTTCCAGTTCCTGCGCGAGCGCGATTTGAAGGTGATGGCCCGGAACGGCTTCGTGCAGCGCCAGCGCCTCCATTTCCCATTTCGGCCGGGAATTCAGGCTGTAGGTGTTCACATAAAAATATCCCGGGCGCGCCGCCTGAGGCGAGCCGAGCTGGTAATAGGCCGAAGTCTGCGACACTTCGATATGAGCCGGGATGGCGATGACGCCGTAAGGCAGCCGGGGCAACTTGCCGAACACTCGAACGAGCTCCGGGTCGATGCGCTTGGCAATGTCCCGGTAGCCGACCAGCAGGTCTTCCCTCTTCGTAAAGAAGAATTGCGGGTCGGTCCGGAGGAATTCAAAGAACTCCGCGAGCGTCCCTCGAAATCCCGCCTGCTCCTTCCCCTTTTCCATTTCGGCGCGGATGCGGCGAACTTCCGAAAGGCCGAGGTCATGGATCTGCTTCGGCGTCAGGTCTGTCGTCGTGTAGTGCCGAACCAGATGCGCGTACCAGTTCCGGCCGTTTGGAAGGTCTCGCCAGCCGGTGGTCTCGCGCGCGCTTGGGATGTAGGTTTTCACGAGATAGTCGTGCAAGGTGCGGTAGGCGGGAACGACTTCCGACTCCAAGGCGCGAACGGCTGCGTCCCGGAGGCGCTTCTGCTCGGCTTCGGGAATCGCCGCGGGAAACTTTCGAAATGGGACCAGGAACGGGCTCGCTTCCGGCCCGGCGCGGATCAACCCTTCCAGCTGGCCGGGCAGGTCCCGCAGCGTGACCTTCGGAGGAGTCAAACCGGAGGCTCGCCCCTGTTCCATCAGCTTCAAGTTCTGGTTCACCAGACGGGGGATTCCCTTCAGACGCGCGAGGATGTTCTCGTAATCCGGCACCGTCGCCGTCGGGACTTGACCGAATAATTCCGGAACGTCTCGATGGACCCCATCGAGCTGCGTCACAGGCATCAAATGGTCGGGGAAGGCGTAGCCCGCCAGGCGGTCTCGCGTCAGGAAGTGGTAGAGGTCGTAATTCAACCGGTCCGCGGCGTCCAGTTTGGTTCGGTCGATGGATTCGAGGGCCTCCAATAGCTCGCGCAGGTGCCGCTCGCGCGCCGCGTAGGCTTCGAGCGAATGATCGGTCCAGCGATCGTCCTGGCCCGGATAGCCGATTCGCGTGGCGCGCTCCGGGAATTCCTTCATCTGGTATTCCCAGTCCTCGGCGAGGAGCCGGTGGAACCGCTCCGACTCCGACGAGGCGCCTTGGACCGGGGCGATGGGCGTCATCAACAGGGCGAGAATCAGGGGCATCGCGGCAAGCCGTCGTTTCGTCATAGCGTGTGGAATGGCCTCCTCTGCCGGGCCGCTCGAGCCGTGGGCGTTTCAGGGCGGCGGCGAGCGATGTCTTGGACTCTAGCGAGAGGCTTCTCTGCGGTCAAGTGGCGGCTGAGTCGCAGGGGTTTCGTTGACGCTTTTTCGCGGCTGTGTTAGCTTGACAGATGGAAGCGGACGCAAGGTCTCTTCGCGCCCGAGGAGGTTGGTTGGTTCAATCCTTACCTTCTCTGATTCTGCAAGGTGAATTCTGGCATCTCATCGAAGGCACCGGGCTGGTGGCCCGGGCGGTTCTTCTGATCCTGCTGGGCTTCTCGATTTTTTCCTGGGCGGTCATCTTCCACAAGTGGCGGCGGTTCAAGGCGGCGCGCAAGGACTCGCGGGAATTCCTCAGGGTCTTCCGCCAGAGCAAGAAGCTCTCGGACATCCGCGCTTCCTGTCCGGTGTTGAAGGACAGCCCGCTGACGGAAGTCTTCCTGGCCGGATACCGCGAGATTGAAGCTCAGGCCACCGTCAGCGAGAACCCGGGCAAACCGCGCATCAAGAGCCTGATGGCCGTTCACCGCTCGCTGCAAATCGCCGCGTCGTCCGAACTCACGCGCCTGGAGCAGATGCTTTCCTGGCTGGCCACGACGGGGTCGGTGACGCCGTTTATCGGATTGTTCGGCACGGTCTGGGGCGTCATGGGCTCGTTCATGGCGCTGGGGGCCGCCGGCACGGCCTCGCTGCGGAGCGTCGCGCCCGGTCTGGCCGAGGCGCTGATCGCCACGGCCGCGGGACTGTTCACCGCGATTCCGGCCGTGATTGCTTACAACCACTTCCTTCAGCGCATCAAAGAGTTTGGGGCTTTGATGGACGACTTCTCGCTCGAGTTTCTCAACATGACGGAGCGTTACTTCACCTAGGGCGCGGGTCGCGCGTTGAAGGCAGAGCCGGCAACGCGCCGGTGGCAACGCGGAGGAAGTCATGGCTTTTACAACTCCCAAAGGCCGAACGGCCACTTCGCTCTCCGATATCAACATCGTTCCCTTCGTGGACGTCGTCCTGGTGTTGCTGGTGATCTTCATGATCACGGCGCCGCTGCTCGAATCGGGAATCGAAGTGGACCTGCCTAAAACGCGCACCGTCCGCGTGACCTCCAACGACAAGGTGGTCATCACGATTGACAAGAAGCAGACGGTGTACGTCGGAAACGACCCGGTGAACATCAACCAGCTCGGGGCCTACGTGCTGACGCAGATGCGCGGCGCGGAGGGTGCTCCGGTCTTCATTCGCTGCGACGAAATCGTGGCCTTCGGAGCGTTCGCCCAGGTGGTGGACGCGCTGAAGCAGGCGAACATTGAGAACATCAACATCGTGACCGAGC
>CAZKXX010000005.1:0-66331 GCA_964556705.1 uncultured Acidobacteriota bacterium
ACTGGGCACAAGGCGCCGATTACGCATTAACGGGCGCGTCTCCTCAAAAGCTGACGAGGTGCTGCTGGAGGTGGACGAAGCTTACCCCAACTGCCCCAAGTACATTCAGCGGCGCCACGTTCATCGGCTCGCTTCCGTTGGTTCCCTCGAGGCAGGAGACGCGCGACACGGAGCTACACTCGATGCGGAACGCACGGCGCTGATCCTCCGCGCGGACACGGTCTTTGTAGGCACCAGGCACCCGACCCGCGGCACAGACGCATCCCATCGGGGTGGCAACCCAGGCTTCGTCAGAGTGCTCGACGAGATCAGCGTCAGGATCCCGGACTACCGGGGCAACAGCATGTTCAACACGCTGGGAAACCTGGCGGTAAATCCGAACGCCGGCCTGCTGTTTCCAGATTTTGAGAACCGACGGGTTTTGCAACTCACCGGAACCGCCGAGATACTGTGGGATCAGGCGGACTCGAACGGCGAATCGGGCGGGACCGGAAGGTTCTGGGATTTTCACGTGGAGCATTGGTTGGAGACGCGGCTCCCGAACTCGATCGCATGGGAGCTTCTCGACTACTCGCCATACAATCCGAAAACTGACCCATGAGTGGGGACCTGTCGCCGTGCGCCCCGCACTTGCGGTCGCAAATGGAGAACACTATGCCTATCACTCGTCAGAATGCCTCCTTGCCTCAGACCGGGATCGCGGAGCTTAGCTGACCACTGGAAGTGCCTCGGTTGGAAGCATCCTGCGACGAGTGAGAAAGGGGCGCAAGATTACTAATGTACTGCCCACCGACAAGCCGCAGTTCGAACGCTATCCTGTTCTGGGCAATACGGTTCGGAACCTTTCGGCGAATTACGAGAGGGCGACTTGTCTGGCCATTTGACCCGGTTCGACTCGGAACAATGCTTCGGGCTCAGAACGAGAAGGCGAGTTTGGAATGTTTGGCTCCTCAGCCAGGACTCGAACCTGGAACCCTCCGGTTAACAGCCGGATGCTCTACCATTGAGCTACTGAGGAGCAGCGTCGTGAGGGAAAGCTTTCTACAACCTTTCGGGAAGCCGGACTTGCGAACCCGCGGGAAAGAGGCCCCTCATCCCTTGGTGACTTGCGCCTCTTCCGGAGTTTCTTCGCTGGCGGCTTTGAACTTCTTCGTTTCCTTTTTCTCCTTGTCCTCGTCCCCTTCTTCCCCGCCGCGAATGGCATCCTTGAATTCGCGGATGCCCTTGCCCAGACTGCGTCCGAGGTCAGGGAGCTTGCCCGGACCAAACAGGATCAGAACGATAACCAGGATGAACAGGAGATGAGTCGGCTGAAGCAGCCCACTGCCAATCCAAGCCGCAACCATGCGTAAGTCCTCCGGCGCCAGACGGCTGAAAAGTCCCCGCTCAGCGCATCCCATGATTATAGCCGAACCGGCCGCGAATCCCAATCGGGATTTCCGCCCCCCTGCGGGCACGGAACCGGGAGCCATGCCGTTCGTGCTCGCCTTCACGCAGATAAAGTGAATCCTTCGGGCTTACGGACGAGCGGGCAGACCGGAGCGTAAGGCAAACAAAGTCGGAGGGTTACCCCTTCTTGACCTCGGCTTCTTCCGTCTCATCTTCCTTGGCAGACTTGATCTTCTTCGAGTCCTTCTTGTCGTCGTCCCCTTCCGAAGCTCCGCGCAAGGCATCCTTGAACTCGCGGATCCCCTTGCCGAGGCCGCGTCCCAAGTCGGGCAGCTTGCCGGGTCCGAACAGAATCAGAACGATGAGCAGAATGAAGAACAGGTGCGACGGCTGAAGGAGCCCTTCGCCGATCCATGCTGGCACCATCTGGAAATCCTCCCCCGCCGGCCCGCGTGCGGCGCCTGGCGTATCACCAAATTATATCGCAAGGCCGACGCAATCCCAATCAGGATTTGCGGACCGAGAAGAACATCGCCTTGGGCTTCAGGCCGCGCTGCGCGCACCAGCGGCGATAAAGTGTCGGGTAGCTGCGGGTGATGTAGTCCTCGGGCTTGTACCCGAGCTGGCGCGCCGTCTCGTCAATCCAGCGCTCCGGACCCTCCAGCTCGAGATAGTTCCCGATGGGCGTTTCATCCAGCACGGCGAGGGGCGCTTCGGTCACACGGCTCTTGCCGCGCGGCGCGAAAGTAGTCCGGTATTTTTCGTAGTAGAAAGTCTCCTGGAGCCCCAGGCTCTCCAGAATCTCCCGAAGCCCGTGTCCGTCCTCGACCTCGGTCTCAATTTCCCGGCGGATTTTGTATCGCCGCGCGCTGAGCGGCGTGCCCTTGTAAGTCAGCACGCCCTGCCGCCCGACGAAGCGCAACCGCACCAGACAGCGCGCCTGGCGCAAGCGCTCGTCATCGAAATCAAAGAGGTGGTTGCTTTCAAAGTGGCGGGGCGTGACGGGGACGAATCCGAGGTCTTTCAGGCGCCGCTTGACCGCGCGGAGGTCTTTGACGGGCAGCTTGATTTCGGTCTCGTGGCGATGCTTCATTCGGCCGGGAGGCGCACCTCAGAATTCGCGCTCGATGATGAACTCGGGCAACGACCGCAAGGCGTCCTTGTAAGGAGAATCCGGGAATCGCTCCAGCGACTGCCGCGCCTGCTCGGCGAGTTTCCGGGCCTTCTCGCGGGCTTCGCTCAGCGCGCCGTACCGCTCGATCAGCTCCAGGACCTCTTCGAACCGGACCGAATGGAAGCCGTTCTCTTCGAGCACCCGGGAAATCTTCTCCGCCTCCGCCGGGCCGCATCGCCGCAGGAGATAAATCAGCGGCAACGTGACTTTGCCTTCGCGCAAATCGCCGCCGACGGGCTTGCCGAGCTTCTCTTCCGAGGAGGTGAAATCCAGGATGTCGTCCACGAGCTGGAACGCCAGGCCGAGGTTGATCCCGTAGGTCCCGAGCTTCATCTCGTCTTCTTCGGATTTGTTTCCGAGCAGAGCGCCCAGGCGCAGCGAGGCCGAAAACAGGCACGCCGTTTTCCGGTACGAGAGCTCGAAATACTCGTCCTCGCTCAGGTCGAGCCGCCGCAGCAGCGTGAGTTGCAGCAGCTCGCCCTCCACCATCACCTGCGTCAGCCCGATCAGCAGGTCCAGGATCTTGAAGTTGCGCTCCGCCAGGGCCACGTTGAACGCCTGCATGTAAAGCCAGTCGCCGGCCAGCACGCTCATGTGATTGCCCCAGCGCGAGTTCGTCGAGGGCCGGCCGCGGCGCGTATCGGCGCCGTCAATCACATCGTCATGCACGAGCGTCGCCGTGTGAATCAATTCCACCACGGCGCCGAGGCGGATGGCGGCCTGGTTGTCGCCGCCGCACATCTTCGAGGAAAGGAGCACCAGGGCCGGCCGGAGCCGCTTGCCGCCGCTCACCTGGAGGTACTGGCCGATTTCCGTAATCGCCGGAACGCTCGAGACGCTCTGCTGGCAGAACTCGTCCTCGACCTTAAGCAGGTCGGCGCGAATCAGCTCAAAGATTTCTTTGCCGGTCAGGTTTTTGGTCGTGGACACGGAGCGCACTCCCCGCTGGGCGTCAGCCGCTCAACATCCGGCGGGAAACCAGCCCTGCTCTGGTGAAATTCCATCCTCCCACAAATTCCGCTTGAAGAAAAGGATGAAGTTCGGCAACGCCGCTAGGCGAGGGCGAAAAGGCGCCGGAAACTGGTATGGATTTCCCCTCCCATCGCCTCCAGAGACATGCCGCGCAACTCCGCCAGCGCTCGCGTCACTTCCACGACAAAGGCCGGCTCGTTGCGCTTGCCGCGATGCGGGACCGGCGCAAGGTAAGGGCTATCGGTTTCCGCCAGCAGCCGCTCGAGCGGGACTTCGCGCGCGACGGCGCGCAGGTCCTCCGCCTTCTTGAAGGTGAGGTTCCCCGCAAACGAGATGAAAAATCCCCAGTCCAGAAAACGGAAAGCGTCCTCGCGGGTTCCCGAAAAGCAGTGCAGGATTCCGCCCAGCCCCGCGGCCGCCCAGTGCGCCGCGATAACCTCCGCGAGGTCCGGCCACGCGTCGCGGCAGTGAATGACGATCGGCTTGCGCGCTTCGCGGGCGATCTCAAGCTGGCGCACCAGCACGCGCCGCTGCGTTTCTCGGGGCGAATGGTCGTAATAGTAGTCGAGACCGATTTCGCCCGCGGCGAGCACGCGCGGCCGCGCCAGCGTCTGCCGCAGTAACTCGAAGTGGCGTTCCTCCGCGCGCGCCGCTTCGTGCGGATGGATGCCCGCCGCAGCGTAAATCCAGTCGTGCTCGTCGGCCAGCGGCACGCTCGAGCCGAGAGCGTCCGGCCCCGCGCCGCCCCCGATGGCCAGCAGGCAGCCGAGCCCCGCTTCGCGCGCCCGCGCCATGACTTCGTCGCGGTCCGCTTCAAAACGGGAATCGTCCAAATGGCAGTGGGAATCCACGAAGAATCGGGTCATCGAATCATTGACTCAGTGAATCATCGACCGCGGACCACGCACTTCTCACCGCAGCTTCGCTCCCTTCGGGACGTCTTCTTTGAACGTCACGAGCACGGGCCGGCCTTCGTCGCCGACGGCGGCCGCGACGATCATGCCGTTCGACTCGACCCCGCGAAGCTTGCGCGGCTGCAGGTTCGTGACCAGCACGACCTTCATGCCCACAATCGCTTCGGGCTTGTAGTATTCAGCGATCCCGGCGACGACCTGGCGGACTTCCGTGCCGATGTCCACTTGAAGCTTCAGGAGTTTCTGAGCGCCCTGCACGGGCTCAGCCGAGACGATTTCTCCCACGCGCATGTCCACCTTGGCGAAATCCTCGATGGTGATGCGGTCTCCGGCGGGAGTGGGTGTTGCGGCTGACGACGGTGTGTCCACGGCGGTTTCTTTCTCCTTTCGAACGGGCTTCGCTTCCGATTCTTCGCGCACCTGGCGCAGTGTTGCTTCCTTTTCGAGACGGGGGAAAACGGCTTCCGGCTTGGGAAGGCGTGTGCCGGGGGCGAGTCCGCCCCACCGGAGTGAGTCGAGTCGTTCAGACTGCACGTCGCCCTGTTGTCCGAATTGTTTCCACAAGCGTTCTGCGCTGCGCGGAAGCACAGGAGCCAGCAGAACGGCGGTGAAGCGCACGGCTTCGGCCGCCGAATAGAGAATCTCGGCCAGCTTCGCGCGGTTCTTCTCGAGGTCCGCCTCGGCCAGCACCCACGGCTGCTGCTCGACCAGATATTTGTTCATGCGGCCGATGAAGGCCCAAACGGCATCCAATGCGCGGGAAAAATCGAACGCCTCCCAGCGCGCGCGGAATTCCCCCAGCGTTCGGGCGGAAAGCGCGGCGAGTTCCGCGCTGCCTGAAGTCTCCGGAACTTCGCCGCCGAAGTAGCGGTGGAGCATCGTCACGGTCCGGCTCGCGAGGTTGCCGAGATCGTTCGCGAGGTCGGAGTTGTACCGCTTGATGAGCGCCTCGTACGAGATGCTCGCGTCCTGTCCAAAGGGAATATCGCGCAGCACGAAATAGCGCAACACATCGGAGCCGCGCACCACGCCTTTCGTCCCCGACTCGAACATTTCACCCAGCGGCTCGGGATAAACGACGTTCCCTTTCGACTTCGACATCTTATCCTGGCCCGCCAGCAGCCAGCCGTGCGCGACCACGGAGCGCGGCAGGGGCAACTCCGCCGCCATCAGGAACGCCGGCCAGTAAACGGCGTGGAAGCGGATGATATCTTTGCCGACCATGTGAACGTCGGCGGGCCAGTACTTCTTGAACTCCGCGCTTCCCTCTTCGTCTTCGGCAAAGCCAATCCCCGTCAGGTATCCGGTCAGCGCGTCGTACCAGACGTAAAAGACCTGCTCGGGATCGTCGGGCCACGGCACGCCCCACTTGATTCGCTTGCGGCTGATGGAAATATCGCGTAATTCGCCGCGCACGAAGCTGCGGACCTCGTTGAAGCGGAAGGCCGGCAGGACGAAATCCGGATGATCGTCGTAGTGCCGGAGGAGGCGTTCGCGGAACGCGGAAAGCCGGAAGAAGTAGTTTTCTTCGCTCACCAGTTCGGCGGGCCGGCCGCAGATGTCGCAATCGGCCGGGTCGGCCCCGTCCGAGATGTAGCGCTCATCGTGAACGCAGTAACGGCCTTCGTAGCGCGCTTTGTAGATGACGCCGGGATTCCGCTCGCGGGCGCGACGCAGAATCCGCTGCACCGAGACCGTGTGGTCAGCGCGGTCCGTGTATATGAAGTGCGTGTAATTAATGTCGAGCAGCTTCCAGAGCGCCTGGATACGCTCGCGTTCTTCGGCCACAAACTGGGGAGGCGTCTTCCGCGCCGCCTTCGCGGCGCGCTCCAGCTTCTCGCCGTGCTCGTCCGTGCCGGTCAGAAAAGCCACGTCGTAGCCACACAGGCGCTTGTAGCGCGCCACGGCGTCGCAAACCAGCGTCGTGTAGGCGTGCCCGGCGTGCAGCCGGGCGCTGGGGTAGTAGAGAGGCGTCGTCAGATAGAACTTTTTCATGATCTGATGATTGTGTAATTCAGCGAGTTCGTGATTTGAAGCTCGAGCTGCGGAACCTGTGAAAAGAATCCGTAAAGCGCGAGATCACGCCGTCACCCGCCCTTCTTAGCATACGCCACTTGCGCGGCGAGGATGACGTCCTTGAGCGGCGCACCCTTTTCGGTCGCCACCCGCCGGCAGTCGTCGTATTCGGGCGCCGCGTTCAGGACCTGGCCGTTCCGCTTCGCCACCTTGACGCGCACCTTGCCGTAGGGAGTTTCGACCTCGACGTGCTCGCGCTCGAGCACCTTGCGGCGGGCCTCGTGAATGCGCACGCCGATCGTCGTCGTCTCGGCAAAGAGGAGCTGGGCGAGCGCCTCCACTCTTTCGGGCTCGGCGAGTAGCGTCACCAGAAGCCCGGGCCGTCCCTTCTTCATCTGCACGCTCGAACACGTCACGTCAAGCGCTCCCGCGGCGAGCGCGCGTTCGACGAAATAGGCGTAAACCTGCGGGCTCATGTCATCGAGGTTCGTTTCCAGGACCGAAATCAATTCGTCGCCCGGAACGCCGGGTTGCGGCGCCTCGGCCTCCACCCGCTCGGCCAGGAACAGCCGGGCGATATTCGGGTGTCCGGGAAAATCCTTTTCGCCCGCGCCGTAGCCGATGCGTTCCACCTTCATGGCCGGCATCGGCCCGAAGGATTTCGCCAGCGTCGAGACGATGGCAGCTCCGGTGGGCGTCACGAGCTCGCCTTCCACGCCCGAAGAATACGTCGGGATCCCCGCGAGGAGCTCCGCGGTCGCGGGCGCCGGCACGGGCAACGTCCCATGCGCGGCCTGGACGCGTCCGCCGCCCACATTCAGAGCGGAGGAGACCAGCTCCGAGATTCCCAGTAGATCCAAGCCGACACAGGCTCCGACGATGTCAATGATGGCGTCCACAGCGCCGACTTCATGGAAGTGGACTTCCTCGGGCGACTTGCCGTGCAGCTTGCCTTCCACTTCGGCGAGGCGGCGGAAAATAGCGATTGCTTTCCCCTTCACAGGTGCGGCGAGGGCCGAATCGTTGATCAGGCCCTCGACGTGCGAGAGCTTGCGGTGCGGCTGCGTGCCCGGAACTTCAATCTCGACGCGCGTGCCCATCAATCCGCCCCGCGCAGCGCGCGTGCGCTTGAACTTGTAGAACCCCAGCTCGAGCTTCTTCAACTCCGCGAAGAGTTTTTCCGGGGGCAGGCCGGCATCGAGCAACGCCGCCAGGAACATGTCCCCGCTGATGCCGGAAGAGCCGTCGAGATACGCCAGTCTCATAGGAGCCTCGCCAGAATTTCGCCCGCCGTGCCGCGAAGCACCCATTCGGCGCCGGTATCGAGCGGAGTTGGTTCCGGATTCACCACTGCAATCTTTGCGCCCGCCTGCCGCGCGACTTCGACCAGCCCGGCCGCGGGGTAAACCACACCCGAAGTCCCGATGACCAGAAAAACGCGCGCCGTCGCGCTCGCCTCCGCGGCGCGCGCCCATTCGCCGGCGGGGAGCAATTCGCCGAACCAGACCACGCCGGGCCGCAGAAGCCCGCCGCAGGCGCACCGCGGCGGCAGAGGGTCGAGCGGCACGCGCTCGTCGCGCCCTTCCCGGCCGCAGCCCAGACAGCGGAGCGTCCACAGGTCACCGTGGAGTTTCGCAATCTGTCGGCTGCCCGCGCGGTCGTGAAGCCCGTCCACGTTCTGGGTGATGAGCGTGAAGCGCCGCCCGCTTTCCACGAATCGCCGCTCGAGTTCGGCCAGCGCCCGGTGCCCCGCGTTCGGCCCGGCGCGCTCCACGCAGCCGCGCCGCCAGTCGTACCATTCCCACACCAGTCGCGGGTCGCGCTCGAACGCTTCCGGCGTGGCCAGTTGCTCGGGCCGGTAGTTCCGCCACAGAGCTCTCGCGTCCGATTGCCCCCGAAACGTCGCAACGCCGCTTTCCGCCGAGATCCCGGCGCCCGTCAGCGCGGCCACGCACTGCGCCTTCGCCAGCGCCCGGCGCAGTTCGCCGAGCGGCTCTCCCGCCGAGACTCGGTCCGCTTCTTGAGGCAAGCGTCTGAAGTTAACGATAGTAAGTTGCCCCTCGGGGGATGTCAATTCTCGGAATCGAAGGCACGTCCCCGGCGAGGCGTGGGGCGATCTCGAAAGGCTGCCGCCCGCCGCGGGGCGGGTGGGGTCCGGCACGTCTCCCGTCGCAGAGCGCCTTTTTACAATTTACGGAGAAAAGGAAGTGGTGTAGGTTGAATAGTTGGAGTTCGGGCCGGTAGCTCAATGGTGGAGCACTGCCCTTTTAAGGCAGGGGTTCTGGGTTCGAGTCCCAGCCGGCTCACCACTTGCACGCTCGATTTTCCCTGCCCGCAAGCCGTTCCGCGCCGAAGGTTCGCCGCCGGGTGCCGGTCTCACTCCTCGCTTTTCAGCCCCAACGCCACTGGAGGCCGCGGCTTGCCTCCGCGGATGGCGTGAACCGGCCCTCTGAGTTTGTCTTCAGCTTCCACGCGGAAAAGCCGGAAGTCCGAGTAATGATGGATATTGCGGAAGGTCCGTCCCTTCCACCCAATCGTGACGCTGACATCCTGTGGGAGCCACATCCGGGACCCGAGTTCCTTGAAGTACGCCTCGCCGAACCGGATGAGGGTGGTCTGCTGGGAGAGTCCGTGTTCTTCAGGAATCCGGAGCAGCTCGGTCCTCATGCGCAGGATGCGGTGATCGGTTGCATCCACCCACACCACGCCCTGGATGAGTAACGGAAGCGAACGCCGTGCCGACACGAAGCGAGAGAGAATCGTACCGCTGCCTAAGCGTTGCGCGAAGGCGAGGACGCGCGTGGGGCGTCCGTCCACCCTTTGACGCCCGAGATAACGGTAATCCGAACCGTCCTGGTAAGCGGGATGAAAGAAGAGCGGCGTCGAGGCAAACCCCGCCGTACTCACGGGGCCGCGGGGCTTGTTCGGGAGGTTCGGCTGGTCTTGGTTGGCCCGGTGTTCCGTCAAGCCCATGCCCCATCTTTCCTCGCGGGTGAGCATCAGGTATTCAAACTTCGCCGAATTCAGGTCCTCCATCTCCCCCCTCGACCCTTGATATTGATGTCGAATGTCTTCCTGGGACATGGTGTTGGGGAAGGCATGGAAAAGCGCCTGGACCACGCGACCGACCCGGCGCAACAGGCCCGGCAGCAGCCGCTGGTCAGCCGCGGGCTGAAGCCCCTTCAGTTCCGGCATCATCTCCACCATGTCCGCCGGCGAAAGCTCCAGCACGGACCGGGCCGGCTGATAGGAATCGAGGACCATGCGGTCCTGCAAGTCGAGATAAATAAGGCGGGCGGGAAGCGACAGGTCGCGCGGCTGCTTGCCGGCAAGATAGGCATTGAAGTGCTGCTCCGCGTTGACGCGATCTCCCAGCTTCAACAGAGCGCGCATCCGCAGAAGGTGGGCCTCCTGCGAAGCGCCCGCCTCGAGCGCCTTCCCGAGCATTTCGGCAGCCTCCGCCCACTTTCCGGCCGCGACGAGGATACGACCGAGTTCCTGAGGCGCCAGCGGGTCGGAAGGGTCAAGCTTGTGGGCCTGCCGGAAGCGCTCCTCGGACAGTTTCAAATCGCCGCGCCACGCTTCCAGGAAGCCGAGGATGACAAAGATTTCGGACCGCCGGGCGGCGCCGGGGGAGGCGGCGGCCTGCGTCAGCTCACGTTCAGCGCTCACCCAGCTTCCCGAGGCCAGAAACGCCAGACTCAGGGCCAGCCGGCACTCCAGACAGGCCGGCTCGGCTTCCACGGCGCGCGTCAGAAACGGCGCGGCTGGAAGACCCTTCCCGGATTCCGCCAGCACCGAGCACCCTTCCTCGAAATTCCGCCGCGCCGATTCTCCGGTCAGAACGCCTTTTCCCGCCTCGCGAAGGCGCGGACTCATTCCGGCCAGAAGCGTCTCGAGCCGCAGGTGCGTCACCTCCAGGTCCGAAGCTTCCGGCCTCATGACGACTTCAACGGCCTTTCGCCGCTCCGGCAGAACCGTTGCGGTCTCGCGGCCGTCAGAGAACCCCGGCTTGGTCGCCACGGCCGTCACCAGGACAGGCGCGTCCCTGTTGATAGTTTCGGAATGTTCGCTCCGGAACTCACCGCGCAGATTCGTCTCAACAACGATGGGAGCCTGGAAATTCGCGCCAAGCGCCACCGTGACCCGCACCCCGCTGACGGGGTCTCCGGCCGGCGTTGTGACGCGTCCGAAGACGGTGAAGGGAGAATGCGACGCTGTCGCGGCATCCACCTCCGGTTCCGGGAAAGCGGCAGGAGGAGCCGATTCGACGGGAGGAGCGTCGGCGGCTTCGTCGGCGGCCTGTTCCCACGCCTGGAGCGCGGGCGCACTGAGTCCCGCCAGCAGCGTGAGGAGAATCGCCCGGAATTTCAAAAGTCCCCTCCTGGCGGCAAACCGCCCATGTTTCGACGCGAAGAGCCCGACTCGGTCTGATAGGCCCGATAGTAGCGCAACCTCCGGCGACACTCAACCGTCAAGCTCAGCGCGTCTCGCGGCGGGCGAAACCGCAGGACCCGTGAACGTCAGCCTTCCCAAACCGCGCGGAAACCCGCCAGCCGGGCAATGTGCTCGAACGGGCGCTTGAGATCGCCGTAGAACGTGACGCGATGCCAGCTCCAGCGGTCCCACTCCGTGAGCAGCTTCTCGACGTCCTTCACTTCCGCCGCCAGCTTCGTCCGGCAGGCTTTGTCCTCGTCAACGTTTTCGACCGCCCGGGCCTGGTGAATCACCATCTCCCGGCGCGGCGCGCTGAATTTGACCGTGGTCGTCAATTCACCCAGCGGCAGGAGCGAACGCACCGAGGCGCCCTTGCGGTCTTCCGCGTGGCTGCGAATGTCGTAGGGATTTGACGGCCCGTCCGGCCCGAACACTTTGCTGGGCGCCACGCAGTGCGCGTAAACGATCTGGTTCTTCGCGGTGTCAATCACCGGGTCGGAAATGTAGCCCGGCCGGCCGGTGAGATAAGTGCCCAGCAGCATGGTGATGGTGGATTGCAGGTCGGCTTCGCACGCCCCCACCAGACCTTCGTTGTTCAGTTGGAAGAACCCCAGACAGGGATAGGCGGGGAGCTTGCCGCCGTAGAAAAGCGTCAGGCAGTCAATGGTAACCGCCTGAGCGCGATGCCGCTCCATAACGTCGCGCATGGCCACGTACATCACCGCCGAGCGTTCGATTTCCTGCCGCGACGGCTCGACCACCCGCCTTGCCTCGCGTTGCCAGCGCGCCGCCCAGTCCTGCGCGGGCGAACGAGCCGCCCTGGTGTACGCGCAGTTCAGTTCGTCGCCCAAAATCTGACGGACCTTCGTCCCGAACACTTCTTCGATGGCGCGCGCCTGCTCGCCCAGGTCACGTTCGATAACGTCGAGAATCACCGACGAGCGCAGCTTCTTCAGACATTCGAAGGAGCGGACCGCTTCGACGACGTCGTTGAAACGCGAGGACGAGACACCCGTCACTTTCAGTCCCTCGCGCCGCGCCGCCGCGTACTGAATCAGAAACTCGCCCGAGCCGGCGTAGAGGTCATCGACGAAAAGCACAGGCCGGCCGGAAGCGGCGATAACTTCCGGCGCGCCCGACCAGATGCCGATCAGGTACACGACGTACCCGTCCACTTCGCTGTCGCTTTCCAGCAGGCGCCTCGCTTGCTCACCGTTCATCGCGGTGGCGGGAAGGAATTCGACTTCGGGGCAGGCCGCGGCAAGCGTTGCCGTCAGCTCTTTTTTGCGGCGTTCGTAATCGTAGCCCTGGTAGGGCCAGGTTTCCTTCTCCTTCGGAATGTGGGTGAAAACCAAACGCAGTCGCGTCTTGACATCCGGAAGCAGATTCTTCTGCTCCGTACGCGGCGCAGGCGCTGCGGCGGCGGCCACCCTCGCCTTTTGCGCCGCGAGTCGTGGGGCGCAGAACGCGCTCGCCGCGCAGGCCGCGCAGCCCGCGAGAAACTCGCGCCGGTTGACGGCGACCGGCAATCGCTGCAAGGTCCTGGTGGGATGAATCATGACGGAATCCTCCCGAAGAGAGCAATGCTCGCGGGCAACTGGGAAGGAATTCTCCCCTCGCTCGGAGACGGGCTTCCGCCCGCGAGGGATGGCGACCGGGCTCGAAAGCCAGGCCGGGACGAAGCCGTTGCGCCGATTCTGCGCGCCAGAAGTGCCGGGGGCAAGACCCAAGAAGTCCCTCCGACTGTTTGTCCCTGCTGCGCCGCGCCACCCCGCCCCCAGGCGTCGCCGCTCCCAACCGTGGCCGAGCCCAAATCCCTTCAATCGCCTGCGCTTGCGGGTATAATTTCAGTTCACGCCCCTCAGGGTGTGAGCGGGCACGACCACCGATTCTTTTGAGCATCTCCATGTCTCGCTCTCAACCGCCATTCCGAATCGTGGGCGCTGAGCATACGCCTTTCGGCTTCCAGGCCGGCAGCCTTGCGACGCGGCCGGTTAATCGGCGTGGGTTCCTTCAATCACTGGCGCTCCTCGCGCTGCCCGTGCCTGCGCAAGAACCTGTCCCGCGCGAACTCGCCACACCGCATAAGGTGGGTCGGCTCGTCATTGCGCCTTCAGCAGAAGCTGGCGCGTTCGATTCGCAGGGTGCCGACGTGCCCTTCGTGTTTCGCCACGACGGGATGTTCTACATGACCTATGTGGGCTTCGACGGGGAGGGCTATCAGACCGGCCTCGCCGTCTCATCAAACCTGCTCGACTGGCGCAAGGAAGGCGTGATTCTGCCGCGCGACGCACGCCATCCGGTGTTGCGGTACAACGCCGCGCTCACCTGGATACTCCGCGAGAACGACGTCTTCTCTCCCGGCCGGCTGCGCAAGGTGCGCGGGCGCTATCTGGGCGTCTATCACGCTTACCCGAAACCAGGCTACGAGGAAGGACCGGCGGTCATCGGCCTGTGCTGGAGTCGCGATCTCAAGAACTGGGAAGTCGAAGAACCCTGCCTTCGTCCCGACGATGGCGCGGGATGGGAGAACGGCGGCCTCTACAAGGCCTGCATCCTTGAAGACGCGGGAACGTACTACCTCTACTACAACGCGAAAGACCGCGGAGAACGCTGGAAGGAGCAGACAGGGTTCGCGACTTCGCGTGGCCTGAAGACCTGGACGCGTTACGAAGCGAATCCCACACTCACGAACGGCCCGGCCGGCAGTCCCGATGAAATCTTTGCGAGCGACCCTTGCGTATTGCGCTATCGCAACCGCTGGGCCATCTTCTATTACGGGCTCGACGCAAAGGGTGTGGCACGCGATCTGCTGGCGCTATCGCCCGACCTGCGCCGCACCGTCAAATGCTCCGTCGCGCTGATTGACGTCGGCCCGCCCGGCAGCGTGGACTCGAAATACGCCCACAAGCCTTCCGTGGTCTTCCACCGCGGGACGCTCTACCACTTCTATTGCGCCGTCTCGAACGAGTTCGGGCGCGGAATCAGCGTCGCAACGTCTCGGCCCGCTTAAGAACCTCAAATCGAGTTCCGCGGGGCAGTTTCACGCGCGCCTCACACTTCGACCGTTCCCGTCGCCGCGTCCCAGGAAACTTTCTTCCCTGTCCGGTAGGAGATGTTCACCATGTGTCCCGCAGCGGCCGCGTAGTGGCCGACTTCCGCATGTTCTGAGCACTCCTCGCGCGAGCGGACGCTTTCAAAGAACTCGAGCAGGTGGAGCGCCGTCGCGTCCATGCGTTCTTCGGTCTTGATCTCCTCGGGCGGCGGCGCGGTGCGTTTGGCCTCCTCGCGGTGCGCGCCCTGCTCCCAGAACCATTCCTGGAGCGCCTTCGGCCAGCTGTCGATCGAATAGCTGTAGCCTTCGCGCTTCGATTCGCCCGCCAGCGTCATCGTGCCCGCGCCGAGCAGGAGGTTGAGCGAAGCGTCCGTCCCCAGGATCTGGATGCCCTGCCCCGCCGTCGAGGCGCTGTTGAACGTCGCGGCCATGTTGACGTGGAACCCGTCGTACTCGAACAGCGCGTCGAGCGTGTCCGGCACCTCGCGCCCGTCGTGCCGGTAGAGAATCCCGCCCGTCGCCACAACACTCTTCGGCATCTCCACGTCCATCAGGAAGTGAATGGAATTGATGAGGTGCACGAAGAGGTCGGTCGAGATGCCGCCGGAAAAATCCCAGTACTTACGATAGCGAAAAACGTATTCCGGATCGAACTCGCGTTTTTCCGCCGGGCCGAGCCATTCGTCCCAGAGCAAATTCACGCCGGGTTTCAGGTCCGGCGGAATGGGATAATTCCACGCGCCCGCCGAGCTGTTGCGGTTGTAGGTGGCGGTGATTTTCGTCACCTTGCCGAGCTTGCCGGTCTTGATGAGTTCGCGCGCCCTGCGATGCTGCTCGCTCGAAATCCACTGGCTGCCCACCTGCACGATGCGGTCGTAGCGTTTCGCCGCCTCGATGATGGGCCGGCCTTCCTCCACGGCCTTCGTCATCGGCTTTTCGATGAAGACGTCCTTGCCGGCCGAGAGCGCATCCAGCGTCATCTGCAAGTGCCAGTGGTCGGGCGTGGCGATGACGACGGCATCCACATCTTTCCTTTCGAGAATCTTCTTGTACCCGCCCAGGCTGGTCTCAATCTTCCCTTCCGTGCGTTCCCTGGCGCGGACGAGGTGCCCTTCGTAGCAGTCGCTCGTGACCACCAGGTTCGCCTGCCCGGTCCTGGCCGCCTCATCCATGAGGATGTGGCCGCGAATACCCGCGCCGATAAACGCCACGCCCACGCGGTCGCTCGGAGGCGCGGGCTTCGGCCACGCCGGCGCGGCTTCGAGCGGCACCGCCTCGCCATTCAACAGCAGTCCCATTCCGGCGGCGCCCGCCGCCGTGTGGCGCAGAAACTCGCGCCGCGAGTAGTCCTTCTTCCGGCTCATAGCTCTTTCCTCCCGTCAGCCCCCGGCCGCCGGGTCCGCATGCCGCACCCGGCTGAGGGCATCGCCATCCAATCCCGTGTCATTCTCTTACTCCCACCTCCTGCCCCAATTCAATCGAAAACGCGCGGGCGGCCTCGGCGGGTTTCGGGCCGGTTGTTTCCCCTCAAGATTGTCGCCTCTGGTATGCTGTATCGTCATCGTCTTCGAGGTCGTACGCAGGCGAGGAACAAACGATGGCGCGAAAGCGGGGAAATAGCGACACGACGCCGCGGCTGGCCTACCAGAACCCGCGGTTTCTGGAGAGCGCCGACGCGCGCACGCTGCGCATCGTCGCCGAATATCTCGAGCCGCAGTCGCGTTTGCGCCGTCTGGGGGTTCAGAACACCGTCGTCTTCTTCGGCTCGGCTCGCGTGCCGCCGCGCGAGGAGGCGCTGGCCCGCCTGCGCGAGCTCGAGGCCCGAAGGCGCTCGGGCGACGGGCGCGTCACTGACAAGGCTCTGCGCGTCGCGCGCACCCAGCTCCAGATGGCGCGCTATTACGAAGAAGCGCGGGAGCTGGCGCGGTTGGTCACTCGCTGGTCGCTCTCGCTCAAGAACGGGGCGCATTTTCTCGTCGTCTGCTCGGGCGGCGGGCCGGGCATCATGGAAGCCGCCAACCTTGGCGCGCACGAAGCGGGCGGGCTCTCGATCGGGCTCAACATCAAGCTTCCGCACGAGCAGAAACCCAATCCCTACATCACGCCCAAACTCAACTTTCTGTTCCGCTACTTCTTCATGCGCAAGCTCTGGTTCGCGCAGCCTTCGAAAGCGCTCGTGGTGTTTCCCGGCGGCTTCGGAACGATGGACGAGCTCTTCGAAATCCTCACGCTCACCCAGACGCGCAAGCTCGGCCACCACGCCACCGTGCTGCTCTACGGCTCGAAATGGTGGAAGCGCGCCTTCGACTTCAACTGGCTTTACGAGTGCGGCACCGTGGACGAACAGGACCTTCGCCTCATCCGCTTCGCCGATACGCCGCAGGAAGCGTTCCAGATCCTCAAACATAACCTGAGCCGCGACCGCGAACTACGCTCGGCCCTTCGAGCGCCGTTTGATTGATCGTCGGCGAAGCTGAGGATCAGAGCGGTCAGCCGTCGGCGGTCAGCCATCAGCGCTCAAGTTGAGCGCTCCGTGTTTCGAGTTGAGAGTTCCTATATCTTTCCTCTCTCATCCTTTGTCCTTCATCCTTTCATCGATCCCCGCTGTCTCGCCGATCCTCCTGACTCCTGGCTTCTGACTTCTGACTTCTTCTTTGCGGAGCGCTATAATTCCCCCGAGGCCCCAAATCGTCGGGAGGACGGAATCCTCCCTAACCGAGGCGCATCATGCAATTTTTCCGAGAGTCAATACTTGAACTCATCATCCAGACCTCGACGAACCTCCCGCCGGACGTCCGCCAGGCGATGAAGTGGGCGCTCGCGACCGAAGACCCGAAAACGCAGGCCGGGCAGGCGCTCTCGATCATCGGCCAGAACATCGACATGGCCGAAGAAGACGAAGGCCCCATCTGCCAGGACACCGGCATGCCGACGTTTGAAATCAAGACGCCCATCGGCACGAACCAGATGGCCCTGCGCGAGGAAATCCGCGCCGCCGTCGCCGAAGCCACGCGCCGCGGCAAGCTGCGGCCGAATTCGGTGGATTCAATTACGGGCAAAAACAGCGGCAACAACCTCGGCCCCGGCACGCCGGTGATTCACTTCGAGCAGTGGGAAAAGCCCGACATCGAAGTTCGGCTCATCCTGAAGGGCGGCGGGTGCGAGAACAAGAACATCCAATATTCCGTCCCCTGCACGCTCGACCACCTGGGCCGCGCCGACCGCGACCTGGAAGGCGTGAAAAAATGCATTTTGCACGCCGTGTGGCAGGCGCAGGGACAGGGCTGCGCGCCGGGCGCCGTGGGGGTCTGCATCGGCAGCGACCGCGCGCACGGCTACCACCTCGCCAAGCGGCAACTCTTCCGCACGCTCGATGACACCAATCCCGACCCGGCGCTCGCCAAACTCGAGCACGAAATCATGGACGAGGCGAACAAACTCGGCGTGGGCGCGATGGGCTTCGGCGGAGGCGTCTCGCTCATCGGCTGCAAGATCGCGGCGGCCAACCGCCTGCCCGCCAGCTTCTTCGTCTCCGTCGCCTACGACTGCTGGGCGTTTCGCCGGCTCGGCGTGCTGCTCGATGCGGAAAGCGGCGCGATCAAGAAGTGGCTCTATCGCGACCCCGAACGCGCCGTCGAACGGCTCATCAAAGACGGCGCGGGATTCCAGTTGACCGGGCGCGAAATCCGCCTGGAGACGCCGCTGACGGAAGAAAAAGTTCGCGGTTTGAAAGTCGGCGACGTCGTGCTCCTCAACGGGCGACTCGTCACCGGCCGCGACGCCGCGCACCACTACCTGATGCACCACGAAGCGCCCTGCGATTTGAACGGCATGATCCTCTACCACTGCGGCCCGGTGATGATGAAGAACGGCGACCACTGGCGCACCACGGCCGCGGGGCCCACGACGAGCATCCGCGAAGAGCCTTACGAAGCCGACGTCATCCGGCGTTTCGGCCTGCGCGGCGTGATGGGCAAGGGTGGCATGGGGAAGAAAACACTCGCGGCGCTCAAGGAGCACGGCGCCGTCTATCTCCACGCGATCGGCGGCGCGGCGCAGTTCTACGCGCGCTGCCTGCCGAGAGTTCACGACGTCCATCTACTGGAAGAACTCGGCGTCCCGGAAGCCATGTGGGTCTTCGAAGCGCGAGATTTCCCCGCCATCGTCACTATGGACGCCCACGGCAATTCACTGCACGAGGAAATGTGGGAGAAGACGGGAGCGGAGTTGGAGAAGGTCGGCGCTGGGGGCCAGGTGCGCGGCACCGGCCATTAACAAGTATTCAATCGCCGCCCCAGCGCAGGCGTGCGCTCTGCGTCATTCCGCCGGCAACATTCTCGTATCGCGGGAGACGCTTGAACGCGACTCAAGTCGTAGTTTTCCTCACGAGTTCCTGCATAATCGAGACTCTCGTAAAAATCAACGGAGGTTTTTCGCCATGGGAGTAATTGACGAAGTGTTGAAAGCCAACGAGAACTATGCCAAGGGATTCAACCAAGGGAATCTGCCCATGCCGCCGGCGCGGAAGCTGGCCGTGGTGGCCTGCATGGACGCGCGGCTGGTGGTCTCCCAGATTCTGGGTACCAAGCCCGGCGACGCGCACGTCATCCGCAACGCGGGCGGGATCGTCACCGAGGACGCGCTGCGCTCGCTCATCATCTCCCACCACCTGCTCGGCACGCAGGAGTTCATGATCATCAATCACACTGACTGCGGCATGTTGACGTTTCGGGACGGCGACCTGCACCGGCGACTCATCAACGAAACGGGGACCGACGCCGTCGCACCCGCGCGCTTCTTCGCCTTTCCGGAGCTCGAAGCCAACGTCCGCAACCAGATCCAGAAAGTGAAGTCGCATCCCTGGATTCCCAAGCAGATTCCCGTGCGGGGTTTTATTTACGACGTCAAGACCGGACGGCTGAAAGAGGTGAAGGCCTGACCGCGCAGGGGGCAAGGCTCGCATGGCCCGCACGAAGAGGGCACGGAACGCCGCGCCCTTACCCTTCCTTGGCCGGCGCGGCGTCGAAGAGCGAGCCGGTCTCGCCCGGCGGCACGGGCAGCGGCTCGGCGGAAGCGATTTCCTGAAGCTGCGGGTAGTGCGCGAGCATCGTTTCCGGCACGCGCACGGGGCCGCCGCGCAGCAGGCTCACGAGTTGCAGCGCGTTGGCAATGGCTTGGCCGCGGAAGTGGTTGTTGGTGACGACGAACGTGACGCCGGCGCTTTCCGCCACTTTGCGGATGCGCTCCGCCCAAGGCTCAAGTTCCTCCATCGAGTAGAGGTAGTTGTAGCGCTCCGCGCCGGTCTCCGTGGAACTGAACCACTGCTCGTAGTTCCGCCCATGCAGGCGCACATAGCCCACGGGCGCGGTGGCGCGAGCTGTGGGAGCAAGAGACCTTCCGATGACCGGCTGGTCGATATTGCAGAACCCGACCCCCGATTCCGCCAGCCACTCGAAAACCTCCGCGCGATTCCAGGAGGCGTGCCTGACTTCGATGACCAGCGGGTGTTCCATGAACATCATCATCAGCCCGCCCAGATACTCGCGATTCGCCTTCGTGTTCTTGAACGACCAGGGAAACTGCACGAGCAATGCGCCCAGCCGGCCCGCTTCGACCAGCGGGCGGATTCCTTCCTTGAAGATTTTTTCGTCCTCGCGGTTGGCGTTGCGGTCGTGCGTAAAGCGTTGCCAGAGTTTGGCCGTAAACTGGAACGCGGGGTTTTCGGCAACGCGCCGCGCCCAGGCGCGCGCCATCCGCGCTTCGGGCGGATGGTAAAACGTCGTATTGATTTCGATGGTGTCGAAGAACCGCGCGAGGTAAGCCGCCTCGTGGAAACCGCGGGGTTTGCGCGCGGGATAGACGATCCCTGCCCAGTCGTCGTACGACCAGCCGGCGGGGCCGACGCGAATTTCGCCGCGAGCGGGTTTGCGGCTCATCTTCGCCTTTTATTCGCCCCTCAAGAATATTCCGGAACGCCCTCAGTGTCAAGCCGCGAGCCGGGAATTGCAACCGGAAACGGCGGCGCGGGCCGGAAGCCTTCTCGAGCGCCGCGCAAGCCCGTCGTGACGGCGCGCGCCATTCTGGGATAGAATCCCCGGCTGGTCTTTATCCCTTCATACTCGGCAGGTGACGAATGACGGAATGGAGCGCCCCTCTGAAGATCCGGCCGGCCCGCCCGGACGACGCGAAGGAAATCGCGCGCATTTACAACCAGGGCGTGCAGGACCGCGCCGCGACCTTTGAGAACGCCTTCGTCACGCCGGAAGAGCGGTACCTGTGGATCGTGGCCCGGCCGGAGAAATTTCCCGTGCTCGTCGCCGAGGTAAAGCACACGATGATGGGCTGGGCGTCGCTCACGCCCTACAGCCCGCGCGCCTGCTACAGCGGCATCGCGGAGCTTTCCATCTACATCGACCGCAGCCTGCGCGGCCACGGCGTGGGCCAGGATCTGATGAAGGCCATGCAGGAGGCGGCGCGCGAACGCGGGTTCTACAAAATCGTGGGGCGCGTCATGGCGGATAACGAGCCGGCGCGCAAACTCTGCCAGCTGATGGGCTGGCGCGAAGTGGGCGTGCACGCCAAACACGGCAAACTCGGCAACGCGTGGCACGATCTGGTGCTGGTGGAGTTTCTGATTCCCGAGAACCTGAAGTAGAAAAGCTCAGTGGACGGTCACGGCCCATGCGACGGCGGAGCTTCGCGATCCGGATTCTTCTCGCCCTGGCGGGCGGCGCGCTGCTTCCGACGGCCCTCCTCGCCGAAGACACCGACGAACGCGAACGGACGCTCTTGTTTGCCGGCGACATCATGCTCTCGCGCGGCGTGGGCGCGCGCATGGCGGCAAAGGACGACTGGACGTTCCCCTTCCACAAAGTGGCGGAGACGCTGCGCGCCGCCGACCTGACGTTCGGTAATCTCGAGTGTCCCGTCTCCGACGCGGGCCGCGAGCGCGGGCACCTCTATTCTTTCCGCGCCGACCCGCGCGCGCTCGAAGGGCTCACCTTCGCCGGCTTCGACGTCGTCTCGCTGGCCAACAACCACGCCTATGACTGGGGTCCGGACGCGCTGCTCGATTCCATCCAGCGGCTGGAAGATGCGGGCCTCCGCGTGGTCGGCGCGGGCGCGAGCGACCGGGCGGCCCATTACCCGGTCATCGTGGATCTCGACGGAGTCCGCATCGCGTTTCTCGCCTACGTCAACATCGAGCCGAAGGCGGCGGCCGCCGGACCGGAAAAGCCCGGCGTCGCCTGGCTCGATCCCGACCGCGTGCTCGCCGACATCCGCTTCGCGCGGCCGCTCGCTCACATCGTGGTGGTCTCGCCGCACTGGGGCGTCGAGTACTCGCCCAAGCCCCAACGCGCGCAGGTGGAACTCGCTCGGCAGTGGATTGATGCCGGCGCCGACCTCGTCGTCGGCCACCATCCGCACGTCGTTCAGCCCATCGAAGAATACGGGGGCGGATGGATCGCCTACAGCCTCGGCAATTTCGTCTTCGACCAGGCGCCGCCCGCCACGCGCCGCGGGCTGCTGCTTCGGGTCACCTTGCGCGGCAAGCGGATTGCCGAGGTGACGCCGATTAAGACCGTCATCGAACCAACATTCCAGGCGGCCATCCCCGATCTGAAAGCGCCCGTGGCTGAAACGGCTCGTCAAAGCGGAAAAGAACGACCGGCTTCCGCGCGGGGAGAGTGACGCCGCCGCCCGGCGGAGGGTTTTGCTTTTCCCGGACGGAATCCTGTCACACGCCGCGGGCGAGCGAATCACGCCCCCACATTGCGTTGGGTTTATTGCCACGACAGCACTATAATGATGAACGCGTTTCCCTGAAGTCGGGGGTCGGGTCGGGACCCATCCTCAGGAGAACTCATGATGAAGAACTCGCGACGTTGGCCCTCCCTGCTTGGCGTGTTGCTGCTGGCCGGCCCAATCCTCGCCTCGTGCGGAAACGGCGGCGCCCCGGTTGAGGACCCGTTCGGGTCGCTCACGGGCAGCACGTTCGTATTCATCGGCGACGCGCCGCCCGCCGGTTCCAGCATCCTGAAGTTCGAAATCACCGTCACGGGGGCGGTGCTCTGCCCGCAGGTTTCCGGCAGCCAGTGCCAGGGCTCGCCGCAGGTGCAACTGCTCACGGAAGCCGTGGAGATTGAACTCCATCAACTGGAACTCGAGTCGGCGTTTCTGGCCCTGCGCTCGGCTCCCCTCGGGACGTACGCGGGCGTGCAACTGACCTTCGCGAATCCCGAGCTAAAGCTCCTTCAGTCCGACGGGACGGTGGTCGAACTGGAAGGCACGGGCCTGCCGCTCAATCCAACGACGGTCGTCGTGAGCTTCTCGCAGCCTCTCAACATCCAGGCCAACGAACACCGCGGTTTCCTGATTGACTTCAACGTTCGCGACTCGATTCAATCGTCGGGCGCCAGTGTGACCGGGGTTGCTCCCGTTGTCAGCCTGGTCGAACTTCCCGTTGTAACCGGCCAGGCGATTCATGAGTTGGAGGACACCAAGGGGACCGTTTCCAACCTGGCGAAGACCTGCCCGACGGGAACCTTTACGCTCACGGACTCGCTGACGGGGCTGCCCATCACGAATATTCGCTTCGATGCGACGACGGAATTTGATGACGATCTCACCTGCGAGACGTTCGCGAACGGTCAGGTGGTTGAAGCGGAAATCGAGTTCCGCTCGCCGGGCCAGCAGGCCGTCGAGTTTTTCGCCAAAGAAATTGAACTCGTGAATCCCGGCGATGAGGACGAACTGGAAGGTCTTGTCTTCGCCGTGAATTCGGCTTCGGAGTTCGTTCTTCTCGTCCAGAACGAGCACAACGTGCCGAATCTCTCAGGCGGAAATTTCGTGACGGTGACGCTGGACCCCGAGGGCGTGGAGTTCCGGATTGACATGGACGACCTGCCCGTCGAGTCGGTGGACTTCGACGCGGGCGGCGACCTCATTGTCGGCCAGCGCCTGGAGGTCAAGATCCTCGATGGAACGCTCGAGATTGCGACGGGCGGTTGCGGGACCGTGGACGCCGGCTGCGCGGCGATGACGCGCCGACTGAAGCTGAAGAAGTCCACCCTCACGGGCCGCGTCGCGTTCGTCGCCGCACCGGACTTCACGCTGGACCAGCTTCCCAGCCTCTTCGGACACGCCAGCCTCTTCCGTCCCATCACCGCCGACTGCCAGGCCTGCTTCGTAGATTCCATTCAGGTCGCGACGTCAGACCAGACGCAATTTGAGGGCGGCCTGACCGACGTCAACACGATGCCGATCAACGTCACGGTGACCGTGCGCGGCCTGCTGGTGAGGGGGCAGTTTGCAGGGCCGGGCCCGATGAGCACGTTCCCGCCTCGGTTCATTGCGCGTAAAGTCCGGCAGCGCACGCCTTCGCCCTGAAGAAACCACGGCGTCCACCGGACGAAGCTTCAACTCGCGGCCGCGTCCTGACGCGATTCGAGCCGGCAAGCGAAAATGCCAAGGGGGCGCAACGTCGCCTGACGTTGCGCCCCCGACTCTTTCGGAGTCTTTCCGCAGACACTTTAACTCAGGGCACGACTTTGCCCACCGCCGAAGACGCGGCTTCCTCGACCACGAACGGCAGCTTGTGCGCCTGCCAGGCGTCGAAGCCGCCCACGACGTTCATCACCCGCGCGAAGCCCGCCTGCTTCAGGAGGCTGGTGGCGATCGACGAGCGATATCCGGTCTTACAGTGAACGGCCGTGAGCTTTTTCGGATTGAGGTCGCCGACTTCCTCGCGCAGGCGATGCAGCGGTTTCAGCCGCGCGTTTTCAAGGTGTCCGGCGTTCCACTCTCCCGGGCGGCGCACGTCAACCACCTGGAGCTCGTTGGGGTCGTCGGTGAGAAACTCGTTGAGCTGGAGCACGGAGATTTGCGGCACTTCTTCGACGGGCAGGCCCGCCTGCTCCCACGCGAGCACGCCGCCGGCGAGATATCCCGCGATCTTTTCGATGCCGACGCGCGCCAGGCGCACACGCGATTCCTCCACCTTCTGCTCGTCTTCAGCGATGAGCAGAACGGGACTCTCCAGGCCGATCAACGTTCCCGCCCAGGAGGCGTACTGGCCCGAAAGCGGAATGTTGAGCGAGCCGGGAACGTGTCCGGCGCCGAAACTGGAAGCGGAGCGCGTGTCGAGGATGACGGTTCCCTGCTGCTGCAAACGGCGAGCCTCTGCGGGCGGAATCGCCGCGAGCGGCGGCAACTCATCGAGCGCCGGCGCGCCCGCGCGGTTCAGCTCCTTGTCGCGGAAGAAATACTCCGGCCGCTCGGGCAAGTCGCCGGTAACCAGCGCGATGAACGCTTCGCGCGACATCGGCTTGAGCGCGTAGTTGAAGGCTTTTTCCTTGCCGATGGTCGTCGAGCGCTCCGGGCTGATGTTGCGCCCGCAAAGCGACCCCGCGCCGTGCGCGGGAAAAACCTGGACCGAGTCGGGAAGCTTCAGGAGCTTCGAGTGCAGGCTGTCGTAAAGCATGGAAGCGAGTTCGATCGCCGTGTGGTTGGGCGAGAGGTCGGGCCGCCCGACTTCACCGACGAACAGCGTATCGCCCGTGAGGACGGCCCAGGGCTCGGCGCCGCGTTCGAGATCGGTAACGAGGATGCAGATGCTGTCGATCGAATGTCCGGGGGTTTCGAGGAAACGCAGCACGCAGCGGCCGAAGCGAATTTCGTCGCCATCCTTCACCGGGACGTGCGGGAACTGCGCGCCGGCCTGGACGCCGAGATAGATCTTCGCGCCCGTGCGCGCCGCGAGTTCCCGATGCCCGCTGACGAAATCGGCGTGCAGGTGCGTCTCGATAATGTGCTCGATCTTCAGGTTGTTTTTGCGCGCTTCTTCGAGATAGATCCCCACGTCGCGCTGCGGGTCCACGACCGCCGCCACGCCTTCCGAGCCCAGCATGTACGACGCGTGCGCGAGACAGCTCAGATAGAACTGCTCGAAGTACATTGCCCCCTCCGAAAGTTTTTCGCCCCTGCTTTTCAATTACCACAGCGGGCCGCGCCGCGTCCAGACACCTCGGGTGGCGCAGGTCTGTCTTTGGGCCCGCGGCTCTTCGCGCCGAAGGTCTCACGGCAGGCCCTCACCGCGAATGGTTGCTTTGACATGCAATCCAAAACCCCGGCGATGGGACCGAACCGCGTTACGGCGTGTCGCTCAATTCCTCCAGCAATTCCTTTGCCTGGTAAACACTTCGCAGGGCCTCGCGGATGCCTTCCGAATGGACGGAGATCGCGCGTGGAAGCTCTTCGCGGTAGAGGAACCGGTTGGGCAACTGGTGGATGTTGCCGTCGAAAATCAGTCCCACCACTTCGCCCGACGCGTTGACGACGGGGCTGCCGGAATTGCCGCCGATGATGTCGTTGGTGGAAACGAAGTTGAACGGCGTTTTGAGCTTCAGCGCCGATTTGCGTTCGACAAAACTCTTCGGCAACCGGTATGGGGACCTGCCCGTGGCGCGCTTGTAGAGGCCGCGGAAATCGGTGGCCCAGGGGATCTTCTCCTTGTTTTCCACGTAGCCGCGGACCGCGCCGTAGCTGAGACGCAGCGTGAAGGTGGCTTCCGGCGCGACGCTGCGTCCGCGCGCGGCGAAGAGGGCTTTGGCCACGAGCGTTCCCTGCGTCTGCTCGACGCTTTCGATTTCGTCTTCGTAGCGTTTCAGCAGCGCGCGCGCGTCGGCATCCACTTCGCGCGCGAAAACAATCATCGGGTCCTGAGAATTCTGGATGGCTTCGAGCCCCCCCGCGGCGAGCCGTTTGCGCTCCGCCACGTCCTGGAGCTTCGTGCCGCGCACCAGTTCTTCCGCCCGCTGCGCGGGAGTCTTGCCGGCGAGCAGCTTGCGCGCCAGCGGGTTCGCGCCGCCCAGCTCTTCCTGAAGGACGGCGAGCCCGTGCGTGAAGTTGGCGATTTCGAGCGAATCGTAGAGGGGGGCAGTGGAATAAAGCTGGAGTTCGAGCGAAGGCAGCGCGGACTCGCGATAGGGCGGCAGGCGCTGCTCGTTCGCCTTGGTCTTCTCCTCCGCCAGACGCACCAGATGGCGGGCGTGGGTGAACAGCTTCGAGGCTTTCAGCCCGACACCCGAAAATTCCACGAAGTACCAGGGCGCGAAGAAGGCGCGGAAGGATTGCTGCGCGCGAGCCAGCGCGTCCCAGGCGCCGCCGTACTGCCGCTGCCATTCGGGATTCGCCGCCACCCTGGCCCTCAGGTCTTCTTCATCCTTTCGCTTCGCCGCCATCAGTTGCGGGTCGAGCAGGCCGGACTGGTATCCTTTGATCGCCTTGAGCGAATTTTCGACGGAAAACAAATCGTCGGAGGCGACGCGGGCTTCTTCCTCGCCGCGCGCGCTGAATTCCGCCAAAGCCTTCCGCCAGCGCTCGAGCGCGCGCAGGATCGTCGGGTAGCGGACGTCGCGCAGAAATTCGAGCTGGGAGAGCGTCAGCAGCCGGCCCGTCGAGCCCGGATGGCCGGAGACGAACACGAGGTCGCCCTCGCGCGCGCCGTTCGGGCTCCAGCGCAGGAACTGCTCGGTCCGTGCCGGCTGGCCGTTTTCGTAGGCGCGGAAAAACGCCACGTCGAGACAGTAACGCGGGAACGTGAAGTTGTCCGGATCGCCCCCGAAGAAGGCGATATCTTCCTCCGGCGCGAAGACCAGCCGCACGTCGGTAAACTTCTTGTAGCGATAGACGTTGAAGAGTTCTCCGGCGTAGAGCGTCACCACGTCGCAGCGAAGTCCGGTCCGGTCGGCGCATTCCTTTTCGATGCGCGCCGTCTGCTCGCGCTGGGCGCGGGCGCGCTCGGCGTCCGACATTTCGGGCTTCAGCGTGGCGTTGACCTGTTCGGTGACGTCGTCCAGGCTGACGAGCACGTTCAGCTCGAAATCCGGGCAGGGTTTTTCCTCGGCGTGCGTGCGGGCGTAAAACCCGTTGGCGATGTAGTTGTTTTCCGCGGTGCTCAGCGCCTGAATGCACTCACGGCCCACGTGATGGTTCGTCATCGCCAGGCCCTGCGGCGAAACGAACGAGCCCGAGCCGCCGTTGTTGAAGCGCACGGAAGCCAGGCGCAGCCGGTCGAGCCATTCCTCGGTGGGGTCGAACTTGTAGCGCTGCTTTACCTGCTCGACGGGAAATTCGTTGAACAGCCACATGCCCTCTTCGGCCGGCGCCGAAAGCGGCAGCGCCGCGAACGCCAGCGCAAGAGTCAGGGAACGAATGAGAGCTTTGACCATCGAATATCTCCGGAATGAAGAATTGCGGCGAGCCTGATTGCGGCAGGGCATCTGCCTCCCTGCTCCGCTTGAGCAGGCAGAGCTGCGAAAAACGGAAAAACCATTCTCGCACCCTGGCGCGGTAAAGACAACACGCCACGCGCGAAGGCCGGCATTTGACTTCGCCCGCCGTCCCACCTAGACTCACGTTGAATCAAGCGGCTCCGAGCGCAGCGTTCCCGCCCGCCAGCGCGGGGAATGCGCGCGGGTTTGACTCATGCCCAAAACGGTGACCGGCGGCAAGAAAGCGACGAAAGCGCCAGCGCCCCCGACCGCCAGCGTCGGGGCGGGAACGCACGCGGCCCTCTTCGAGGTGATGTGTTCGCTCGCCGCCGAGCGCGATCTGAACACGCTGCTCCAGAAAATCATGGAGAAGACTTCGGCGGTCATGGACGCCGACCGCTCGACGTTGTTCGTGGTGGACGAAGTGCGCGGCGAACTGTGGTCGAAGGTGGCGCAGGGCGCGGCGATGAGCGAAATCCGCGTGCCGCTGGGAAGCGGCATCGCCGGCCACGTGGCCGCGACGGGCGAGACGGTGAACATCCAGGACGCCTACCAGGACCCGCGCTTCAACCCCGAAGTGGACCGCCGCACCGGCTACCGCACGCGCACGATCCTCTGCATGCCCATGCGGCGGCGGGACAGCAAAATCCTCGGCGTCATCCAAGTGCTCAACAAGCGCCGTGGCACATTTACGCCCGAGGACGAAGCGATGCTGGAAGCTTTCGCCAGCGGCGCCGCCATCGCCATCCGCAATGCGATGCTGAACGAGGAACTCGCCAAGCGCATGCGCACTTCCGAAGTGCTGCTGAACGTGATGCGCGCCGTCAGTTCGGAACTCGAAATCGACCAGCTCCTTCAGAAGATCGTGACGACGACTTCGGAAGTGATGAACGCCGACCGCTGCACGCTCTTTCTGGTGCACCGCAAGTCGGGCGAACTGTGGTCGCGCGTGGCGCAGGGAACGGCGATGAACGAAATCCGCGTGCCGCGCGGCATGGGCATCGCCGGCCACGTGGCCGTGACCGGCGAGACGGTGAACATCCGCGACGCCTATCAGGACCCGCGTTTCAATCCGGAGGTAGACCGCCGCACCGGCTACCGGACGAAGACCATCCTCTGCATGCCGCTCAAGAACGACCAGGGCGAAATCATCGGCGTGATGCAGGTGCTGAACAAGAAAGACGGTGTGTTCACCGACGAGGACGAGCGGATGCTGGGGGCGCTGGGCTCGCAGACGGCCATCGCGCTCGAAAACTCCCGCCTGTTCGAAGAAGTCCGTTTCATGAAGAACTACAACGACAGCATCCTGCGGACGATGGCCACGGGCGTGGTGACGCTCGACCCGGACGGCAGGGTGGCCTTCGCCAACGCCGCCGGACTGCGGATTTTTTCGCGGGCGGAAAGCTACGAACCCGGCCGGCCCTTCGCCGAGCTCTTCCACGGCGAGGACAACCCGGCGCTCGTGGCGGGCGTTGAACAGGGGCTGCGCGGCGAGGCGTTCACCGCCTATGAGTTTCAGTACCACAAGGGCGACGACGAGATCCTGAACGTTAATCTCCACGTGCTGCCGCTGCGCCACGCCGAGAAGAACCGCTCGCTGGGGGTGGTCGTCATCGCCGAGGACATCACCCAGGAGCAGCGTCTGATGGGGACGCTCTGCCGCTACATGACGCGCTCGCTGGCCGAACAGATCCTGAAAGACCGCGACAAGCTGAAGCTGGGCGGCAACCGCTCCGTGGTGGCTGTGCTCTTTTCCGATATCCGCGACTTCACGACGATTTCCGAAAACTCCACGGCCGAAGAAGTCGTGGCCTTGCTGAACGAGTATTTCTCGCGGATGATCGACCCCATCTTCGAGTACGAGGGAACGCTCGACAAATACATCGGCGACGCGATTATGGCGGTCTTCGGCGCGCCCGTGAACCGCGTGGACGACGGGCTGCGCGCCGTGCGGGCGGCCCTCGAAATGCGCCGCGCGCTGCGCCGCTTCAACCAGGACCGAACGGCCCGCGGCTTGCCGCCCATCGGCAACGGGATCGGCATCACCAAGGGCGAGGCCATTTCCGGCAACATCGGCTCGGAAGTGCGCATGGACTACACCGTGATCGGAGACACGGTCAACATCGCCGCGCGCCTCGAAGGGCTGACAAAGAACTACGAGTTCAAGATCCTCGTCAACGAGGAAATTTACCGGGAAATCAAAGGCGAGATCGATTGCGTGGACCTGGGATACGCCAAAGTTAAGGGCAAGGAAGGCGACGTTCACATCTTCGGCATTCCGGACCCGCCTGAATAGCTTCCCCGTCGCTTCAAATCTGGCGGCATCCGGCCAGGCCGCGCTGCCTCTTTTTGGCCAGGGGTCGGCCAGAATTGCACCACCCGGAATTCGACCGCCGAGCGAGTCTTCAGTGAGGCGTCCTGAATCCAATCACTTGGGAGCGGCAGAAAATACTCTGCAATGGAAGCGGACGTGCTCGTTCTCAGAGTGGAGGAGGGCGGCCATGCGATACGCGGTCTCGCCGGGTGGTTTGCTGGTTCACGCTCGCGATGATTGGCCTTGCGCGGTCTGCCGGCCGGACGGCACGGCGGAACGCCGCGGCCTTCTCCTCTGCACGCGTTGCGCCCAGGGAATGATCCTCGCCGTCGAGGCGGGCGTGGAAGGGCCGCGGGCGCTGCTCGACGAACTGACGGACGCCCTGGTGTTGCTCGAGGGCGGCGAGTCCATGGCACAACCCTCGCTGGACTGATCCTCTGCGCCCCTTGCGGATCAAGTTTACCCCAAGGTTAGCCCCTCATCGGGCAAGCATTTTTTTCTGGAATCAGCCTGCCTTCGGCGCTAAACTCTTCGTCCGGACGATGACCCCTGTGCGACAGCGTCGCAGCCCTCGACTGGTGGTCCGGCTCCCCATCCGCGTCTTCGGAATCGATTATCGCGGCTTCGACTTTGTCGAAGACACGCGGACGCTGGTGGTGAACCTGCACGGGGCCAAGATTCCCCTCGAACGCCAGCTCATGCCCGAGCAGGAAATCGTGATCCAGAGCAAGACGACGAATCGCGAGTCCGTGTTCCGCGTGGTGGGCGCGGTCTCGGCGGGGGATGCGGAGGGGATTTCCTGGGGGGTCGAGTGCCTGAGTCCCGACGACAACGTCTGGGGGATTCAGTTCCCCGCCCTCGCCCCACAGGACCAGACGCAGGTCCGGCTGGAAATCGAGTGCCCACAGTGCCGGCGGCATGAGACGCTGCACATCGACGAGCGGACCGCTTCCTCCCTCTTGAGCGGCGAAGGCGTCCAGCGCGAGTGCCGCTCCTGCGGAACCGTCGTCTTGTGGAGGCCGGCCCCGGCCCCCAAGCCCGCCTGATTCCTTACTGTTCCCGGTAACCCAGAATGTCGGCGCGCACGCCGCGCAGGATGCGTCCCAGGTGTTCGCTTCCGCGGTCCAGCCTGACCGCCCAGGAAATGTCCTGGATGAGGATGCGGTATTTCTGGAACTCGCACTCCTCGGGCAGCAACAGCTCGTCGCTTTGGTTGATTTCCTGAAAGCGGATCTCTTTGGCTTCCAGATCCACTTCCGGCGCCACGACGCGCGCCACGACGCGGCCCTTCTGATAGATCGCGTCGGACTCGCGCCCCGCGGAGCCCGCGGCGCCGGGTTCGGAAGTCAGCTTGGCCGTCTCGTTGCTCATCGTCGAAAAAACCTCGTGCAGGAATTGTGGGAGCGGCGTCCCCGACCAGGCCGGAGGATTCGCAAACCGTTGCGACAGGCGACGCTACGGCTTCTTGACGCTCACGGAGAACCCGCCGGGGCCCACGTCCAGGAACTGCGTTTCGAGTTGCGGGTGGGTCCTGACGGCCTGGATGAAATCCGCCAGCGCGTCGCGCAGGTTGCGCGTGTTGTGAGCGACGATCACTCCGCCCGGCGGGACCATCGGCAGCGTCATCTCCAGGTACTTGACGTAATCCTGTTTCCAGGCGTCGATGAAAACCACTTCGAAGGGGCCCTGCAGCCCGGGGATTTCCTTCAACGCGTCACCGTGAACGAGCGTGATGAATTTTTCGACGCCGGCCACGCGGAAATTCTCGCGCGCCAGTTGCGCGCGCGTGTCGTTGATCTCGAGCGTCGTGACGTGCCCGCCGGTGCGCCGCGCGCCCATCGCCAGCCAGATGGTCGAATAGCCGTTCGACGTGCCGACTTCGAGGACGCGCTGGGCGTTCAACTTCACCACCTGGTCGCGCAGAAACGCGCCTTCGTTCGCATCCACATTCATCATTCCCGTCTGGTTACGGGGCATCCACGCGAGCCGCTCGAGCGCCGGCCGGTCGAGCGCCTCGAAGTTGTCCGCGCCGGCCCGCGCGGCGAGCCCCGCCGCGAGCGCCAGCGCCATCACCGCACCGCAGCACCAAACCACCGAGCGTTTCAGAATCCGTCTCATGCTTTTCCCCTCTCGCCCTGCCTGGGATGACCGATATCCAGTTTCTCCGATTCGCGAAAATCCGGCAAGGGGGAAGCGTCCGGAAAAGGCGGCGAGCAGCCTCAGCCCTGGTTCGCCTCGAAGCGCACGCCGTAGAGGCGGCGCGACGAGCCGCCGATCGCCGCGCTGCGCACGATCCGGGCTGGCGTTGCGGGCGCTTTGCTTTTCTCCTCATACGGGCAGGTCACGACGACGCCCTGGCCCACCTGGTAGGGCCTCGAACTGATGAAGCAGAGACCGCTCGGCGAGACGTTCTCCGTGTGGGCGATTTCTTCCTGGCCGTCGAAATCGCGAACGCGCAGCGGGAGTTGAAGCGCCTCGCGCGGTTCGGCCCGCTGCTCGCGCCGCGCGATTTCCTCGCGCGCCTGCTCGAACAGGTCCGTCTCCTCGGGCGGGCCTTCCATGGCGATGCGCCGCTCCGGGTAGCCCCACGCCGTTTCGGCCGCGCAGCGCGAGCACTTGCGCGTCAGGATGCCCGCCGACCGCAGCACGTCCACTTCAATCATCGACAGCCGTTCGAGCACCACGCGCTGGCAGCCGCGGCACTCCAGCAGCGCCGTCGGCGGCATCGCCCGGTCTTCTGACGGCGGCGGAAAATCAATGTCCCAGATGTTGTCGCGCGCGCGCAGGCATTCGATGCCGTACTCGCCGCCTTCTTCCGTGAACGGAATGAGCGGGCCCACAACGCGGAACTCGGCTTCGCGGTGCGTGGCGAGGTTGACCACCGTGACCTTCTGAGAAGATTTGAGTGGACGGAAGATGCGGATGTGCGCGCCGTAACGGTTCACGTTCAAGGTGCGCGCGTCCTCGATGAAGGGAAATCCCTTCGGGTGAGTCCCCATCACCCAGAGCGGCACCGTCAGCGTGACGCGCTCCGACCGCCTCTTTTCCGCGCCCATCGATTCTCCGCGAAATGCTTCGTCGGCTCGGACTGAGTCTAGTCGCCGCCGAGCCGCGAAGCAAGGTGTCGGCGAAATTTCCGGGAGCGGGTTATTCTTCTGGTTAACAAGTATTCTAAATTTCGGCCGCGCGGCGGGCCTGATCTCTAAAAACCCCTAGGTTGCCTGGAATCAACAACCTGGCGGCTTTCACAACCAATATTCAATAACTTGGCGGCTTTGATCTTGCCCCCATTTTGATGCAACGCATTGAAATGGCTCGGGATAAGAGAAATCGAAAAGTGGCACTTTTTCGTGTTTGCAAGCGTTTTGGCGCCGAGTCCTATTTTTGAAGTTTGGAAACACATATCGTCCGCGGCCCATGTTCCGCGGGAGAAACCGGAAACTCGAAATTCGAGTGGCGGCCGCGACGGCGCGCCAGCTTCCAATATCCAATTTCCAGTTTTTTTGCTGACTACGGACCAAGGACTGCGCGCTATTGCGGACGCTTCATCTGACTTAAGGCAGACAGGGCAGGTCGTTGGCCCCGAAGTGGAGCAAAGGGGGCAGGGCCGGTGATCCGCGCTGATTCGCCCTCCCGATCTCCGAGACGCTCTCGCAGCCAGGAGAGGATCTCTCGCACAACCGGGCCTTCATCAACGCGGCCGTTTTGACCTTTGACTGCGTCTTCGGGCCGGGAATACACGACGAAGTGATGGTCCGTCTTGGGAATGACGACGACCCGTCCGTTGCCGGGGCGATTTTGACTAACGATTCGCGCAATCAACTCCGCGCTGCGAGCGTCTTCATACCAGTCGTATTCCGCGTAAAAAACCAGGACAGGACTGCGCACCTGGTTCCAGGCCTGCGTCCAGTTCTGATCCTGGGCTTGCTGATGGAAGGAGGCCGGCCGGCCGTAGAGCAGGTTTCCCTCCGCCCCTACGATTTTCGACCAAACGGCCCCCAGCTCCGGACTTTCGGCGGCGATCAGCAGCGGAGACTTCTTCTGGACCAGGTAAGCGAAAAGAAAGGCGGCCACGCTCTTCATCTCGTCGTTGAGCGTGTCGCCGGAGACTCCCGAGAGTTCGCGGAAGTTGCGCTCAAACACCAGCATGCGCTCAAACCAATTGCGCGCGCCCGCGCCCCAGACGATGATGCCGGCCACCTCCTGATGGGCCGCGACGAGCGGCGCGTAAGTACCCCCGATGCTGGCTCCAAAAATGACCATCTTCCCGGGGTCCACCCACTCGGATGATTTGAGCGCTTCAAGCGCCTGCACGTGGTCAGAGAGTTCGGTGCGGTAGTCGAGCGCGGAACACGGTCCTCCTTCGCTGTCTCCCACGCCGCGCTTCTCCGTTCTCATCATGACCACGCCGGACTCCTGCGCCACCCGACGCATCATGCGGCTCCAGCCATCCTGAGCTGAGCCCGGAAGCTCAATGGAGTCGCAGGAGAGCCACTGCACGAAGAGAATTGCGGGGAACTTGCCGCTTCGTCCCTCGGGCTTGGTCAGAATAGTGCGCAACCGGACTCCATCGCGTGTCTTGAGAACGTCATAGACGCTGTCCAAGCCGGGTATTGTTTCCAGGGGCCGGTTGCCAGCCCTCGGCAGGTTGCCACGGAGCATGGATTCGGCCTGAGCGATCCCGGTGGAGACGAAACATACAGTGAGCAAACATCCGAGGACAAATGCCTTCATGAGGGAGCACCTCCCTGGCTCTAAGACAGGATTGCAGCCCTTGGGTTGCGGGCGCCTGCGCTCTGGCAAGGTTCGTGAGTAGGCTCAAGGAGAGGAACATCATGGCCGGGGTGTTCATTCCGGCTAAAATGTTCTTGACTCGCGGCCTTCGGGGCATAGGCTCAGTGCGGTCCATGGATTGAGCGCATCACTCCTTCCATTTGACGAAGACCGCTTGCTTTTTCTTCCCTCGATCGGGGCCGGATTCCGAGGTCAGAGGGGAGGCCCTCCAACGGGTAGGATCTCCGCAGCAGCGAAGGACTCGGGAAGAAAAAATGGCGCATGACCGTCTTATGAGCGTGAGCCCGGACCAGGCTCTACAACTGCAGCCCGACCTCATCGAGGCATGCCGCCGAGGCGAGCGGGAGGCCATTCGTGTGTTTTATGATGCGTACAAGGATGGGGTGTTTTCGCTCGCGTACCACATCCTGGGGGACGCGGCCTCTGCCGGGGACGTCACCCAGCAGGTTTTTCTGAAGGTCTTCTCGCGCATCGGGCAGTATCGCGGCGATGGAAGCTTTTCGGCCTGGCTTCACCGCCTGGTCGTCAACGAATGCCTGGATGAGCGACGGTCCCGGCGCCGGTTCGTCTCCCTGGAGATCGGCGCGGCGGACGGCGAGATTCCGGTCGAGAGTTCCCAGGAGCGAAATTACCTTAAGGGACAGCTCGCCGCGGCGGTCCACGCAGCCCTCGCCCAGCTCAAGCCGGAGTTCCGCGCGCCGGTCGCGCTGCGTTATCTCAAGGGGCTCTCTTACGAGGAAATCGGCAGTGTACTCGGCTGTTCGAGCGGCACTGTAGCCTCCCGGCTGAACCGGGCGCATAAGATGCTGGCCAAGAAGCTCGCGCCGTGGCGCGGGATGCTGGGGTGAGGATCAACATGCTTTGGAGTCACGTTCGCAAAGACCTTTCGGCGTATTGCGAAGGGCAGCTTCCGGCGGACTCGGCGCGGCGCGTGGCCGAGCACCTCAAGCGCTGCGACCAGTGCCGCCGTGAATGCGAAGAGGTCCGGCTCGGCATCGCCTTCGCCCGCCAACTGCGGCCCGCCAATGCGCCTGAGGCGCTCTGGGCCGAGATCGAATCGAAGCTCAATGCCGAAGATTCGACCCGGTCAGATGGGCACCCGGCCGCACGCGCTGCGCTCGCCTTCTGGAAACCCGCCGTGGTCGTGGCGGCGGCCCTGCTCGTTGCGCTGGCGGTGCTGATGGCCCGGCGGCCCTCGCCCATCGCGCCCCGCACGGTGGCGCCCCCGGTTTTTCTCGACCTCGGCGACTATCTGCGACCCCTGCAAGCCGCGAGCAGCGACGCCAGCCGGCAAGCGGTCCTCAGTGCGCCGCCGCGCTTCGCGCCGCAGGAGTTGCCTGCAGTGTTGCGCGCGGCGGGCCTTCGCGAGGCTCAAATCTCCGCCCTGCCGGAGTTCCGCCTGGCCGCCCACCGGGCCGCAAAGCTGGAAGGTATGGAAATTGTCCAGCTCGTTTACACGCGCGATGATGAGGCGTTCTCGGTCTTCGTCGCGCCTGACCGTGTAACCTTCGGCTTTGGAAGGGAATCGGCCGTGGAAGCCCTCGTAGGCGGTATTCGCTGTCTGAAAGTCGATTGCCCCAAGCAGGAAACCTACGCCTTCACTGAGGCCGGTTTCCGCTGCGTGCTGGTTTCGAAATCGCTCGACGCCGAGCGCGCCGTCGCCATCATCAAGCACTTCATGACCGCGCAGCGGCCGGAGGGTTCAAGGGGCCGCCACGGGCGCGGCGGCAATTCCTGATGGACAGGGAAAAATTCGGCGAGGGCGCGGCTCAACTCAGGCCGCACCAACCGGCGTTTCCGGAGAATCGCCGGGCGCGTCAACGAAACCGCAATCTAATTCATCCGTTCAAGGCCGGCTTCGGTGGGCCGCTGCGCGCCCGCCGTGCGCACCCATACGACGCGGTAATCCCCGAAAGGCGTTTCGCCCCAGGGACAAACCACAGACACCGATTGTCCGGTTTTCAGCGCTGTCCCCGTCTGGATGCGGAGACCGTGCGGCGAAAAGTCAACCGTGGAAGCCACCTGCTCCGCAGTCCCATCGTCTGCTGTGAAGCGCAGGGTGATGGGAAGCCTGCTGGGAATTCGGCCTGAGCGGCGGTGGACTTCCTGAGCGGCGTGGGTCATCGAAAACCTCCTTCGATGACTGGCCAGAGAAGACGCGTCCCCTCCCCCTAACTATACTCTCGCAACTGCAAACGTCAATAAATTGTTGAGGGGGCAAGAAATTACCGGGCGGCAGGGTTTTGCCGTGAGCCCCTTCGAAAAGCCGCGGACATTCTGTGGCCCAGGCGATCCTTCGAGAGTCGAACAGTCCGGAGTCGCATTCTCGTTGCCGGGAGCAGGATACGTGCCTATCATGGAGAGGTCTGACAAAGGGTCATGGTGAGGTGCGGGAGATGAAAAAATCCCTTTTTGTCTTGGCGACTGCGGGCTTTCTGACCGGAATTCTGAGCGCGCTGCCTGAACCGGGCGATGCTCGCGGCTCCGCGTCGGTGCCGGCGAGCGTCGAAATGGTCGTGCCGCGTGGCGAAGCGCAGTCCTACTGGCCGCGCTGGCGCGGGCCCTCGGGCCAGGGACTGGTGACAGACTCCGGCTACCCCGACCGCTGGTCGGATACCGAAAACGTCCTTTGGAAATCGCCGGTTCCCGGCCGCGGACATTCCTCGCCCATCGTCTGGGCGGACCGCATCTTTCTGACCACGGCGTTTGAGGACGAGCGCGCCGCGGTGCTCTGCTATCGCCGCACGGACGGGAAGCTCCTGTGGCAGGCGGAAGTGCCCGACCGGACGCCCGAACGCACGTACCCGAAAAACAGCAACGCGTCGCCCACGCCTTCCACGGACGGCCGCCTGGTTTACGCCTCGTTCGGGAACAAAGGCCTCGTCGCCGTGGATTTTGACGGCAAGGTGGTCTGGCACCGCTCGCTGGGGAAGATTGACAACTATCACGGCTCGGCGGGCTCGCCGCTGCTCTACAAGGACCGCCTCATCATCTACCAGGACCAGCGCGGCGGCGCCTTTGTGGCGGCGTTCGACACGAAAACCGGCAAGCCGCTGTGGCACACCGACCGCCGCGCGTCGGTCGGCTGGGGAACGCCCGTGGCGGTGCGCGTCGGCGACCGCGACGAAATCATCGTCAGCAGCCAGGAGCGCGTCACCGCCTACGACCCGCAAACCGGCAAGGAACTGTGGCACTGCTCGGGAAACACGGCGGAAGTGATTCCAACGCCCGTGGTGGGGCACGGCATGGTCTTCTGTTCTTCGGGGCGCGCCGGCCCGACGCTCGCCATCCGCCCGGGCGGACGCGGCGATGTGACCGAAACGCACCTGGTGTGGCAATCGCCGCGCGGCTCGCCGTTCGTCCCCTCGCCGCTCCTTTACGGCGATTTGCTTTATCTCGTGAACGACATGGCGAGCATCGCGACCTGCCTGGATGCGAAGACGGGTGAGACGGTGTGGCAGGGGCGGCTCGGCGTGGCTCGCAAGGAGGGCTTTTCGGCTTCACCCGTGGGCGTGGACGGGAAAGTGTTCTTCACGAACGACGACGGCGAGACGTTCGTGCTCAAGGCGGGACGCGAGTTCAGCCTGCTGCACGTGAACCGTCTGAATGCAAGCGTGCTGGCTTCACCCGCGCTCGTGGACGGCAGGTGGTACTTCCGCACCGACCGCGAACTGATTGCCATCGGAAAATGTGGCGGGTAAGAATCTCCGCGAGGTCCGCGCCACGCGAGGAGCCGAATTCGCTTGCCTGAATTTCTCG
Source organism: uncultured Acidobacteriota bacterium (assembly GCA_964556705.1). GTDB lineage: Bacteria > Acidobacteriota > Terriglobia > UBA7540 > UBA7540 > CAZKXX01. Next base: position 38,099 of record CAZKXX010000005.1, read on the forward strand.
AGACGGGTCGAAGGGCTTGGCGTCCCCGACGGGATTTGAACCCGTGTTACCGCCGTGAAAGGGCGGTGTCCTAGGCCGGGCTAGACGACGGGGACGACAATTTCCCATCCTAGCAGCGGCGCGCCAAAAGTGTCAAACGCTGCGAGGGCGCGCCGAGGGCCGCGAATGGGCTCGCGCCGAGCAGATTCCCCGCCGCGGCAGCTGCGCCTCCCTTGACATCCTTCCGGCGGCGTCGATAAAATTTAGAACATCTCGATAACCCAGAAGGACGGGTGCTGAGCCCGCCCGGTGAAAAGGAGGATGTCCGATGCTGAGAAAGTTGGCATTGCTTACGGCAGTCAGCGGTCTGATGTTGTGGACCGCGCAGGTCAATTGGGCCATCCCCGCGCCTGGCGAGAAAACTCACTCGATGAAGGCTGAGGTGGTCTCGGTGGATACGGCTGGGAAGAAGATCACCATCAAAGACGAAAAAGGCGAGACAAAGACCGTGCCGGTGCTCGATTCGGCGGCCGCGATGCTGAAGAACTTCAAGGCCGGCGACAAGGTCACGCTGACCTGTAAGGACAGCGACAAGGGCGAGCATCAGGGCGTCAGCGACATCGCCAAAGCCACCTAATCCCTTCCCCCTCTTGGAATCAACTACCGGCTCGGGAAGCGGCGTCCCGAGACCGGCTTTTCCGCCTCAACCGGGAACTTTCGACGAGGCCAACTTCATGCCGGAGGGGGACGTCACGTCGCCGCCCATCACATTTTCTTCAAGTATTCGAGGTCGAAGATCAGGGCCAGCCTGGTTGGATCCTGCGTAGAAGTCTCCGTTCCCGGACAGGCACTGCGAACGTCGCAACCGCCGGCGTAACGCAGGATGAGCGTGTGGACGCGGATTCCCGATCAGACAAAGGCGGAGAGAAAACCTCGATTTGCGCACGAGGATCGGCGCGTGCCGCCAAAAGCGTCAAGAAGGTTTCCGCCTGGACACTGGCGGTTTGACGCGCGTCAGGATTCCATCTCCGTTCCTCGCCGAGGCGCGTGCAAGGAATCAAGCCGACGAGGTCCGCAACATGGGGCGAGAAACGCGCCTCACGCGCGGTCGGCGGGGACGGCGTCAAGGACTTCGCGGACTTTGCGCTCCAGGGTCTCCGGGGAAAAAGGTTTGGGGAGATATCCGGCGAGGGGATCGCGCACGCCGCGCCGCGCCTGTTCCTGGTCCGCATATCCGGAGATATAGAGCACGCGAAGGCGGGGATGGAGGGCGCGGGCGTGCTCGGCGAGTTCGTGCCCGCTCATTTCCGGCATGACGATGTCGGTGAGGAGGAGGTGCAAGGGCCCGCCGTGCTCGCGCGCGCGGTCCAGCGCTTCGACGCCTCCGCGCGCTTCCAGCACGCGATAGCCGCGGGATTCCAGCACCATGCGGACGAGGTTGCGCACCGCATCGTCGTCCTCAACCACCAGAATCGTCTCACTCGCCGGGCGCGCCGCCGGGCGATGCCCAGCGAGCCTTTCCGCGTCGGTGGCCACGCCCACGCGCGGCAGATAGACGCGGAAGACGGTCCCTTCGCCTTTCTGGCTGGACACGGAGACCGAGCCGCCACTCTGCCGAACGATGCCGTACACGGTAGCCAACCCCAGGCCCGTCCCCTTTCCCCGGTCCTTGGTGGTGAAGAAGGGCTCGAAAATGTGCGGAAGGATTTCGGGATCGATTCCGCAGCCTGTATCGCTGACCGAGAGCGCCACGTACGAACCGGGGGCCAGCGTGGCGTGCTGCGTCGTGTAAGTCTCGGTGAGCTCCACGTTGGCGGTGGAAATGGTAACGCGTCCGCCCCGGGGCATGGCGTCGCGGGCGTTGACGGTCAGGTTGAGCAGCACCTGGTCAATCTGGCCCGGGTCGGCCTTGACGGGGCCCAAGTCGGAGGCGAGATCCAGGACAAGCTCCACGTCCTCGCCGATCAGGCGCCGGAGCATCTTGTGCATGTCGCGGATGGCCGCGTTCAGGTCGAGCACGTGCGCCTCGACCGGCTGGCGGCGGCTGAAGGCGAGCAACTGCTGGGTGAGCGCGGCGGCGCGGCCTCCCGCTTTGCGGATCTCGTCGAGATAGTCCCGCGCGCGGCCTTGCGGGGGGAGGATGGCCTGCAACAGTTCGCTGTAACCGGTGATGGCCGTGAGCAGGTTGTTAAAATCGTGCGCGACGCCGCCCGCCAGGCGTCCCAGGGCTTCCATCTTTTGCACCTGGCGGAGCTGCTCCTGAAGCGCGCGCTCGCGCGTCACGTCACGTTCGACGGCAACGTAATAGGCGGGCCGCCCGGCGGCGTCGCGCACCGGGGAAATGACCGCTTCAGTTTCGACCAGGCTTCCGTCCTTCGTCCGGTTGATGAAGCACCCCGCCCACACTTCTCCCGCCTCGATCGTTTGCCACAAGTGCCGATAGTAGGCGTCGTCCTGCCGTCCGCTCTTGAGGAAGCGGGGGTTCTTCCCCACGGCTTCCGCGCGCGTGTAGCCGGTGACGCGCTCGAAGGAGGGGTTGACGTAAACAATTGTTCCGTCGAGTTCGGTAATCACGACACACTCGGCCGTGTTCTCGACCGCCGAGGCCAGCCGGCGGTGCTCTTCCTCCAGACGCTTGCGCTCCGTGATGTCTTCCAGCACGCCGACGAAGCCGGTGTGCCGGCCCTGCGCGTCGCGAAGGGGCGCGACGGAAAGGTTTACGAGCACGGGCGAACCATCTTTCCGACGGCGCCACACTTCGATCCCCTTCACACCGTTCGCGTCCAAAGTCCTGCGCAGGATGGTTTCGAACTCGGCTTTCTTCTCCTCAGGAATGAAAGGAAGCGGGCGTCCCACCACTTCTTCGGCCTGCCACCCGAAGGTCTGCTCGGCGGCCGAGTTCCAGAGTTTTACGGTTCCGTCCGGCGCAATCACGTTGACGGCGACGGGCGAGGCTTCGATGATGGCGCGCAGCATTTCGCTCGATTCGTGCAGCGCGCGTTCGGTGAGAAGGCGGGGGCGGAGGTCGCGGAGAGCCGCATAGACGAGCGGCCCAGCGGACGTGTCCAAGCGGCTGAGGCTGATTTCGACGGGCACCTCGCCGCCCTCGGCCGAGAGGACTTCGGCTTCCGCGGGCGTGTCCGGCGAAGCCGCGGCGTCGTCCCCGAGGCAGAGTTCATGCCGCCGGCGCAACTCATCGCGCAGGCGCTCCGGGAAGAGTCCCTCGAACGGCTGGCCGAGCATGTCCTCGTCCCGGAAGCCGAACAGTTGCCGCGCCCGCCGATTCAGGAAGACGATCCGCGCCTCGCGGTCCGAGGCCACGATGGGGTGCAGTTGAGCCTCCAGCAGGGCGCGGAACCGCTCCTGTTCAGACTTCCATGCGCCCGCCAAAGTGTGCCGGCGACGGGCCGCGAGCAGGCCCGCGAGAGCCAGCAGCAGCAGGAGGGTCAGCGCTCCTTCTCGGACCGCCTTGGCGCGAAACTCCGCCATCACCTCTTCAAGGTCCACCTTCTGCACCAGGCCCCAGCCGGTGGCCGCAATGTGGCGGGTCGCCGCCAGCACCGCGACGCCACGATAGTCGCGGAACTCGCCCTCAACCTGACGGCCTTCCACTGCCGGCACGGCCGCCGTGCCACTGTTCCAAGGGAACTGAACGGGCAAGTCCCCTTCTGGCCCGTGGCGGCGAGGAGAAAAGAACTCAACCTCGTTTCCGACGCGGCGGGCCAGCAACGTCTCGCCCGTCTCCGTCACCTCCCAGCGCGGCAGGAGGAGCGGATACAAGCTGGAGTCAGGATCCATTCTCAGCACGACCGCGCCCAGAGGCTTCGGCGGGAGCGCGCCAGCCGTCACCCGGGCCGCGTCGGAGACGGGAACGCCGACGCTGGCGAGACCGCCGGGGGTCATTTCGATCCGCCACCGGTTCCCTTCCATGACCTGACGCGCCAGTTCCTGGTTCTCCGCATCGAGGGGCGCACCCCGCGCGGTGCGGGCGACGGTCTCACCCTGCCGATTGACGACCTGTATGTCGCGGTAGCCGTAGGCGGCCGCCACATGGTCCAGGATTGATGAAAGGTGGCTCGCCTCAGCGTGAGCCCTTCGGGCGCCGGGACGGGAAGCGAGGATCTTCACGACCGTCGGAAAGCCCGCCACGACTTCCGCGTCCGCCTTTCTCTCCTTCAACCACACGGCGACGAGCTGGGCTTTTTCGTCGGCCAGGCCGGAAAGGCGGGACTTCCACGACTCCGTCGTCTCGATGCGCAGGCTGTGAAAGAGGTACGCGACGTAGGCGGCGCCGGCGAGGACGGCCAGCACAAACACCAGAACGTAATGACCCCAGGCCGCATCGGCGACCGGCGAGAACGTCCGCCGCCGGGATGGGTCCCGACCACCGATGGGCCTGACGGTCTTCACTTGATCTGTGTCTCCCAAGTGCCGGTGCCTCGACGGAGGGGATGGCACCCCTCTTCTTCCCGCTCGACACCCCTCTGCCCCCCCGGCGCGCACGCTGGCTCCTCTGCCGCGCGGCGAAGGTTCAATGGCGCTTATCACATGACGTATCGGCGGAATTTCAAACAGTCTTGAGTTGAGGCTGGGCCTCGGGCTTTTTGACCGTCGTTCCCCGCGCCGGCGATTTCGCCGCGACGCGAGGGAGTTGGCTTCAGTTAGGAAGGCCCGGACCGCGGGTTTAGGCCGTCTTCTTGACTCGAAGATGCGTGAGGGAGGACATCCGGCGGCGGCGTGCGGGCTCAAGCTCTGGAGCGCGGGTGCGATTTACGCTTCGCGCTCGTAGCGGACGCCATAGAGGTGTCGCGCGGGTCCGCTGTTTTCGAACCGCCGCGCGACGCGCCCGCGCATTTCGGGGTTCTGGCCGGAGGGATCGTAGGGGCAGGTCACCATCAACGCCTCGCCGACTTCGTAAACCTTCTCGCTGGTGAAGGCGAGACCGACGCGCGAGACGTTCTCACTTCGCGTCAGTTCCTCGTTGCCGTACCAGCTTCGCACGCGCAGGGGAAGGCGCATGAGCGAGCGGGGCGCGGCGCGGCGCGAGCCCTCCGCCTGATCCAACTGGAGAATTTCGCGGAAGACGCGGTCCATTTCCGGCCCCGGCGCAGGCATCCCCACCTGCTTTTCCACGTGTCCCCACGGCGTGGATTTCCCGCACCCGCCGCACTCGCGCGTCAGCAGGCCGGAGGCCTGGAGGACATCCACTTCCACCAGCGACAGGCGGGAGAGCTGGACTTCGTGACATCGCCGGCATTCCAGCAGCACGCTGCACGCCTGCTCGCCTCCGTTGGCAGGGGGAAATTCGATTCCCCAGACGTTGCGGCTTTCCTCGAGGCATTCAACGCCCCATTCGCCGCCCTTCTGGGTGGGAGGCTGGGTTGGGCCGACGACACGGAACTCCGCCCGCTGATTGGCGACCAGGTTGGTAACGCGCACCGTCTCCCCGGAGTTGAGGAATCGCGCCAGTTGAATTCGCGCCCCGTGACGGTTCACGGCGAGCGTCCGCGTTGTATCCGCGAACGGGTGGCCGTTGCGGTCTTTTCCTTCCACACGGATCGGGATGGTGATCAGAAGGCGTTCGCTGCGGCGCCTGAGAGAAACATTCATGGCAGAATCATCCGGCGTTGCCGAACCTTTCTCTGAAGACGTTCAGTTTAGGGCGACTGGAGGGCGAAATCAAGACGCTTTGGGCGCGGATCACCACCTGCGCCGTAGTCCGGCGTCTCGCTTTCTTGTGGCCCGAACCGCGCGCGGCCGCGTCGGGGCGCGGCCGGCGACTTGTTGTCGCGGCGCAGGAAGGACGTTGACGCTTCGCGAGCTCGCAAGGTATCTTGCGGAGCGCGCCCGAAGCCCGCAGGCATGCCGGTCCGATCCCGTCGGAGGCAGGAAGGACACCCGATGAAACTCCACCACGTGGTCGAAGCCCAGCAGTTTGACCAGGCCACGCTGCTCGACCTGCTCCAGACCGCCGCCGAGATGGAAAAGCTGGTCGAGCAGGGGGGCAGCAACCAGTTCCACAACCGAATTATGGCCACGCTCTTCTACGAGCCCTCGACGCGCACCCGCTTTTCGTTTGAGACGGCGATGCTGCGGCTGGGCGGGCGCGTCATCTCCACCGAAAACGCCGCGATGTTTTCCTCCGTCGCCAAGGGCGAAACGCTCGAGGACACGGTGCGCATGTTGAACGGCTACGCCGACGTCATCGTGATCCGGCACTTCGAGGTCGGCGCCGCGAAGCGCGCCGCCGCGGTCTCGCGCGTCCCTGTCATCAACGCCGGAGACGGCGTCGGGCAGCACCCCACGCAGGCCCTCCTCGACCTCTACACGATTCGCAAGGAAATCGGCCACATCGACGGACTGCGCATCGCCATGGTCGGCGACCTCGCGCAGGGCCGCACCGTCCGCTCGCTCGCCTACCTGTTGAGCAAATTCCGCGGCGTGAGAATTTACTTCGTCGCGCCGGCGCTGCTGAAAATGAAGGAAGACATCCTCGAACACCTGCGCGAGAAACACGTCGAGTATGTCGAAGAAACTTCGCTCGAGAAAGTCCTTCCGGAAGTGGAGGTGGTCTATCAGACCCGCGTGCAGAAGGAGCGCTTCGGCGACCGCATCGCCGACTACGAGCAGTGCCGCGGAGTTTACGTCCTGACCGCCGAAAGCCTCCGGCTCATGAAACCGAACGCCATCATCATGCACCCGCTGCCGCGCCTCGACGAAATCGCCATGGAAGTGGACCAGGATCCGCGCGCTGCCTATTTCCGTCAGGCGCAGAACGGGCTCTACGTCCGCATGGCACTGCTGGCGAACGTCCTCGGATAATTTGTCACCACGGGCCGACGCTCACCCCTCGCCCAACTTTCGCGGGACTTTGGTACTGGTACCGGAGTGCCGTTGAATTGCCGATAGACTACGGAGACAATCGCGCTGTCAAAACGACCATGACGGCGCGAAAAACAAAGAAGCCGAAAGGCCAGGGAGTGATGGCTATGTCCATTGGAATGAGAATCCGCCGATTACGGGAGCAGAAGGGACTTTCTCAGGGCGACATCGAGCGGGTGACGGGGTTGCTGCGCTGCTACACATCGCGCGTCGAGAACGGGCACACGGTGCCGTCCATTGAGACGCTCGAGCGCTTTGCCGTGGCGCTGGACATTCCCCTCTACCAGCTCTTCTATTCGGGCGGTGAGGACGATCCCACGCCCAACCTTGCGCCCCGTAAGACGCTGGAGGAACTCGCTGCGGAGGACACCAAGGAAGGGTCTGACGCGCGCTTTCTGCTCAAGTTAAAGGGTTTGGTCGAGAAGATTACGGAAGCGGACCGGCAAGTGCTGCTGGCCATGGCCAAGAAGCTGGCCGCTCGCTAAGTCTCGCGCCTGCCTTTCCGGGGGCAGGCATCCCTCCCACGGCGGGGAACGCGACGCTCAACGGGTCGCGCTCCCCGCTCCCTTCACTCCTTATCGTAAATGAAGCGGACGTGCTCGTCGGCCGCTTCCCGTTCAGTGGCTTTGGCGGGCGTGGCGCCTGCGAATGAGCGGAGGAAGTTGACGAGGTTCCACTTCTGCCTCTCGCGCATCCGCTCTCCCTGCGCCGGCATCACCTCCGATCCCTGGCCAAGAATTGCAAACAGTTCGCCGTCCGTGCGCTTCTCGAGCGCCTTGGGCTTCGTGAAATCGGGCGGTGAAATCCCCATGTCTTCGACCGCCTCGCCTTTGCCGTCCCCGCGGTCGCCGTGGCACATGGCACACTGGGTCATGTAGAGCTTCCGGCCGCGCTCGACGGAGACGTCGGTGTAGCGAATCGGATTTTTGCGGGCTGCCTCCTCGGGCGAAATCTTAAACGTGTGGACCGTCGGCGTGTCCACGGCCGCGGGCGCGCCTTCGGCGGGCGGCTTCTGTTCGTCCTGCGGCTTCTCCTGAGCGGCAAGGCTCAGCGCCAGAACCAGGATAGCCAAGCCAATCCACGTTTTGCGCGTCATACGTCACCCCCGGCGGGGGTTCAATCCTCTCGCGCCCAATCCCGGCAAGAGTCGCCGAGATTGGGTGTTTTTGAACCACCTCATCCTCTTTCCAGCAATTCCCATGCCCCGCTTGATATTGATCAGGAGAGAGGAGTACAGGCAAGGAGGCTATTTCGCGGAAATCTGCGACATAAAGTCCTTAACCATGCACTCTGGACGGTGCGGCGCGGGAAAGACGAATTGTCCAGAGAGAAAAAGGGCCCGCGCGATGCACCACGCGGGCCTGGGTCAGGTTATGCTCATTTTGTCGGTTGGCTCAGACAGCGCCTTTCGTCGGGACCTCATCTGAAACCAACCGAATACCCCGCTCGACTCAGCCTCGCCCTCCGCGTGCTGCGCTTTGGTGTTCTTTCCGCATCCGGCAGCCGCAGGCACCATTGCCAGACAAAGGGACAAGGCATGATGATACCTGCGATTTCGCATTTTCAACCCTGCCATACTCTCTCGAATTCGATCCGCTCCGCCCTGGGGCGGTCTGGTCATGCAATCCCCTGCCTAGGTTTCTGCCAGGCTCGCCACCAAACCGTTCGGAACGCAATCAAGTCATTTATTGTCAGCAGGATGATGGATATTCAGGTAGCACGCGAACCGCACCATAAGGCATGTAAGTTTTTCAGTCATGAGGCGAGGCTGAGGTTGTGCCGTGCAGTCCCGCTTTGCGGCGGGGTTCTTCCAGGCACTCAACTCGTTCATGCTGCATCGAGTCGAGGTCCATGACAAAGCAATTGGCGACGAAGGCCAGCGCGTCGTCTTCGGTGCGGCAATTATCGAGCAGCGTCCGCACGTGAAGCTGGCGGCCTTCGACGCGAACCACTTCATAGCCCAGCGGGCTGGCGGGGGTGAAGAGTCGCCGAGTTTGCCCGGCGCGGCCGTCGAATAAGGCGACGGCATAACTGCAATCGTCGTGGACATTGCCGGCGGCGCGCAACTCGTCCACCCACAGGAGTTCGTGCAGGCGGAAGGGCTCGCTTTCCCAGGGCAGCGTCGGGTCGAGCGCCACGGCCCGGCGTTCCGGTGCACCCGGCGCGCGCGCCCAGTCTTCTTCATCGAGGACGGCGAAGTGCTCGCCCGGGCTCCACGAAACTGCCTTAAACAACTCTGCCGGTTCGGCCGGCCGCGCGTCCGCTGACCAGCCGTACACGTCCGCGAACTCCACGCTGGCGCGCGGCTGCGAAGCGCCCACCGCGAAGAAAATGACCCTGTAGCGAACGTGGCTGATGCGGTCGATGCTTTCGGCGGACTCGGCGAGAGGATAGCGAACATGCTGAAGCTCTTCGAAAGTCACTTCGTAGCGGCCGCCCGGGGAGCGAAAGCGCGCGGTTTCTGCGCCGCGAGCCGCAAGCCCCAGGACCAGGACCACGAACGAAGCAAGCGTGAATGAACCTGTCAGGCGCATGATGGGAACGCGCGGAGCTACTTTCCCAAAAGGTGCCGGAGGGCCGGCTCGAGTTCGGGGTAACGGAACGCGAAGCCCGCGGCCGCGAGGCGCGCGGGGACGACGCGCGTGCTGGCGAGCAGGAGGGCTTCTGCCATTTCGCCGAGAACCAGTTTCAGCATAAAAGCCGGTGCGGGAAATAGGGTGGGGCGGCTGAGGACGCGACCAAGCACCTTCGTGAACTCGGCGTTGGTGAGGGGATTGGGCGCCACGGCGTTCACGGGGCCGCGCAGCGGTTCCGTCGTGAGCGCCAGCCGGTAGACGTCCAGCAGGTCGTCCATTGAAATCCAGCTCCACCACTGGCGGCCGCTGCCCACGCGCCCGCCGACCCCGAGGCGGAAAGGCGTCAGCATGCGCGCCAGCGCGCCACCTTTCGGCGAAAGCACGATGCCCGTGCGAAGCCGCACCACCCGCACACCGCGGTCTTCGGCCGGCCGCGTTGCGTTCTCCCATTCGACAGCAACTTGAGAAAGGAAATCATTCCCGGGCGGACTTTCTTCGGTCAGCGGCTCGTCGCCGCGATCGCCGTAATAGCCGATGGCTGAAGAGCAGACCAGAACTTTCGGCGGCTGTGACAATCGCGCAAGCGCTTCAGCCAGCAGCGTCGTCCCCGTGACGCGGCTGGAGCGGATTTTTTCCTTCACGGAGGCCGTCCAGCGGCCCGCAGCAATGTTGTGCCCCGCGAGGTGAACGACGGCGTCGTGCCCTTCCAGCCCCGCAGAGTCAATGTGACCCGACGCGGGGTCCCAATGGACCTCGCCCGGTTGCGCCGCGTGGCGGACGATTCGAGCAACAGAGTGTCCTGCGGCAGTCAGGTGCGGCAGGAGCGCCGAGCCGATCAGGCCCGTCGAGCCGGTGACCAGAATCTTCATCGCCCGACCTCCCTCCTGCGCCCGGTGCGACGCGAGGTCCAGCGCGGTCACACGATGGCGATAGGAAAAGGTTCGCCGAAGCCTCGCCCGGACGCTGCCGCCCCCTATTATCCTGCCAAGGACGCCGAGGGGCAACGCGGACCCTCGGGAAATGACACGCCGGCATACGACCGAGGCCCCCGAGAGTTGAGGACCCTGTCTCAGACGGGATTTCCACGAGAGGTCAGTCAATCACGGCGCTCTCACCCCTCCGGGCGATGAGCGTTTCGAAATGCTGGAGGATTTTGTCGCGGCGCGCCATCAGCGCCTTGACCTGGTCCCTGGTGAGGTATGGCTTGGATGCGGAAAACAGACGCCGCAAGCCGCATGGGAAAGCATAATGGGGCGTTTGAATGTTTACGGGTATAATCCGCCTTCGCCCGGCGGGGTGGGAAGGAGTGCGGAGGCGATGGAATGGCTGGCGGCGGCGGTCGTGGCGGCGGCGTTAGTTTCCGGGGTCGTGATTTACAACGGCCTCGTCAAGCTGCGCGTGCAGGCGGAAAGCGCCTGGGCGGACATCGACGTGCAACTGAAGCGCCGGCACGACCTGGTGCCGAATCTGGTGGAGACGGTCAAGGGCTACGCCGCTCACGAGCGCGCCACCTTCGAGCGCGTGACGGAAGCGCGAACCAGGGCGCTAGCCGGCGGAGGACCGGCGGCGCGCGCCGAAGCCGAAGGCGCGCTGACGGCCGCATTGAAATCGCTCTTCGCGCTGGCGGAAAACTATCCGCAGTTGCGCGCGGTCCAGAATTTCATGCAACTTCAGGAGGAAATCAGCCGCGTCGAAGACCACATTCAGAACGCGCGGCGCTATTACAACGCCGTGGTGCGCGACCTCAATACGCGCATCCAGCAGTTCCCTTCCAACCTGGTTGCCACGTTGTTTTCCTTTCAGCCGCGCGAGTTCTTCGAGGCGCGGGGCGTCGAGCGCGAATCGCCCGACGTGCATTTCCGCTCCGACCGCTCCTGAGTCCTTGCGACCCGTATCCCTTTCCTGCGACCTCGGTATAGAATAAGGCGATGCGTCGAATCGGCCTTTTCGCACTGAGTCTGGCGGGGCTCTGGAATGCCCTCTACCTGTTGTGGGCGTACACGACGCCTTCCATTCCGATGACCTGCGTCGGCGACGGGTGCGACGCGGTCCGCGCCAGCGAATACGCTTTCCTGTGGGGAGTGCCGCTGCCCGCTTTCGGCGTGGCCATGTTCCTGACGCTGGCGCTGCTGGTATTCATCGGCCCGTTGCTCAACGCCGACCTGGAACGCCTGGCGCGCTACGCGCTGGTGGCGATTTCGGGATTCGGCTTCGCTTTTTCCCTTTATCTGACGGCCCTGGAAGCGTTCGTCATTCGCGCCTGGTGTTTCTGGTGCGTGGTCTCGGCGGTGCTGATTACGGTGATATTCGCGCTGGCGGTCCTCGACATGGTGCGCCCCCGCCCGCGCGGGGCAGCGGCGGGGCCGCCCGCCGCCCTCGCCGCGTTGCGGGGATTCGTGGTGACCGCCGTCATCGCGGTCGCCCTCGGCGTCCCGGCCTTCATCCTCCTGATGCGCCAGGCCGCGGTGGAGCCGCTCGAGGTGGCGGCGGGTGAGGGCGTGGCGGAGCGGCTGGTGCGCCCCGACAGCCACATCACCGGAAACGCGCTGGCGCCCGTCACCGTCGTCGAGTGGGCCGACTTCCAGTGTCCCGCGTGTTCGCGCGCCGAAGAGACGGCGAGAGAAATCCGGCGCCAGTACGGCGACCGCGTGCGTTTCGTCTTCCGGCAATTCCCGCTGGAACGCCTCCACCCCCACGCGCGGAGGGCGGCCGAAGCCAGCGAATGCGCCGGCGAGCAGGGGAAGTTCTGGGAGGCGGTCGAGAAATTCTTCGATCACCAGGAGGACTTGAGCGAGGCGGCGATGGTCCGCTCCGCAGGCGAGATGAGGCTGGACGTCGAGCGCTTCCGCGAGTGTCTCGCCAGCGCGCGAATGGCCGCCCGCGTGGAGCGCGACGTTCAGGACGCGCGGGCCCTCGGGCTGCGCGCCACGCCGACGTTCTTCGTCGGCCGGACCGTGGTGGAAGGGCCCCTGGCGGTGCGCGACTTCGCTCGGCTCGTGGAGGCCGAACTGGCCCGCGCCAAGGTCACGGGCCCCCGGGAAGAATCGGTCGCCGCGACTCCACCGGGTCCGCCGAGCAATGATAAGCCGCCCTTGGAGGAAAAGAGTGGAACGAGCGCCCAAGCCCCCGAGGCGGCGGGTCAAGCCTCCGCCGGGAGCGGCGGCGGCCTGTCAGGTTTCGGAACCCTGCGGCTGGGGGGCGGAGCTTTCTCCACCTTTCAATCCTCCGCCACCACGTGCAGTGAAGAAGATCTGGCCCGGCAGCAGCCGGACATGATTCACACGGCGCAGGCGCGACAGATGTTTGAACGAGACTCTTCCGCCCTGTTTGTGGACGTCCGCCCGGCGCGCGAATTCGCCACGCGGAGGATTCGCGGCGCCGTCAGCATCCCCGTTGAGGAAATCGAACAGCGCTGGAGCGAGTTGCCGCAGGACCGCGAAATCGTTCTGTATGAAAGCGGCAAAGGGCGCGGCGACGACCTTTGCGCCGCGGCCGTCGCGGCCGGGCGGGTGCTGCTGGCTCGCGGTTTCGCCCAGGAACGCGTAAAAGTCTTCCAGGACGGACTCGCCGCCTGGGAGCGGAGCGGCCTGCCCGTCGAGCCTTAACGCGGAAGTTAAGCCGCGTATTTTAGCGGTTTTCTAATCTGGTAAGCACCAAGGTACTGTGGACAGCCTGCGAAAAAATGTGGCAGGTTTGCCCCGGTGTGTATATAATCCCGCGCACTTCCGCGCACCAAGGGGTCGGACGGGTTTGAGTGTGCGCTTGACCGGCGGCGGGTCGGGCATCCTTGCGGGATCGCAGGCGTCCGCTCTCGCGAAGGCGGAAGCGGTGTTTCCCGAGCAGCGGTGCCAACAAGCGGCCGGACCAGTCGGTTGGGGGACAACCATCGGAATGGCCCTGCGCTCGCCGAGGGTACGGGAATTTTTGGAGAAACTTGCGGGCTCAGATGCCGATATGTTAGGGGGCGTCGGCGGAGAGCGCCGTGTCCGGCCGTTGACCCCGCTGGCGGGGCCTAGCCGGCGGGCGGGCGCGCCGGTCGTCGTCCTCGGCGTCGAAGAGCGCGAAAGGCGCTTCCGCGAAAGATCGGGCAAACCATGCCGGTACTGATCGAACACATCACCGAATTCGTGATCGCAGTCCTGATTCTGGTCGTGCTGGGGACCGGAGCGCTGGTGGCGGCGGCCATCGCGCGACGCCAGCGGCGGGAGCGCTACTTCCAGCGGATCGATGACCTCCGCCAGCGATACAAGCCGGTGATCACCGCCGTTCTGGCGCAAAAGCTCGAATACGTCCGCGGCGTCGAACTGTTGCGCGGCATCTCCGGGTTCGACCGCGAGTATGTCCTCGAGCAGCTTTGTCTGGAGGTTCATGCCACCGGCGAAGAGATTCCCATCCTGCGTCACCTCTGCGAGGACCTGGGCCTGGTGCGGCTGTGGCAGTCGCGGCTTTCCGGGCAGATGAACATCGCTTCCCTGCGCGAAGCCTTCACGCGGCCCGAGGGATTTCTGGAGTGGTTCGGGGGACTGCGTTTTCTGCTGCGCGCCAAAAGCGCCGACAACCTGGGCATCATCCGCCATCGGGCGAGCTGGCCGCTGCTGGTGAAGGCGCTGGAGGATTCGCATCCGGACGTGCAGAGCGTCGCCGTACGGTCGCTCGCGGCGATTCAGGAGCCGGAGAGCTTTCCGGCGCTGGTCCAGAGGCTGCACGACGTGGTTCTGAAACCCTCCACGCGCCTTTCGCTGCGCGCCGTCAAGACGGCGCTGGTGAGCTTCCCGCTCTCCTACGGCCCGAAGCTGATTCCCTCCCTGACCCACTCGCACCGCCGGATCCGTTTTCTGGCCACCGACGTCATCCGGGAAATCGTCGAGCGCCTGGCGGGACAGGACGAGGAGTTCATGCTCGACCCGCGCGACTTTTCGCCGGCGCTGGCGGAAGTCTTCCTCACCCAGCTCTGCTTCGACGAAAACCCGGACGTGCGGGCGCGCGCCGCGCCGGTGGTGGCCTATCTGGCCGACCCGCGGTCCACGCCCGTGCTGCTGACGCTGCTCGAAGACGCGCAGTGGTTCGTTCGGCTGCACACCGTTCGCGCCTTCGCCAGGCGGCGATTCATCTCGCAGGCGGCCCACCTGGCCCACCGGCTGACCGACCCGCACTGGATGGTCCGCGAGGCGGCGGCGCGCACCATGCTGGTCTACGGACAAGTCGGCAACGAGCAGCTGGCCACGCACTTCCTGAGCACCGAGGACCGCTACAGCCAGGAACAGATCGCCGACGAAATGCAGCGCGCCGGACTCATCCCTTCGCTCCTCGCTCAATACGCCACCGAGAGCGGCGGCTCGACGGGCCGCGTTCTGGAGCGGCTGGTGAGCATGGGGAAGACCAGTTACCTAGTCAGCCTGTTGGCGCAGACTTCCGAACGCTCAGTCCGTCAGAAATTTCTCCAGAAATGGGGACGCAGCAGCGACCCGCAAATCAAGGGCTGGGTGGTGGACGTCGCTTCGAGCGAGGTTGACCCGACTCTGCGCACGCTGGCCGTCGAGTTCCTGCGGACGAGGGTCGAACCGGGGGCCTGAGGAGCATCGGCTCATGGAATGGGATGTCGTAAGACAGTGGTTCATCCACGGTATGAACATGTTTACCGTGGTGATCATCAGCTACTTCTTCCTCGCCAACGGCGGCTACACCATCCTGATGCTGCTGTCGCTCGGCTCGACCTGGCTTCACAACCGGCGGCTCACTTACCAGGGGCTCGATGAACTGCGCGAATCGGTTGTGACGCCGCCCGTCACGATCATCATTCCCGCCTGGAACGAAGAGGAAGTCATCGTCGAATCGGTGCGCTCCGTCCTGCGCACCGAATACCCCAGCTTCGAAGTCGTGGTCGTGGACGACGGCTCGACGGACAAGTCGCTGGAACGTCTCATCACCGCCTTTCGCCTGGTCAGGATGGACCTCATCTACCGCCCCCGCCTGCAGACCAAGCATGTCAAGGGCATCTATATGAACCCGCGGCTGCCGAACCTGCTGGTGGTGAGCAAGGTCAACGGCGGGAAGCCCGACGCTCTGAACGCCGGCATCAACATCTGCCGCACGCCCTACTTCTGCACGCTCGACGCCGACTGCATTCTGGAGCGGGACGCGCTGCTGCGGCTGATGCGTCCCATCGTGCGCTCGCCCGTCAATACGGTCGCCAGCGGCGGCATCGTGCGCATCCTGAACGGCTGCGAGGTCCGCGACGGCCGGGTGGTGGACGTCCGCCTGCCCCCCACTGCTATCGAGCGTTTCCAGGTCGTCGAATACCTCCGCAGCTTTCTGTTCGGCCGGACCGGCTGGGACATCCTGGGCGGGACGCTGATCGTTTCCGGCGCCTTCGCCGTGTTCCACCGCGAGACGGTGGTGGAGGCGAATGGATTTCACCACGACACGGTCACCGAGGACATGGACCTGATCGTCCAAATCCATCGCTGGGCCGTCCACAATAACCGCAAGATCAAAATGAAGTTCACGTCGGACCCCGTCTGCTGGACCGAGTGTCCGACGTCCATGAGGATGCTCGGCCGACAACGGCGGCGCTGGCAGCTCGGACTGTGCCAGACGTTGTGGAAGCACTCCGAGATGCTGTTCAACAGCCGTTACGGCGCCATCGGTATGGGGAGTTTTCCTTTCCACCTCTACGTCGAGGCGCTGGGAGCGCCGGTGGAGTTCCTCGGATACTTCATGGTCCCTCTGGCGCTGGCGTTTGGCATGGTTCCGCCGCAACTGTTCATTCTGTTTGTGCTCCTCAGTCTGGTTTACGGAGCGTTCCTCTCGGTGGGCGCGGTCCTGCTCGAGGAACTCACCTACCGGCGTTACCCCCGCTTCACCGAATTGATGACCCTGTTGAAATACGCGATGCTGGAGAATATCGGATACCGGCAGGTCATTCTGTTCTACCGCGTTCAGGGCGTCTGGCATTTCCTGACAGGCTTCCGAAAATGGGAAAAGGTCGTCCACGTGGGAGCCACGGAGCAGGCCTAGACCATGCGGATTCTCGGCAATCGAATTGTCATCTCGCTGATTGTCATCGCCATCGCCACGACGTTGTGGGAATTCGTGGTCAAGCCGGTGAGCGGGCCGCTTTACACGGCGGCCGTGAACGAATACCGGGCGGGCAACTACGAACGTTCGCTCGAACTGCTCCAGCAGGCCTACCGGATCGATCCCAACAGCGCCGCCGTGCTGGCGCTGATGGGCTGGAATTACCTGAAACTGGGCCAGCCGGCGCAGGCTGAAGAGCCCTATTTCCGCCGCGCCCACATGCTGGCTCCCAACGAGCCGGATATCGCGCTGGGTTATGCTTACACCCAGGTCGAGCTGGGAAAAGTCGACGAAGCCTTCCGCATCCTGAACCAGCTTCGCGAACGCGGCGTCGCCGGCGCGGACGTGCACGTTGCCCAAGGCGCGCTTTATCGCCAGCTCGGCCGCAATCGGGAGGCCGCCCGCGAGTTTCAACTGGCCCTGGCGGCGGACACTTCGAATCCGACCGCGGAACAGAACCTGCGCGAGCTTTACGCCACCACGGGCGATTTGGAGGGGCTGCGCGGGGAGCGCCGCCCGTTCGTCCGCCCCGAGAAACTCACGCAGACCTTCCGCGCGCGCGGGGAGGCCTTCGAATACTTGAGCGGGGGCGAGTGGAAGACCGTTTATCTGGCCGGCGTCTCGCTCACGGCCGCCCTTCCCGGACGTTTCCCGGCGGAATCGCGCGTGGAAGCGGCGCTCTATCGCCAGTGGCTCACGCAGATCAGCGGCCTCGGCGCCAACACCGTCCGCGCCTCCCTGCTGCTGCCTCCGGCGTTTTACCGCGCGCTGAGGGAGCACAACCTTTCCGGCGCAAGTCCCCTCTTCCTCGTGCAGGGCGTTCCGCTGGGTGAGCCGCCGCAGGCCGACCTGCTCGACCCCGATTTCCTGCGTGCCAGCCAGAACGAGATTCGCTTCGCGCTGGACGCGCTGCACGGCCAGGGGGACGTTCCCTGGCGGCCCGGCCGCATCGGCGGCATCTACGACGACTCGGTGGCCGAATGGACGGCGGGACTGGTGATCGGCGACACCTGGCTTCCCCACCTCGTCATCGCCAACAACCAGCGCCATCCGGAAACCGGCAGCTTTAACGGGACGTATTTCCAGGTCGCTTCGGGCAGCGCCACGGAAGTCTTCCTCGGCCGGCTGCTCGACTTCGCCGCCGAGTATGAGGAGAAGGCTTACAACTGGCAACGGCCGCTGGCCTTCCTGACCTGGCCGTCCCTCGACCCGATGCGCCATCCGACGGAGAGCACGATTCTGGAAGAGGTGGCCATCCGGCGGGCGCGCGGAGAACGCGTGCCGGTGCCTTCCGGCCCTTACGATGACGACGACAGCGTTTCCGTGGACCCCCTGCGGCTTCAGCCCAAGCCGCGCCTCGCGGCCGGCTACTTCGCCGCCTACAGCGTCTTCCCTTCTTATCCCGACTTCATGAACTATCAACCCAGCTACCAGGCCGTGCGCGACGCGCAAGGCAGCAATCCCTTTCTCGGCTACCTGCGCGACTTGAAGGCCAACCATCGCGGCCTTCCGCTGCTCGTCGCCGACTACGGAATCCCCTCGAGCCACGGCATCGGCCACCTGAGCCCCGCCGGGTTCCATGAGGGCGGACACAACGAACGGCAGCAGGGTGAATTGCTGGCGCGGCTGACGCGCAGCGTTCACGAGGCGGGCGCCGCCGGCGGCATGATCTACGAATGGCTGGACCAGTGGTTTCGCCAGTCCTGGCAATTCCGCCGTTTTGAGGTTCCCTCGGAGCGCAGTCCGCGCTGGCTGAACGCTCTGGATCCCGCCGAGCAGTTCGGTCTGGTCGCCGCAGAACCCGCCTCACGCGGCCCGCTCGCGTTGCGCGGCTTGCCGGAAGATTTTGAGGGGAAACCTCCGCTTTACTCTTCGCGCAGCAGCGGGCCGGCGCGCCCGGCGGAAGACGCCTTTGACGCGGCGCGGCACCTCAAGGCTCTCTACGTGGACGCGGATGAAGCTTTTCTGCACCTGCGGCTGGAAGTGGGACGTCTGGACAACAACGGAGACGGCCAGCCGGACTGGAACCAGGCCCGGTACGTGATCGGCCTCTCCACGCTTCCCGGACGGGCGGGCCTGCAGACGCTGCCTTTCATCGCGCCGCTCGTGTTCCCCATGGGGATGACGTACGCCGTCCAGTTGGGCGGGCCCGAGGAGACCCGGGTTCTCGTGGCCTCCTCGTACACGCCCTTCCGCATCGACCCGATCGAGGGGATTCGCGGGCAGACGGGCATGCGCCTCGACTTGGGATGGCAGGCGGAGCTGGCAAGCGAAGGGGAGTTCGAGCCCCAAATGGCCGAGCCGAACCGGCGACGCTACGGGCGCGACGGGCGTTACTTCCCGCCCCTGCGTTACGAACGCGGACTGCTGCGTTTCGGAAGTCTCGACCCGCAATCGCCCAACTACAATTCGCTGGCCGGCTGGAACGTCAACCTGGCGACGAACACGGTGGACGTCCGCATCCCCTGGGGGCTCCTGGGTGTCACCGACCCTTCGAGCTTCCAAGTGATGACCGCGGTCCGCGAAGACGGCTCGGTTGAAACCGCGGAAACACCCGGATTTCTTATCACGGCGTTCTCCTATCGGCCCGCGGACGCTGCGCGCCAACGTCCGCCGATGGAACAGCACCACGCCGTCGCGGATTCGCTTCCGGCCCTCTCCGCCACCCAGACGCGCGTCGATGCGGCCTCGCTGCGATCCTACCGCTGGACGGGCTGGGACCAGCCTCAGTACAAGCTGCGGCCGAAGGAGTCCTGGGCGGCGTTGCGCAAGGCGTTCCAGGCGCTGCCCGCCGGCCCGGAGAGCGCGGCCCCGCCAGCCACGCGAACGGCCCAGGGGCGGAGCGCCGCGGCGGGGCGCGCCGGCCGCTGAGGGGAACGGCCGAAAAGTCAGGATGGGCCCCCGCGATCTCGTCCGGGGGCAGACGAACTGGGTGAATGCGGCTGTTCCGTAAACCGATCGTCGTCGTGGCGATTCTGGCCCTGACCGGCGGCTTCGTCTCCTGGTGGCGCAACTGGCGTCCGGTCAGCGGCGCTTTCTACACCGTGGCCGTGGACCAGTACCAGGCCGGCGAGTTCGAAGGGTCGCTCGAGAACCTGAGGAAGGCTTACCGGCTGAATCCGCTCGACACGGCGATCCTTCGACAGATCGGCTGGAGCCATTTGAGGCTGGGGAACTACGACGAGGCGCACCGCTACTTTCTGCGCGCCTTGCGCTTCAACCCCCGGCTTGATGAGGCGCGCCTCGGCCTGGGCTACGCACTGCTCGAAAAGCGAGAATTCGCGCGCGCCCTGGCGTTATTCGACCGGCTGCCGGAGGAGATGCGCGAGGCTTCGGACGTGCAGGGGGCGCTGGCGCGAGTCGCGCGGCTTCAAGGCCGCAACCGCGACGCGCTCGGCATCGTGGAGAAGATGTTGCAGAAGAATTCCCAGGACGCCCTCGGCCTTCAGGAGCTCGCCTTCCTGACGGGCGCCGGAAGCCTCCAGGAGCTGGAGGCCCGTCGCAGCGGACCGGCCGAACGGCCCGACTCGCGGACGCTGCGCGCCCGGATTCGCGACGGCTTCTTTGAAGTCCCTGCGGGCGGCGGCTGGAAGAGGCTCTACATCGCCGGAGTCAACATCGGACCGGCAGTTCCCGGCCGTTTCGCCTCCGAGCCCCCCGTCGAAATGAGCGTGTACCTTGAATGGCTGAACCTGATCCGCGAAATGGGCGCCAACACGGTCCGCCTCTACACGCTCCTTCCCCCGGCCTTTTACCGCGCGCTCGACGAGCACAACGCCGTGCACGCGGCGACGCCCCTTTATCTCTTTCAGGAAGTCTGGCTCGAAGACCCGCCGCTCGACAACCTTCTCGACCCTTCCTTCACGGCGGGGTTCGAGAAAGAAATCCGGCGCGTCATTGACGCCCTGCACGGCCGGGCGGACATCGCGTTCGAGCGCGGCCACGCGGCGGGCCTCTACGAGGTGGACGTCTCCCGCTACGTCCTCGCCTGGGTGATCGGGCGGGAGATCGAGCCGCATGTAGTCATCACCACGAACCTGCGGAATCCCGGCGTCAGCAACTTCCGGGGACGCTACCTCCGGATCGAGGACGGAAACCCGACGGAAGTCTGGCTGACGCGCATGTGCGACGGCGCGGTGGCCTACGAAATCGAAGCGTACAACCAGGAGCGGCCGGTGGCGTTTGTGAACTGGCCGCCGCTCGACCCCCTTGAGCATCCCAGCGAATCGCGGCTCGTGGATGAATTGAAGATTCGCGCCGCGCGGGGCGAAAAACTGGCGCCGCTCGGTCTGGGCGTTCAGGACGATCTCGACGTCGTTTCCGTGGACGAGGAAAAAGTCACCGCCCAGCCCCACTTCGAGGCGGGTTACTTCGGTTTCCTGCACGTGTACCCCTTCTGGCCCGACTTCATGTTCCAGGAGCCGCAGTTCCTGGAGGCGCGCGACCACCTCGGCCCCAGCGCCTACTGGGGCTACCTCCAGGCGCTCAAGCGGCACTATCGCCGCACCCCCCTGCTGATTGGCGAGTATGGGATGTCCACGAGCCTCGGCATCGCGCACTTCCATCCTCATGGCATGCATCACGGCGGAATGAGCGAGCAGCGGCAGGGCGAGATGGTCGTGCGCCTCACCAAGAACATTCGCGACGCGGGGTTTGCAGGCGGCATCCTGTTCGAGTGGATAGACGAGTGGTGGAAACACAACTGGATTGCCGACGAGTGGGAGAAGCCGTTCCACCGCAAAGCGTTCTGGCACAACGAGCTGAACCCGGAGCAGTCATTCGGATTGGCGAAGTTCCTGCCTCGGGCCCTCCTCCACTACACTCCCCTCGGGACGCCGGCTCCGGCCACCGAAGCGCAAACGCGCCCGCCCCGAATCCGCGGGGTCGAGTGGGCCCGGGACGCGGCGGCTTTTTATGTGGATGTCGTCCTCGACCTGCCGCGCGGCGCTGAGCCCGACTGGAGCCGCGACCGTTACCTGATTACGCTCAACACCTGCGACGCGCCTTGCGGGTCGGGAACGTTGCCTTACGCCAACGTGCGGGTTGAGCCGGGAGCGAATTTTCTGGTCCACGTGGCCGGCCCGGACTCGACGCGCCTGCTGGTGGCGCGGAACTACAACCCTTACCGTGCGGTGACGGTCGAAGGCGTCTCGGGCGGCGTGGAGCTGACCGTGCCGCCTAACCTCGACCTGTCGTTCGACGCCGCGGGCGCGTTCGACGAGCTGGTGATCGAAACCAACCGCCGCCGCTACGCGCGCGACGGGCGCGTTTTCGAGCCCATCCGCTACAGCCGCAGCCCGCTCGGCTACGGCGTGTTCGACACCATCTCCAGCGCCTACGACTCGCGCGCCCAGTGGTATTACGACTCCGCCTCGCGCCGTCTGCGCTTCCGGCTCTCCTGGGCGCTGCTGCTGACCCTCGACCCTTCCCAGGGATTCATCTACGCGGGAACCAACGGCCGCGCGGAAACCTTGGGACGCACGTCGAACCGCATCGAATTGAGCGCGGTCGCGTACCCGGAAGGCGGAGACGCGGCACAGGTGGTCGCCGGGGAGGCTGCGGGCGGGGTGATTACCCAGGGACTGGAAGTGCCCTGGCCCCGGTGGAACGAACTGCCCCACCGGCTGAAACTGAAGCAGAGCTATCCGATCGTCGCTGAAGCGCTTGGCCGCCTGACCGGCTACGGCGCCTCGGCAGGAGGCCCGTAATGACCGAGCAAGTTGGATTCCCGCGCGCCTGGCCCCGCCCCGGCGGGCTGGCGCGAGTCTTCGTCCTGACCGGGCTCCTGGTCGGGATGAGCGCCCCTGTCCCGGCCGGCGCTTTCCCGCCGCAGGCGACGACACAGGTGCGTCAGGCGGCGATTGCCAAGTCCAACCGTCGTCTGGCCGTCGAGCCCATGGACTTCGGGACGCGCGTGGAACTGGCGCGGCTGCTCGCGCAGGAGCGCGACTTTGCCGCTGCGCTCGAAAATTACGAGTTTGTTCTCCGCCATCGTCCGGAAAACCTCGCGGCGCGCATCGGCCGCGCGCAGGTGCTCGGCTGGACGGGCCGCCATCGCGAAGCTCTCGCCGAGGTGGAAAAGGTCCTCGCCGCGAACCCCAGGAACTTCGAAGCGCGGATCGTCAAGGCCTACAACCTGCTCTGGCTGGGTGAACTGAGTCAGGCGAAATCCCTCTTTGAGCAGTTGGCCCGCGAGAACCCACGCCATTCCGACGCGCGCGAAGGGCTGATCGAAGTCGAAAAAGCCGAACGCGCCGCCGCCGATGCGCCGCCGCCGGCTCCCGCCCGCACACCGGCTCTGGAAGCCGCCGAGCGCGCCGAAGCGGAAGGGAATTACGCGGAGGCGGTCCGCCAGTACCGCCAGCACCTCGCCCAGTCTCCGCGCGACTCCGACGCCGAATTCCGCCTGGCGCGCGTCCTGGGCTGGAACCGCGATTACGCGGAGTCGGAAAAGGTGCTCCGCGACTACGCTCAGCGCTTTCCCTCTAACCCCGAGGCGTTCTTCCAGCTCGCCCGCGTGCTGAGCTGGCAGGAGAAATATCCCGAGGCCGTGGACTATTACCGCAAAGGCCTGGCCTTGCGTCCCGAAGCCGACGCGCAGCGCGTGGAGTTGGCGCGCGTGCTGGCCTACACGGGCGAGCACGCCCGCGCCCTCGATGAATATCGAGTCGCCCTCCAGATGCGCCCTGACAATCGCGAGGCGCAGGTGGGTGTCGTGGAAGCGCTGATCCAAACCGGGGAAATCGGCACGGCCCGGCGGGAAATAAACCGGCTGAGCCAGCAGTATCCGGGCGACCGGCAAATCGAGGCGCTCAAGCAGGACTTGGAATCGGCCACGCTGCGCCGGGCCCGCGACCAGGCCACCGGCCCCGAGGCCGAGGCCCGCCTGCGCGCGCTCGTAAACGAAAATCCCGAAAGCGTCGAGGCGCGCATGGCGCTGGCCGAAGTGCTGCTGGCGCGCAACGACTTTCCCGGCGCGCTCCAGGAGTTCCGCGCCGTCCGCCAGCTTCGTCCTGACGATGAGGCGTTGCAACTGCAACTGGCACGCGTGCTGAGCTGGAACCAGCAGTTCGCCGAGTCCGTCAAGCTCTATCAGGAGTATCTCGTCCGGAACCCGCAGGATCTGCCGGTGCGCCAGGAAATGGCCCGCGTGATGAGCTGGTGGCGCGACTACAACGCCTCCGTCGCCGAATACCGGCGCATCCTGGCCGAGAACCCCGACGACACACAGACGCGACTGGAAATGGCGCGCGTGCTCTCCTGGTCGCGCGAATACGGCCCCGCGTTGGAGGAGTTTGAGGACCTGATTCGCCGCGACCCGAAGAATTTTGACGCCTGGCTCGGCAAAGGGCGCGTCCACACTTACCGCCAGCAGTGGAAGGACGCGCGGCGGGCACTGGATACGGCGCTCGAAATCAAGCCCGGAGACCGTGAAGCGACGACCGCACGGGCCCAGGTGGAACTCTGGTCGGGCAATCCCGACGGCGCGCAGAAGATGTTGTCCGAACTCCATGCGGCTGACCCCTCGGATACGACCGTCCTGCTCTCGATGGCCTCCGCCGAGAATTCCCTGGGCCGGCCCGACCGCGCCCTCAATTTGCTCGAAGAAGCCGAACGTATCGAGCCGCGCAACACCGACGTCCGCGCCCTGCGCGAGGCTATCCAGCGTGGCATGCGCCCCGAACTTCGCTTCGGCTGGAGCTACGTCCGCGACACCGAAGGGCTCAACATCTGGCGCTACCAGCTTCTGGATTTCCGCTTCAATCTCCACCCGCGGCTGCGAAACTTCATTACCGTGGACGTGTTGCCCTCGTCGGCGCTGGCCGAAATTTTCGGCTATCGAGTGTTTCAGAACGGCGAGTCCTTTTTCTCCCCGCGCGTACCCGTGGAGCCCTTTGTTCCCGCCCCGACCGCGCTGGGGTTTGACGACTTCCCGCCGGATGTGCTGGTCTCCGGCGGTGACCGCATCGCCCAGAACGCGCTCCAGTTTCAGTTCGGCGGGACGGCGCAAATCTCCTCGGCGTTCTCGCTTACGGCGAGCGGGGGCTTGATCCAATTGCGCCACGGTGCTCGCGATTTCAGTGGATTGCCTGCCACACACGAGCGGGCCATCTGGTCCGTCTCGCCGACGTTCAAGCTTGGCCGGCATGTGCAAATCAACCTGGGCACTGCGCGGCGGTATTTCCCTTACACCCCGAAGTCGGTGGCGCAGACCATGCACGCCGACGAATACACGGGCGACCTCATCCTGAGCCCCGATTCGCGCACGCGCATCGCCTTCGGTTATTACCACCGCGCCCTTTCGCCGGAATTCCTCCTGCCCGACATCCCGTTGCCCGACGGCGGCACTTTTGCCGGCCGCGTCTTCCGGAGAAAAGGCAACGGCGGCACCCTCTCCGCCACCCGTATTCTCTGGCGCGGCGAGAAGGCGGAGTTCGAAGCGGGTTACGACGCCATGCTCTTTGGCTATACGAGCCCGGAGGGACTGCCCTCGCCGGAGTTCTTCCTGAACACCGGCTTCTTCACGCCCAGCTTCTACCAGCGCCACGCGGGGCTGGCGCGCGTCACCTTGAAGCCTTCGCGTTACATCGTCTGGGACCTTCACGGGACGGCGGGCCCGCAGCAGATCCGGCAGCGGTCCGATTTCAGCTTCAGCTCGACGGCGGGCTCGCGGCTGGATTTCGTCTTTACCCCCGACTTCGTGCTGAGTGTCGGGTACGACTATTTCAACACAGCTTCCGCGCTCCAGGCGCTCATCGTGCCCGGCCGCGCGGCCGCCTATCACAGCAACAACGTCTATGCGACGTTGCTGATTCGATTTTAGGCGGCTCGAAAGGCGCGACACCGAACGGTCGGTCGGCGAGCTGACGGCCCGGGAGGAACTGGAACTTTAGTACTATTCCCATCCGGCGGGGAAAGGGTATACTCCCTGCCCTGAAGTCACCGGTTCACAGCCTTGAGCAAAGCACGGCCATCCGCGGATGGCCAAAGGAGCATGAACATGACGCGCCCGCGTCTGGTTTCGGTCCTCGCACTCGTCTGTCTGGCCCTGTTCACCGCCACCCTCGCCTCCGCTGCCAAGAAGGGCAAGGGGAGCACGACGCCGCTGACCGCCACCTGGTCGAACCCTGTCGCGGTCGGAGTCCACGACGACGGCAACCCCGTTTACGACCACGGGACTTCCGGCGTTCAGTGCTACTTCGGCGTGAACCAGAAGGACGCCAACCTCGTCACCTACAACACGCCGCGCAAACTCCGCTTCTTTTTCGATTCCAGTTCGACGGCCTGGCAGAATTCCGGCCTGGCTCAGGACTTTTTGGCGGAAGTGGATTTGTTCGGGGTCAATTACTTCGGCCCCTATCCGAGCATGGGTGTCGGCACCACCGCTCAGGTGCAGATGGACCTGGAGTTCAAAGTCGGCAAGTTGACATACGAACTGGATTATCCTTCGCTGGCGGCGATGAGGCTTTCGGAAACTGAGTGGCTCATCACTTCAGACCCGGGTGACATCCCCGGCAATCCGGGGTTTACCGCGAGCGACTTGGCTTCGCTGAACGTCATCCGCCGTCGCAGCCAGGAGCAGTTCGGGGCCGTGAATATGCCCATCCGGTTTGTCGTGGTAATGAAGTAGTCTGAGGCAGCCACCTGCGCCACGGCAGGTTGACCCTCCCTGGTCGGAGGTCGGGCGCCTGTTGAATGCTCCTCGGAGCGTTTATCGGGCGCCCGAAGTTTTTTGGCGCTTGGCGGCCACGCGAGCCGAGAACTTCGCCACGTTGACGACGGCGCGATCGTGCTCGGCCTCGCCCACCTTTTCGGCCTCGTCGAAGGCTTCCACTTCCAGCGTGTAGATCCTTCCCTCCACTTTCAGCAGGCGCGAAACGATCCGCACTTTCATTCCCACGGGCGTCGCGGCCAGGTGCCGGACGTGCACGCGCACGCCCACCGTATCCTCGCCGGGCGCGAGCAGCGGCGCGATGTTCTCGCGCGACGTCATCTCCATCCAGGCGACGAGCATGGGCGTGGCGAGGACGGGCTCGGCCTCTTGCCCCATAAAGTGCACGGCGTACTCGTCGGTGACCGTGTAGGTTTTCTCGAAGACCCGCGGCAGTTCCGGCGTCATGCCGGTTCCCTCCTCACGGCCAGGCGCCGATGCCCTGCACCATGAACCCGCCGTCCACGGCCACCACTTCGCCGGTGACGAAGGAGGCGGCGTCGGACGCGAGAAAGATCGCCGCGCCCTGAATCTCTTCCAGATTTCCGAAGCGCTTCATCGGCGTGTGCGCCATGATGGAAGCCTTCCGCTCCGGCAGGTTGATGAGCGCGGTGTTGAGCGGCGTTTCGAACACGCCCGGCGCGATGGCGTTCACCGTGATGCCCGTTCGCGCCCACTCGGCCCCCAGGCTGCGCGTCAGCATCACCACGCCGCCTTTCGAGACCGAGTAGGCCGTGGCCTCGTGCAGCGTCTGGAAACCGCCGATCGAGGCGATGTTGATGATGCGGCCGTATTTCTGCTCGCGCATGATGCGGCCGACGATCTGGCAGGCGAACCACGTCCCCTTGAGGTTGATGTTCAGGATGCGGTCCCAGTCCTCGTCGGGGAAATCGAACGAAGGCATTTTCTTCGTGGTGCCCGCCGAATTCACCAGAATGTCGATGCGGCCGAAAGCCTCGCGCACGGCGTCCGCGACGCGCTGGACGTCGGCGCGCTTCGTGACGTCCGCCGTCAGTTCGAGCGTCTGCCGGCCCCGCGCGCGGATCTCCTCCGCCGTCTTTTTCACCTCTTCGGCGCGCCGGCTGACCGGCGCCACGTCCGCGCCCGCCTCTGCAAAACCCAGCGCGATCGATTTCCCCAGGCCGCTCGTGCCGCCGAAGATCAGCGCGCGCTTCCCTTCCAGGCTCAGTCCTTTGTAAGCCATCTCTGAAGTCCTCTGACGTGAAGATAAGCGGGGAATGCTAACACAGGAGCGCGCGGGGCCAAAGGGGTTAAGGGATATGGGTTAAGAGTTCAGAGTTGAAGGTCGAAAGCAAAGCAGGAACTGCGCTGCACACTGCTCGGGCTGGGGTTCGGCTGGAGCCAGGAATCTTGCGGGGAATTCTCGTTCCTTCCGCGCTTCGCGTTCAGCGCTCAGCGTTCCGAGTTCCCCCTTCACCCTTCACACTTCACACTTTCCCTACACCCACTCGAGCGCACCGCTCTTCCAGATCCAGACGTATCCGACAATCAGGATGCCGAGGAAGATGAGCATTTCCACCAGGCCGAACAGCCCGAGCACGTTGTACTCCACGGCCCAGGGAAACAGGAAGATCACCTCCACGTCGAAAATGACGAAGAGGATGGCCACGAGGTAAAAGCGGACGGTGTAGCGGCCGCGCGAGGTGGATTCCGGCGTGATGCCGCACTCGTAAGGCATCACCTTTTCGGGAGTGGGCGTGAATTTCGGCCGAACGAATTTCGCCACCCAGAGCGTGACCAGCGGAAACGCCGCGGCCAGCACGAAAAAGATGAAGATTGGACCGTAAAGTTCCAGCATCCCTGGACCTCCCTCGCGGTCGCCACAGATGATACCACAAGGTAGCGCGGGTCTGTCCTGTGACCCGCGGCCCGGAAAGCCGCAGGTCAAAAAGCAGCCCTGCGCTACCGTTCGCCTTTCCGGGAGTAGCGCGTCTATAACGGCGTCGGCGTTGTCAAGGGACACGAAGGCGGCTGCGAGCCGGGCGC
>CAZKXX010000006.1:0-15053 GCA_964556705.1 uncultured Acidobacteriota bacterium
GTCGAAATAGCGGCCGCCGTCACGTGACGTTGAGACTACGATGTCGCGGATATCGCCGTCAAAAACCTTGCGCCAGGCGATGTGAACTTCGTCTTGCGGGCCAAAAGCGATTGCCGGACGGCAGCAAGGGCAAGCACTTCGAGCCACTTCCCTGTTGGGCTCGAAGCTGGCGCCGCGGTCCGTGGAGCGCGCCAGATAGACCGAGAAAGTTCCCGGGCCAGCCTGACGACCGTCGAGCCAGACGGCGTAAACCGTGCCATCCGGAGAAACGCGCAAGTTTGAAAAGATATTGGGAGAAGCATCGGCTTTGTCGGGAACCTGAATGGGTGATTCGAAGCTTCTACCGAAGTTAACGGACCGGGCGAACATCAGGTCCGTCCCGCCTTTTTCGCGGCGCTGTTCCCAGAGGGCGTAGATTTCGGTTGCGCCAAAGGCAAGCGAGGGACTGTTCTCCCCGTGGGAGATAACTTCGGCGCCCGCATCGGTGACGGGAACCGGCTCACCGAAGCTGTCTCCTCCGTTGTGGGATGCGAAGAGGCCGAGCCGCGTGGGGTTTGGCCCCCCGTACAGGGCCAGCATGTAGATGGTCCCGGAGGGGTCGGCGGCCAGCCGAGGATGCATGGAACCGCCCGGCGCGACCTCACGGAGAACTTGTCGTGGCCGCGCTTCGAACTCGGCCGGCGGTCGCGGGGGACTCCCACACGCCGTAAAGAGGAAAAGAGCACAGAGGCCGGCCCCGGCCGGCGCGCGACCTGAAGCCCACTTTCGACCAGGCAGATTTGGTTTCATCAGAACCTCCATCTCAATCCGGCGTGGAGGGAGCGGCCGGCCGAAGGCTCGAAGAAGCGCCCGAGCGCGTTATCCACCTGCACGGAGCCCGAGTAGAGCCGGTCGGTGAGGTTCGCTGCCTCGAAATAAAGCGTCGCGCGGCGAAGGTCGTAGCCTGCCCTCACGCTCAGCACCGCGTATTTGTCGTTTCTTGCCGTATTGGCGCTGTCCATGAAGTAAGTGGCCGGCGACCAGTCGAGCAGCGGGGCCAGCCACAATCCCCTCGGGTGGTGATAGCGGAGTTCGCTCCGCACCAGATGTCGCGGCGCGCCGGCGAGGAAGTTGTTGCCGAAGTCCGGGTCGTCGCGGAAGCGGAAATGCGACCACGTGTAGGCCGTCCGCCAGGTCAGCCGGTCATTCGCGCCGAAGAGCTGCTCCTTCAAGAGAGTCGTCCCGCCCAGCTCCAGGCCGCGGTGTCGCGTGCCGGACGCGTTGCGGTAACTCGGAATTGTGAAGGGCGCTCCCGGGAAGGGCTGGACGTTGAGGTTGATGATCTCGTTCGAGATCTCGACGTCGAAAAAGGCCGCGTCCCACTGCGCGCGGCTTCCCAGCCGGCCTCGCGAGCCGAATTCAAACTGCCAGGCATCCTGCGCCTGGAGGTCGAGGAAACCGGGCGCGCCAAAGCTGGTGAGCTCGAGCAGCAGCGGCGGTTCGTAGCTGCGGCTGACGTTGCCGAAGAGCTGGACGGCTTCGGCGGCCTGCCAAACGAAGCCGACTTTTGGCGAGAAGGCGCTGAAGCGGCGCTCGTCGGAGCGGTCGCCGTCGGCAAGAAATTTGTCGTCGAATTTTCTTTGCGCCCAGTCGGCGCGGCCGCCGACGACGAAGGTGAAAGCGCGCGCCAGATCGAGCTGGTTCTCGAAAAAGACGCCGTAGTTTCTCGCTTCGGTCCCGAAGAGAGCCGTGATCGGCCCGCGCTGTCCCGCCAGGTTCTGGAAACGGCGCTCGCCGGTCGTGCCCACCTGGGGCGTGAAGCCGATGACGAAGCGGTTGGCCCGGCCTCCGAGCCTGCGTTCGGCGCGGTAGTAGAGCTCGCCGCCGAAGTTGCGCGCGTCCTGGTCGAGCACCTGGAAGATGGGGTGGTCCATGTCGCGGTACTGGCCGTAAAGCGAGACGGCCAGGTCGTCGTCCTCGCCCACGCGCTGCCGGAGGGTCACGGCGAGACGGCCGTAGTTATAGAAGCGGCCCCAGTCCTGCGCGACGTTCGTGGGATTGGCCTGCCGGGGGTCGGCGAAAAACTCCTCGCGCGTCAGCGCGCCGGGGAGCCTTTCGGCCACGTTGGCATAAATCAGGTCGAAGCGAAGCTCGGTGCGGTCGGTGAGCTTCCAGCCGAGGTTTGAAAGCCATCGCTGGCGTCCCTGGTTGCTGTGCTCGCGATAACCGTTGTACTCGGTGTCGGAGAGGCTGAGGTAATAGCTCAGCGGACCGCGCACTCCTCCCGAAGAAAGCTGGCCCCTGAAGTAACCGAACGAACCGCCTTCGGCGCGAAGCTGAAGGGGAGAAGCCGTCTCACCCGTGTGCGTGACGAGGTTGAGGGCGCCGCCCATCGAGTTGCCGCCAAAGCGCAGGGCGTTGGCGCCCTTCCAGACCTCGATGCGCTGCGTGGCGGCAAGGTCAATCGCCTCGAAATCGGAAAACCCGTCAGCGTCCTGGTAAGGGATGCCGTTCATCAGGATGTTGAGCCCGCGCATGTGGAAATTGTTGCGCAGGCCGGAGCCGCGGATCGAGAGCTGGCTTTCGTCCGAGCCGAAGCGCGACTGCGCCAGCACGCCCGGGGCGAAAGCCAGAACGTCCTGGAGATGGGCGGCCCGCGTCTGCTGGATTTCTTCCGGAGCAATGAGCGTCGTCCCGCCCGGAACGCGTTCGAGCGTCACGCGCGCCGTTTCCGTCGGCTCGGTGACGGTGATGACCTGGACGATGGGAAGGAGCCGGAGCTCGAAATCGGCCCGTGCGGGCGCAGCCCCCGCAAGGGAGATTTCGCGGACCGATTCCTGGAAACCCGGAGCTGTTGCCGTCACGCGGTAAGCGCCCGCGGGAAGGTTGGGGAGAGAATATCGTCCCTCCGGTGTGGTGACGGTCTCTCGTCGCTCGTCAGTCTGAACGCGGGTCGCCCGGATTCGCGCCCCGGCGAGCGGCGCACCCGTCGGGTCGGTCACCACGCCGTCCAGGGTTGCCCGCGGCGCCTGCGCGGGCAGAAGCGCCGCGTCCGGCGCGGCCGCCAGACCGAAAACAACCAGCGCCACGCGCAGCCAGCGCATCGCTCGAACCAAACTTGCCTTTTGCATAAGTGCCTCCTCGCAGAAATGAAAGGACGGGGCGCCACGTGATCCGACACAAGCAATCACGCGCGACCGTCGGAAAGACTGATTCCTCGGCTCCGCGGCCCTCTGCGCGAAAGCAAAGCCAGAGGCTCATGCCCAGGCGGACGCGGAGAGAAAAAACACGCCGACGCCCCCGAAGCAGAGGGACACCGGAAACCGGGCAGACGTGGTCTCAGGAATTCAAGCGAGGAGGGGGATCTTCAGGACTTACGAAGCCGGCAACGCAACTCATGCGTCCATCGGAACGGGGAAGATTCGATGGAGAAAAGCAGGGCGAAAAATCCCGTTCCACGGGCACGTCGAGTGATTGCTTGCTGAGGTGGTTGAGACGCGCCTCGGAGGACTCGATGGAGCAGCGGCCGCCGTTCGACATGGCGCACATTGCGGCGTGGCCCGAGGCGTGCTCGTGGCCATCGCATGGGCAGACCTTCGGCGGGCACGCGCACGCCTCGACCGCCGCCTCGGCCGGCTCGTACCGGGCCAGCGGCGCGAGGAAGGAGACTAGAATCAGTCCCGCGACGGCTCGGCGCATGGATTTGGGATGCTGCTCGATGCCCTGAGTTACAGGAATTGATTATACCAGCCTTCAGCGGGAAGAAAAAGAAAGCCTGGCGGCGAACCCGTGACGCCGCCAGGCCGGTTGTTCCCGCTCACATGGAGGAAACAACGCCATGGGCAGGCAAGGCCTGCCAGTTGAGTTATCGGCGGGCGGGCTGGAGGGCTTGAGGGTTAATCCGGGGTCGAATCGTCGTCTGTTTCGGGATTCAGGTAGTCCTCGTAGCAGTCCGCGCAGACCCAATCCAGGCCGTTCGTGAATGCCTTGGCGGGACCGGCTGGCGGCAGGGCGGGAAGGTCCTTCCAGCAAATCACGCAGTGGTAGTTTGCCCAGCCATTTCGCGAGAGATCGAATCTTTCGCGATCGAACTCACCACCCTGGTAGAGCATCGCCCGTCCGGAGGCTCTCTCCACTAGCGCGTCGCGCGGCGGGCAGGCTTCCTCGCGCCAGAAACGTCTGGCGAGGACCGCCGCAGCGTCTGGTCTTGTCTGTTCCTGGGGGCCAGCCTGTGGCTCCGTCGGGGTGCCTTCTTTCTCCCACCCGATTCCCCCTGCGGCGACCCTGGCGCCTTCGAGCGTCACCCCGTACCGATTCAGAATCTCCGCGGCCACGCAGCGCTTTTCGCGCAGCAGCCCGAGCACAAGGTGTTCCGGCCCGATTTGGCGACGGGAAAGCCATGTTGCTTCCTCGGCTGCATAAGGAAGAACGCGTTTACATTCCTGCGAGAGCGGCATCTCCACGGCGGTGGAAATGGGTTGCAGCTTCGGCGTTCGCTCTTCGATGGCCTTGCGAATTTCCGCCCGGCGCTTTCGAAGGCCGAGTTTCCCCATGAATTCGCGGTCCTCCCGCAGAAGACCCAACAGGATATGCTCCGTCTCAATGAAAGGTGTCCCGAACTGGCTGGCCTCATATCGCGCGAAGAAGATGACCCGGCGGGCTTTTTCGGTGTAACGCTCAAACATGCGGTGCTCCTCGGAAGGGTGGCTCAAGCGATTCTACGATTTCCTCCCCGGAAGAACAAACAATCCACGGACCACGAACGACGGACCACGGATTACGGGCTCGTCTCCCATTTATGCGTCCCATAAACGCCACTTACCGAAATCCTGTTTATCTCCCAGAGAAATTTAATTTGTTTGACGGATTCTCGCTGCGGCCCGTAGCCTCAAAGGGCTGGCACACCAAGCGTCCCGAGTTTCCCGCCGTGCGGGGCCCGGGTGCGCTGAAGGGGGAGAAAGAGAATGGACCCGATGAAAAAAACGAGCATGTCACTCCGAGCACTTCTGGGGGGAATGGTGATCCTGGCCGGCCTCTCCGCGCCCTCGCTGCGAGCCGAGACGCCGGCGTCTGACACGGAAGCGAAACTGGAAGCGCTGCAAAAGCAGATTGAGGCGCTCCAGGCGGAAGTGGCCGAAACGCGGCGCCAGATGGAGGCGGCGAAGGCAAGTCCAGCCGCAACCCCGGCCGCCGAACCCGCTCCGGCTCCGGCGGGCGCGCCCGCGGCGGCTCCGGAGGAAGGCGGCAAAGGTTTTCTGGGCTCGACCAAAATCACCGGCCACGTCGATGGCTTCTACACCTACAACTTCAACCATCCACGCTCGCGGGTGACCGATTTCCGGACGTTTGACAGCGCCTCGAACCAGTTCTCGCTCAACCTGATGAAGCTGCAATTCGAGAAGACGCCGGAGGTGAACAACAGCCGGCTCGGTTACCGCCTCTCGTTCGGTTACGGCGAGGCGATGAACGTCGTAAATGGCACGGACCCGGCGGGGCTCGGCTTCTCGCAGTACCTCTACGAAGCCTACTTCTCCTATCTGGCTCCCGTCGGCGCCAACGGCCTGATGGTGGATTTCGGAAAGTTCGTGACGCCGCACGGCGCCGAGCTGATCGACTCGCACGAAAACTGGAACTATTCGCGGGGCATCCTGTTCGGTTACGCGATCCCGTTCTACCACTTCGGTCTTCGCTCGACCTACGCGTTCAACGACAAGGTCTCCGTGACGGGCTATCTGGTGAACGGCTGGAACAGCATCGTGGATAACAACACGGGCAAGACCGTGGGGGTTTCGTTGGGGCTTCAGCCGCACAGCAAAGTCAGGCTCACCACCAGTTACATGGCCGGCCCCGAGCAGGAGGACATGAACCGCGGCTGGCGGCAACTGAGCGATTCCGTGCTGACCATCAACGCCACGGACAAGCTGGCGTTCATGTTCAACTACGATTATGGCACTGAGCGCTTCGCCGACCTGAACGCCGTCACCAAGTGGCAGGGTCTGGCGAGTTACGTCCGCTACGCCTTCAACGATGACTATGCCGTTGCCGCGCGCTACGAGTGGTACAACGACCCGGAAGGGTTCACGACCGGCATGCGGCAGCAACTGAAGGGATTTACCGGCACCTTCGAGCGGCGGATCGCCAAGAAGCTGGTCACGCGGCTCGAGTTCCGGCACGATTACTCGAACGAGCCCGCGTTTACCAAAGGCGATCTGCCCCACAACAAACAGACCACGGTGGCGGCGGGCCTGATGTACGCCTTCGACATGGGTGAGTGATTCCGGTTTCGCCGCGCGAGGCCGGCTCGGTCGGCTCCTCCCGCGGGTTAGGTTTCGCCGGGCGAGTCCTGACCGTTCGAGGCGCGCCCTGCGGAAAGTGTGGGACCCGGTCCGGGGCAGAATCCCAAACTTCCCCCACGACCAGCCCCCGGGCCGGGACCCGCCTAAGAAGCCGCTCCATGCCCACCTCTTGCCGCTTCCGGCTCCCCCGGCCCGGCTCGCGGAGTCCTTGACGCCTGTCGTCCTCTGCTGTATAGTCGGCTGCCAAGTGCAGTTCTTGATTGGGCGGGAAGAGGGGCCCGTCCAGAAGTTATTTCTATTAAGGTTTTTTCCGCACCCGTCGAGTCCGCGCCAGGCGAAGGGACGGAAAGTGGGTCCGGCTTTCCGGGGCCGAGCCCAGCAAGTGGGGCTGGTGGCAACCTCCCGCCATCTGCCCGGACACCTGGAGAACGCGGACGATGGGCCCCGAAATCATCCTGCTGTCTTCCTGGCTCGTTCCCCTGACCATCGCCGTCACGGCCCTGGCGATGCTCGGTGTGCGCGCCTTCGAGCAGCGCGCCCTGCGCCGGCGCAGCGAGCAGGACCTGGTCCGGTTTTCCAACCTGCAACTCCTCAGCGCGCGACTGACCGACGCTCAGGACCCGCGCCACATGGTCGAGGTGGCGCTGCGCGGCACGGCCCACGCGCTCGCTCTTACGGACGGGCTGGCCATCGTGCGCCATCCGGGCGCCAAAGAGACGGAGTGCTCGGCAGCCTGCGGTTTTTCCAACCGTCTGTTCTCCCGCCTGAACGAAGAACCCTTGCGGGGCTACCTCCTCTCGGCGGCGGACCGCTGGGGCAACCTGATGGTATTTCAGGACCTTCGCGCGCCCGGCCTGGCCGTGGCCTGGCAGCGCGACCCGGTGTTCCTGGAGTTTCGCAACGTTTTCCGCAGCGAGCGCGTGAAGACGCTGGTGGTGGTGGGCCTGCGGACGCGCGAACGCTCCTACGGCGTCATGGTCCTGGCGAGCCGCGAGGTGCGGCATTTCCGCCCGGGCGAACTTCGGCTGATGCTGGCCATCGGCAACCAGATCGTCGCCGCGCTGGAACGGCGGCAGCTTGAGCGGGCCGCCGACCGTCACACCGAAGAACTCCGCATCCTGCACCGCGTGGGCGAAGCGCTGCGTTCGACGTTCGACCTCGGCCGGCAGATGGAAATCCTGCGCGGCGAACTTCAGTCGCTTCTGGGGCTGGCGGAGGCCCAGCTCGTGACCCGGGAGGAGAACGAGGGAAGCCTGGTGGCCGTCGAGACGCTTCCGGCCTCTCGCGGCCTGCTTGGAGAAAACTCTTCGGTCGCCGACGCGGACTTGTGCGCGCACGTTCTGCGGACGCGCGAGCCGCTGCTGATTGCGCGCGACCTGACGAACGCGGCGCAGATGCTGGGAATCGCCTCCGTGGACCCGAAGCTTCGCACCTGGTGCGGCGTGCCGGTGGAATTCTCGGACGGCGCGAGCGCGGTGCTCGCCGTCGCCGACCGCGAACACGAACACGCCGTGGACGAGCGGCGCTTTCAACTCCTCCAGGTCCTGGCGGGTGAAGTGGCCGTCGCCGTCTCCAACGCGCGTCTCTTTCAGCGCGAACAGCGCCGCGCGCGCCATCTCGCGCTGCTCAATGAACTGGGACGAAAGCTCACCGCCGTCCTCAATCCGAAAGAACTTCTGGATGGCCTTTGCGGGCGGATGAAGGAGGCTTTCGGCTACGACCTGATTTCGGTCCTGGTGGCCGACCGCGAATCGGGCGAACTGGTGGTGGAAGCGCAGGAGGGTTTGGGAACGGCGATGCTGGGCCGGCGCGTGCGTCCGGGCGAAGGTTTTGTGGGGATTGCGGCGCAGACCGGGCGGCCCATCGTGGAAAACGAGGTGGGCGGCGACCAGCGGTACTTGACGCTCTATCCGGGTGCCCGTTCCTCGCTGAACCTGCCGCTGAGCTATCGCGAGCAGCGCCTGGGCGCGCTTTCGGTGGAAAGCGTGCGCCCGCGGGCCTTCTCCGAGCAGGACGTGCTGAGCCTTTCGACGCTCGCCGAACAGCTCGCCATCGCCATGAACACGGCGCACGTCTATCAGGCGGCGCAAGAGCAGGCGATTACCGACAGCCTGACGGGGCTGAAGACGCACCGCTTCTTCATGGAAGCGCTCGAGTCGGAATGGCGGCGCTCGCCGCGTTCGCGCCGGCCGTTCTCGCTCATTATGATGGACCTCGACGGCTTCAAGCAGGTGAACGACCGCTACGGGCATTTGGAGGGGGACCGCGTGCTGGTCACCGTGGCGCGGGCGCTCGAAGCCCGCTCGCGGCAGTTCAACGTGGTGGCGCGCTACGGCGGAGACGAATTCGCCGTGCTCATGCCGGAAGGCAGCCTCGAGCAGGCCGAAGTCCTCGCCGAACGGCTGCGCGCCAGCCTGGCGACGGAGGCGATTCTCGCGCGCTACGGCGTGACGGGCAGCTTCGGGATCGCCACGTTCCCCGTCCACGGCGCGACGCCCGAGGAAATCCTGCGGATTGCCGAGTCGGGGATTTATCTCGCCAAGCACGAAAAAGGGAATCGGGTTCGCGTTGCTTCCGCGACGGAGACGGCCTCGGATTGGGAGCAGCAGTTGCTGCAGGCTTACCTCGGCGTGGCCGTCAAGCGGATGTTCTCGACCGGTCCGGACGCCTTCAACCAGTACCTCGACCGCCTGGAACGCGCCACGCGCGATTCCGGCCAGTCGCCTTCGCTGATGGATACGGTGACGGCGCTCGCCTTCGCCATCGACGCGAAAGACCACTACACGCAGGGGCACTCGCAGGCGGTGTCGCAATTGGCATCCCAGATCGGGCAGCAGCTCGGGCTGGCGACTGAAGAAGTGGAAGAGATTCGCCTGGCGGGCATTTTGCATGACATCGGGAAGATTGGCGTGCCTGAAAGCGTGCTGAACAAGCCGGCGCGTTTGACCGACGAAGAATTCGAGATTGTCAAAAATCACGCCGTTCTGGGGGACAAAATTCTGGAGCCACTGCGCGTGAAGGCGATTGAGCGAATTCGCCGGATGGTAAGGCACCATCACGAACGCTTCGACGGCGGCGGGTATCCCGACGGGCTCTCGGGCCAGAATATCCCGCTCGGCGCGCGCATCCTCACAATTGCAGACTGTTTCGACACCATGGTCAGCGAACGCTCCTACAAAAAGGCGTGGACGCTCGAAGAAGCTGCGCAGGAACTGAGCCGCTGCCGCGGCGCCCACTTCGACGCCACCCTGGTCGATTCCTTCCTGCAAGTCCTCGCCACCCAGGGCGACCCGCGGAACCGCGTCACTGGCCCCGCGGCGATTAATTAGAGCCTGCACCCAAATCCTTTTCCGCGACAAATGCCCAGCCTGTCGGCACAAATTCCTGCTTATCTGACGTCCTGCCCGCGAAGCACGTTATAGGGCAAAGGTGGCGGCGGGTGGGATGGTGTCTCAGTTGCAGGACTCCAAGGCAGCGGCATGCGGGAGGGGGATCTTCGTCACCGGCTGCGAAGCGGACGGTTTGTCACACCGACGGCTTGATTTCTCACAACCCTCCATCGGCCTGTCTGAGGTGAGCCATGCGACCAACTTTCTTTTTCCGTTCGATCTATGACCTGAGGCCAGGAAGTCACCTTTGCTGGCTCTACGAGACCGAAGAGGAGCACCGTGCACTCGTCGGCCCTTACATGCGGCAAGGGCTGGAGAGAGGCGAGAAAGTCCTCTATGTCGTTGACGCGCACGATGCGGACACGATTCTTGACTATTTGAATTCGGACGGTGTGAACGTTTCGACTTACCTCGACCGGGGTCAGCTCAGCATCCGGACTCCGCAGCAGACCTATTTGCGCGGCGGTTCGTTTGATCCCATGAAGATGATTGCGCTCTTGCAGGCGAGCACGGAGGAAGCTCTCAAGGAGGGCTTTACGGCCCTGCGGGTGACCGGGGAAATGTCCTGGGCACTGGCGGGACTGCCGGGATCGGAAAAATTGATCGAATACGAAGCTCGGCTGAACCGATTCCTTCCCGGCAGCCATTGCCTGGCCATTTGCCAATATGACCGTCGCCGCTTCCCGGCCTCCAAGCTGATTGATGTCCTTATCACGCACCCCATCGCGGTGGTGGGAACATCGGTGTACGAGAACTTCTACTACATTCCTCCCGATGACTACTTGAGCGAACACGTCGACGAGGCCAAGCTGCGGCGCTGGCTCACCAACCTGGCGCGATGGAACTGGGACGACGAGTCGGCAATGTCAGCCTGACCCTTCGCGTCTTACCAGCGAAGGACCGGCTCAGGCGCGAGACAGAAGGGCGAGCGGGAATCGTTTCAGCAGGGAACTGAGAGGCAGGGATTTTCGACGCCGTTTCGTTTCGACCGGAATTTCTTCGCCGGTCAGCGTGTTGTGCCATCGCGTCGGAGCCCCTGCGGGAAGCTCAATTTCCGTACCACCCCACACGCGGCGTCCCAGCGGCGGTGTGCCGCCCGGGGTAATTTGTGAAATCAGGCGCGGCAGGACGACAACAACCCAGTCCTCGCCCTTCTGGCGCGCGTACGCCAGAACATGACCCGCCCGCCGGCCGGAGCAAGGCAGCGGGATGTAGGGTCCGTCCAGAAAGACTTCCGGCAGCGCCCGCCGAACTTCCAGCGATTTCCAAGTGACGTAAAGCTTGATGCGCCCGTCCGGCCAGTTTTCCAGTAACTCCTGGACAAGCGCGACGCGGTCCTGCGGGTCGTGCCGTTTCAACTCTTCGAGGAGCTGAAGCCTCTTTCGGAAGTCCACCGGACGGCGGTTGTCGGGGTCCACGAGGCTGAAATCCCAGATTTCGCTGCCCTGATAGAAATCCGGGACTCCCGGCGCCGTGACCTTCAGGAGCACTTGCGCGAGGCTGTTGAACGCCCCGTAGAAGGCGACCTTTCTTTCCAGGCGGAGAAAGTCCCGGAGAAAGGGGTGAGTGTGAGGCAGCGAGAACAAGCCCTCCACGAAGTCTTCGAGCGCCTTTTCGTAGGCAGGATTGGGAAGCACCCAGCTCGTGCGCGACTTGGCTTCACGAGCTGCCTTCAGGACGTACTCCTTCATTCGGTCCTTGAATGTTGGAACCTCGGATTCGGTGAGGGGCCAGGCTCCGAGGAGGGTCTGGTAAATCAGGTACTCATCGTTTTCACTCGGAACCGGGCCGCCATCCACGACCCGGCGGCGCGGACGGTTCCACCGGCTCCATTTCCGGACCGCCGCAGCATACGCTTTCGGCATCTCGGAAAGCACGTGGAGACGCGCGCGCACGTCTTCGCTCCGCTTGGTATCGTGAGTTGACGTGGCGTTCAGCGTCTGCGGGAGGTGGCGGGCCCGCGATTCGAGAAACGAATGGAACCCCTCGAGCGTCGGCACACCGCCGGAGACGCTGGCGCCAACCTCGTTCAGTGAGGAAAGCGGGAAAAAGCTGTAGAGCGCCGTATCTTCGAAACCCTTGGCCATCACAGGGCCCGTAAATTGCTGCCATCGGACCACGAATTGGAGCCAGGCCTCGTCGCGCTGGTCCGGCAGGTCCGGTTCGAGCAGCAGGACGCGGCGGAGGAAATCGAACGCCGGAGCGCCGGCGCGCTCGGGTTTTGTGCGCCGCTGCGCTTCTTCGACAGCCTGTTCGATGTAAGCGCGGTCGCGCGCGGGAATGTCAAAATCCCGGATATAGGTCCGGTACACGGGCAGGCAGGCCGTGGTCTCCACGAGGGCTTCAGCGAGCTCTGACAACGGCACGTCGCGCGCGTGGCGGTCGCGCGCGCCCAACTGCCCCAGTTCATGGAGCAGCGCATTAACTTCTCCCGCGAAGAGCTGGCCCATCACGAGTTTCTTTGACTCGTAGCAGGCCTCTTGAAGATTCGGACCCTTGCCCGTAAAACGCCGGTAAAAGGCCGAGAGCTTTTCGAACCCGCGGGCATGGACGAAGACGGCGCTTGCGGCGTTGAGGAAGTCGTAACCCGTGGTGCCCGAGACCGGCCACTCGGCCGGCAACGTTTCCTCGCCCTCGAGAATCTTCTCGACCACCACGTAAAGGTGCCGGGTGGAGGTCAGCCCTTCGGACCCGCCCGCGGCGGCCTGCAAGCGTTGGAGGTAGGCGAGGGCGTCGGCGACCCCGTCGATATGGTCCACGCGCAGGCCATTGACTTTGCCGCCGCGCACGAGTTGCGTAATCAGGGCGTGGCGGGCCGCGAAGACGTCGGGGTCTTCAACGCGCAGGCAGACCAGGTCGCTGACGTCGAAGAACCGCCGGTAATTGATCTCCTCGGCGGCAAGCTTCCAGAAGGCCAGACGGTACGCCTGTCGGGACAGGAGCGCGTCCAGTGAATCGAAGCTGGCCGGGCTTCCCTTGATGCCGTTGTAGAACCGCAGCGTGTGATCGAGGTGGAGCTTGATTTCCGCATGGGTGTGATAAAGCGCCCAGAGGCGGCGCCGGAGGACTTCCTTGGCGGCTTGCCGGCGCGCGAGTTTCTTCGGGTCCGTGGCGGTGCGGGGAGGAAGTCGTTCGAATTTCTGCGCCAGGTCCGCCAGCTCCTTCCACGCGAGATGTTCCTCACCGAAGGATTCCCGCAGACCGTTGAGGCAGTCCTGAAGGATGGGCAGAGCCGTTCCGGGGTCGAGCGGCAGGCGGACTTCGCCGTAGCTGACGAAAAATCCGTGATCGTCGAACTTAAGCGAGATCTCCTGATTTTCCAGCACCTTGCCATAAACGTCGCCGAGGACGGGCACGAGCACGCGGTTTTCCTGGAGCGACGCGGCCTTCGTCGTCGTCGGATGCCAGTTGATGTCAAAGAAACGCGCGTAGGGCGAGCCGGGACCGCTTTCCAGCACGTCGGTCCACCAGGGGTTTTCGTGGCTGGCCGCCATGTGGTTGGGGACGATGTCGAGCAGCAGACCCATCTGGTACTGCCGCAGTCGCTCGACCATCTCCTCAAACTCTTCGTCGGTGCCCAGCTCGGAGTTGACTTTCAGCGGGTCGGCGACGTCGTAGCCGTGGGAACTGCCCTTTCGCGCCCGGAAGCGCGGCGAGGCGTAGAGGTCCGAGACGCCCAGGTCGTGGAGATAGGGAATCAGTTCCCGCGCGTCCACGAAGCGGAAGGCGAGGCTGAACTGGATCCGGTATGTGGCGGTGGGGATTCGCAGGGCGAACTTCTCCTGGTCAACCTCCTGTCATCCGGCACGCACGCGCAGCCTGGCGCCCAGAGCGTCGAACGAGCGGACCCATTCGGCGGCGCCTTCCTCATCCCGTTCGGCTCTCTCCCTCATGGAGGCGTAAACGGAACCCCGCAATTCAAAATAGATATTCTGCGGCTTCCAGACGTTCACTTCAAAGGGCAGTGACTCGGCGAGGCCCGCGGCCGATTCCAGTTTGCGCAGCAAGGCGGGGTTTTCGGGGTCGTCCCGGAATTCTTCCGCGATCCGCTCGAGGGTGCGCCGCAGAGCGAACTCGAGGCTCACGTGGTCGAGGGGAACGCCCGCCGTCCTGGCCTCCTCGAGCACGGCGCGCACGCGCCCCGAGTCCAGGTCGCCGCTCCGGAACGCCCGCCGCAATTCCGTGTTCAACGTAAACTCGGCGGCGACTTCAAAGAGTTTGGGCAGCGGCACGCCCATGCTGGTCATGAAGCGCATGAGCGGCGCGTGATCTTCATACACCTTCCGGTAGGCTCCTTCCACTTCTTCCAGCGTCGACTGCAAAATGAGGCGCAGGATCTTGCGCTGCTCTTCGCGGAATAGGAGTTTGAGCGTGTAGGCGCCGGAATCGAAATTCTGGTCGAGCTTGCGGATGAGTTCGGAAAAATCGCCGCGCTGGAAAGTCTCGCTGATTTCTTTAACGACCGCCTCATAGGCTTCCTGCCCGCGAAACGCGCGGATGCCGCCGCTCAGATTGTGGTCGCCGAGGTGAAGCACGCCAAAGGTGATGATCGCGGACTCTCGCGTGATGCGGGACGTGATCTTCGCTCGGCCCAGGGCCAGCCGCGCCTTGCCTTGCGAGAGAAGTTTGTACTCCTCACGCTCGGCCGAATAACAGTAAGTCGCGGTCGTTCCCTCGCGGTCTTCAAAAAGCGATCCCACGGCGTAATGCGCGCCCACCTTCGCGAGGTCCACCATCGCGGGCTTCACGAAGGCCTCATAGATGCGCCTTCCGTCTCCTTGCTCGGGCAGGTTGCTCTTGGCGCGTTCCAGCCTCTCGAGAAAGCGCGCCTCAAACGAGTCGCCGAACATCTCCTCGGCCAGTTGCACGGCGCGGCCGGCGTACTGCAGCACCTGCACGGTCTCGATGCCGGAGAGTTCGTCGAAAAACCAGCCGCAACTCGTGTACATCAGCATGGCGTGCCGCTGGAGCTCCAGCAGCTTCAGGACGGCGACTTTCTCGGCCTCCTCCAGGGAGCGCTGAGCATGCTTCGAGAGGAAGGTTTCCAACGTTTCCGGCGAGCGGTCGAGAATCACTTCGATGTAATCATCCCGCGCGGCCCAGGGATCGCGGAGCCAGGCGGCGGCCTTCTGTTCGTAAAGGGGCGCGATCTCGTCGCGCAGCCAGTCCAGCGCCTCGCGCAGCGGCGCGCGCCAGGCCTGGTTCCACCCCGGATGGCCGCCCGTATTGCACCCGCAATCCTCCTTCCAGCGGCCGACGCCGTGGACGCAGCTCCACGCCGTGGCCTCGAGGATTTCGGCTTCGTGTTTGGGGGGGAACCTCTTGAGGTATTCGCCGTAATTGGTCAGCCGCGCGGGATGGTGCTCCTCGATGTATTGGAGCGCGTAGG
>CAZKXX010000006.1:15063-63630 GCA_964556705.1 uncultured Acidobacteriota bacterium
GCCATATCACCGTGCTTGTGGTGATGCCCGTAACTCTCTCCGTCGGTCGCGATGTGGGCGAGCTGTGGTCCCTTCCGGTCTTCCGAGAACGCGCTGGTCAGGCGGTGCGCGAAGCGCTCTCCGTTCTCCAGCAGACGCTCGAAGGCGACGGCGCGTGAGATGGGCCCGTCGTAGAAAAAGATCGCGATGGTCCGTCCCGAGGGCAGGCTGACCCGGTAGGGGCGCGAGGGATCCACCTGTCCGCCCTGCACGTCCCGCCATCCGCGGGAGTGAATGCGGTGGGCACGCTTCGCCTGGTAAGGCGAGAGGATGGTGAATCGGATGCCGCGCTCGGCCATCAGGTCCAGCGTTTCCAGGTCCACCGCCGTCTCCGGCAGCCACATTCCTTCCGGGTCGCGCCCGAAGCGCCGCTGGAAGTCGCGGATTCCCCAGACAATCTGCGTGAGCTTATCCCGCCGGTTGGCCAGCGGCATGATCATGTGGTTGTAAGCCTGGGCGAGCGCCGATCCGTGACCGGAGAAACGCTCGCGGCTCCGGCGGTCGGCTTCGAGAATCGCTTCGTATGTGTCCGGCGCGTGGACTTCCATCCAGGAAAGGAGGGTCGGGCCGAAATTAAAGCTGATGCGCGAATAATTGTTGACGATGGCCGTGATCCAGCCTTCGTCGTCGAGGATCCGCGAAGCGGCGTTGGCGGCGTAAGATTCCGCGGTAATGCGTTCGTTCCAGTCGTGATAGGGATAGGCGGAGTCCTGGACCTCAATCGCTTCGAGCCACGCGTTCTCGCGCGGCGGTTGATAGAAATGGCCGTGGATGCAGATGTAGCGGTCCATTTAATTCTCTTG
Organism: uncultured Acidobacteriota bacterium; assembly: GCA_964556705.1. Classification (GTDB taxonomy): domain Bacteria; phylum Acidobacteriota; class Terriglobia; order UBA7540; family UBA7540; genus CAZKXX01. Next base: position 15,906 of record CAZKXX010000006.1, read on the forward strand.
TTCCTCGCCCGTCCCGCCGTAGAGGACGAAGCCCGTCGGCCCGACGACGAATTTGTTCTCCCCGCCTCCTTCAAAGCTCTGCGATGCCAGGCTTCCGCTGCCGCCCCAGCAAGCATCGGCGGATTCCAGAAGTTTCTTCCAGCGCACCGGCTCATCGGGGACGGGGAGGGAGGCTGGTGATCTTCCGAAGTTCAGGGCGAGGAGCGCATGTTCGTGCCCGCGCCAGCGGTGGATGACGAGCGCCCGCTGGTCTTCGAATTCGTGGACCGCCAGATCTTCCTTGCTGAGATGGGCCAGTGCAGTCACCTCGCGTCGCAATCGCAACAGTTCGTGAAAGAACTTGCGGAGCAGCGCATGAGACTCTCGGTCTCGCAGCTCCCAGTCCAGCTTCGAGCGCAGGAACGTGTCCTCATCCTGCGGGTCGGGAGGTTCGCCCTGCCAGCGGAAGGCCGCGAACTCTTCCCGCCGTCCCCGCCGGACGGCTTCGATGAGGTCCGCGTCCGAGTGGCTCGTGAAATACAGGAACGGGGCTCGCTCGCCGTACTCCTCGCCCATGAAGAGCAGAGGAACGAAAGGGGAGAGAACCACCGCTCCCGCCGCAAGTTTCAGCGCTTCAAAAGAGAGCGACTCGCTCAAGCGGTCGCCGAGCATTCGGTTGCCGACCTGGTCGTGATTCTGCGCGAACACGATAAACTGCCGCGCTTCCAGACGGCGCGAGGAATTTCCGTGTCGCCGCTTTCGGTGTTGCGAATACTCTCCTGAGTAAACAAATCCTTCGCGTAAAGCTTTCGCCAGATGGCGCAGCTCGCCAAAATCGGCGTAGTACCCGTTGCGCTCGCCCGTCAGCAGCGTGTGGAGCGCGTGATGGAAGTCATCGCTCCACTGAGCGTCGAGCCCGAAGCCGCCCGCCTCGCGCGGAGTGACAAAGCGGGCGTCATTCCGGTCGCTCTCCGGGATGACCAGGACGCGGCGCTTCAACTCTTCCGCCTTCCCGTGGACTGCCAGTCCCAGCTCCTCGAGGAAGGGAAAGGCGGAAGAGTCCACAATGGCGTGAATGGCGTCGAGCCGCAGCGCGTCAATATGAAAATCTTCGACCCATTGAAGCGCACTCTCGATGAAGTACTGGCGCACCTCATCGCTCCAAGGGCCATCGAAATTGATGGCCGGTCCCCAGGGCGTGCGGTAGCGCTCGGTGAAGTAAGGCCCAAAATCGGCGAGATAGTTTCCTTCCGGACCGAGGTGGTTGTAAACGACATCGAGAACGACCGCGATTTCCCGCTCGTGGCAGGCGTTGACGAGCCTCCGCAAGCCCTCGGGCCCGCCGTAGGAGTTCTGCACCGCGAACGGATAAACGCCATCGTAGCCCCAATTTCGGCTTCCGGGAAACTGAGCCACGGGCATCAGCTCGACGGCGGTAATGCCCAGGTCTCGCAGCGAGTCGAGGCGAGGAAGAATGGAGTCGAAGGTTCCTTCCGTTGTGAACGTTCCAACGTGAAGTTCGTAGAGGACGTATTCGCGAAGCTCCCGGCCGCGCCAGGAAGCGTTCGTCCACGCGAATTCGTCGCTGACTACTTGCGACGGTCCGTGGACCCCCTGCGGCTGCAAACGCGACGCCGGGTCGGGCCGTTCCTTTGACTCATCGAGGCGATATCGGTAGAGCGCACCCGGTTCGATCCCTTCGAGCACCGCGCCAAAATACCCGCGGTCCATTTTCTCCAGCGGCGCGAGCCGGTCCGCGGGACTCATCAGGTGGACCTCGACCTTTTCCGCCCGCGGCGCCCAGACCAGGAAACGACAGCGGCCGGAAGCCATCGGCGTGGCTCCGAGTCTATCTTTCATGTTCGTACGAGGCAGAAGCACTCCCTCGGGCCGGCAGTTCCGTCGCTTGCGACGCGAAGGATTCTCATTCCTTCTTGCGCAGAATCTGCAGCAGGCCCAGCAAGGGCAGGCGCGCCCAGTCCGGACGGTTGTTCAGCTCGTATCCGAGTTCGTAACATGCCTTCTCGAGGAGAAAGGCGTCCAGAAGGACCCTCAGTTCCTCGCGCGTTCGAGGAATGAAGGGCGACTGCGCGGCCGTCGCCAGATAAGATTTGAGAAACGCCATCGAAACCCACTGGTACCAGCACCGGGCCCAGGCTTCCTGGATGGCCTCGCCGTCGGGACCGAGCGACCCGCCGGAAAGCTGAGCGTTCAGCGCCGAGTAAGCGGCGTAATGGAACGACCTCAGCATGCCGGCGACGTCGCGAAGTGGCGAGCGCTTGATGCGCCGCTCGCTGAGCGGGCGGGCCGGCTCCCCTTCAAAATCGATGATGATGAAATCCTTCCCCGTGAAAAGCACCTGCCCGAGGTGGTAATCACCGTGGAAGCGCATGCGCATGGCGGTTATTTTGCGTTCGGTGATGGCGCGGAAACGCCGCTGAGCTTCGGCTTCGATTTCGAGAACCTTTCGGGCTTCTTCTCGGGCTGATCCGGGCAGCTCCCTCAGCCGCTTCCGGAGCAACTCGAAGGCCTGCGCGGCAAGCCCGCGCATGGACTGGTAGATCGAGCGCTGATACAGGGCCGTGAACGGCTCGGGCGCGAAATCCGGGTCGTCAGGATCGGAGGCAAGGGCGATGTGAAGTTCCGCGGTCCGCTCCCCCAGGAGCCGCGCGGATTCCAGGTAGGGGCCGATTGCTTCGGCGGCGCGGGCCGGGACTTCCTGGTCGAGCAGGTCGAGCGGTTCGGCCGCCGAGACGGGAATTTCGGCCGGATCGCACGGCTGCGTGGCGGCGTGCTCGAAGTATCGGCTCAGCGTATCCAGCGTGTACTGCCACGCGTCGCCCTCGTTCGCCACGTAGCCGTGGAGGATTCCCAGCGTCATCGAACCGTAACGGCCCCGGCGGTAAACGAGCTCGCCCGCCACCGGCGGGATGTTCCTGAAGCCCGTCCGCTCCGTCAGGAAGCGACCGATTTCCAAATCCGGATTGACGCCTTCCTCGAGGCGGCGGAAGACCTTCAGGATGAAACGGTCGCCGTAGGTCAGGGAGGTGTTGCTTTGCTCGGCGCGAAGCGGGGAAGGCTCGAGGGGAGCCCCACCGGCATTGGCCAGCCGGCGGAAGGCGCGCGTCGGTGCGGCCGAAATCTCTCCTGTCTGTCCCTTGAAACGCCGCCGCCGGGCAATGGCTTCGAGAAGTGAACGGGCCAGTTCCACATCGCGCAACGCCGGATAAAGGATCCCTTCCGAGTCCGCGTCTTTCCCGCGCACGCGGGCCAGGATCGTCTGCCCGAGCTGGCTTTCGAGTTCGCGCGCCCGCTCCCCGCCGGCAAATGCGATCGGCACCGTGTACGTCTCCGGGTCGCCTTCGGTGTATTCGACCTGGACGAAAATCACGTAGGCGAGCGACGGGCCGCTGGGAATCGGAACAATGTCGGTGATTTCAGTGGACTTAATCTTGCGCGCCTTCCCGCCGAACCAGCGCCGCGAGCGAAGATAAGAGGGCAGGAGGTCCTCCAGCGATTTCTTCGCCCGGCCTTGGAACACGCTTTCCCACCCGCCCGAGACGCTCAGGACGGGCAGGCGAAGTTCCTCCGTCGGGGCCGCGACCTCGGCCACTTCCTGCTTTTGAACTTCGAGGGAGAACCAGTAGAAGTCGTACCCGCGCAGGGTGAGCAGATACGGCAGTTCCCCGATGGGAGGAAACTCCACGCCGCCCGCCAGCTCCACGGGAACCTTGCCGGCGTACGGCCGGAGGTCGAGCTCGACGTACTGGGCCGTGCGCGAAAGGTTGGCGATGACCAGAACCAGTTCGTCCTCATAGGCGCGAACGAAAGCCAGAACCTTGCGGTTTTCCGGGTACAGGAATTCCAGCGTTCCGCGGCCGAAGCACTTAAAACGCTTTCGCATGGCGACGAGACGCTTGGTCCACCACCAAAGCGAATTGGGATTGTTCCGCTGCGCCTCGACGTTCAGGGCCTCGTAATGGAAGTCGGGGTCGATCACGACCGGCAAAAAGAGCCGCTGCGAATTGGCCCGGGAAAAGCCCGCGTTGCGGTCGGGAGTCCACTGCATGGGCGTCCGCATGCCGTTCCGGTCGCCGAGATAGACGTTGTCGCCCATGCCGATCTCGTCGCCGTAATAGAGCACCGGCGTGCCGGGAAGCGAGAGCAGCAATCCTTTCATCAACTCGACTTTCCGGCGATCGTTCCCCAGCAGCGGCGCCAGCCGGCGGCGAATGCCCAGGTTGATGCGCATCTGCGGATCGTGGGCGTAGGTCCGGTACATGTAGTCGCGCTCTTCGTCGGTCACCATTTCCAGAGTCAGCTCGTCATGGTTGCGGAGGAAGAGGGCCCACTGGGAGTTTTCGGGAATGACCGGCGTTTGCGTGAGGATGTCGATAATCGGATACCGGTCCTCCATTCGGTTGGCCATGAACATGCGCGGCATGAGGGGGAAATGGAAAGCCATGTGGCATTCGTCGCCCGCGCCGAAGTAGGCCGCGGCATCCTCGGGCCACTGGTTGGCCTCCGCCAGCAACATGCGGTTGGAAAAGTTCCGATCCACGTGCTGGCGGAGTTCTTTCAGAAATTCGTGCGTCTCAGGAAGGTTCTCGCAGTTCGTCCCTTCCCGCTCGAACAGGTAAGGGACGGCGTCCAGCCGCAGGCCGTCCACGCCCATGGCCAGCCAGAAGTCCACAACCTGGCAGACCGCCTTGCGGACTTCCGGACTGTCGAAATTCAGGTCCGGCTGATGCGAGTAGAAGCGATGCCAGTAGTAGGCATGCGCGACGGGGTCCCAGGCCCAGTTCGACGATTCGAAATCTTTGAAAATGATCCGAGTCTCGCCATACTTGTCCGGCGAGTCGCTCCAGACGTAGAAGTCGCGCCAGGGAGTTCCGGGCTTGGCGCGGCGGGCGCGCTGAAACCACTGGTGCTGGTCCGAGGTGTGGTTGAGGACCAGCTCCGTAATCACTCTCAGCCCGCGGCGATGCGCCTCGCGCAGCAGCATGCGGAAATCGGCGAGCGAGCCGTAGATCGAGTGAACGCTCGTGTAGTCGGAGATGTCGTAGCCGTCGTCGCGCAGCGGGGAAGGGTAGAAGGGCAGCAGCCAGATCGCTGTGACGCCGAGGTCCTGGAGGTAATCGAGCTTCTCCGTCAGCCCGCGGAAGTCGCCCATCCCGTCTCCATCGCTGTCGTAGAACGCCCGGACATGCAGCTCATAGAGAACGATGTCCTTGTACCAGAGCGGGTCGGCCTCGGGGTACGAGACGGACGATTTGCGTTTCTTCATCGGGAATCTACTCCCTACAGGAAGTAGTCGAAATCGCGCTCCGTCCGGACGCGCCGCCGGATGCGAAAGATGTGGGCCGGCAGCACGCGCGGGTCAAGCTGCACGTAGTTCCGCGTGCCGTGCCACAGGTAGCGTTCGTCCGTCAGGAGGTCGTGCACCTGATACGGCTGGTGCGCATCGAGCCCCAGCTCGTCAAGGGGCAGGTCCAGCCAGCCCGACTGGGTGTAGTGATTGTCGAGATTGACGACCACCAGAATGATGTTCGAAAGGTCTTCGGTCGATTTGCTGTATGCGAGGAGTTCGTCGTTGTCCACGGCGTGGAACCGCAGGCTGAGGTCGCCGTGCAGCGCGGGGTTCTCCCGGCGGATTTGGTTGACGCGCCGGATCAGGTCTCGCAGGCTGTCAGGCCGCGCAAGGTCCCACACCCTCAGTTCATACTTTTCCGAATTCAGATACTCCTCGCTCCCCGGTTCGCGCGGCTTGTTTTCGCACAGCTCGAACGCCGGCCCGTAGATGCCGTAGTTGGCTCCCAAAGTCGCCGCCAGCACCAGCCGCGTCATAAACGCGGGCCGTCCGCCGAACTGAAGATATTCCGTGAGAATGTCGGGTGTGTTCGGCCAGAGGTTGGGCCGGAAGTATTCCGCCACTTCCGTGCGCGTCAGCTCGGTGAAATAACTGCTCAGCTCCCACTTCGTATTCCGCCAGGCGAAATACGTGTACGACTGCGTGAACCCGAGCTTCGCCAGCCAGTACATCACTTTCGGCCGCGTGAACGCCTCGGAAAGGAAAATGGCGTCCGGATGGTCGCGGCGGAGTTCCGCGATCACCCACTCCCAGAAGCCGAACGGCTTCGTGTGCGGATTGTCCACCCGGAAGATGCGAATGTCCTGATCAATCCAGAAGAGAAAGACGCGCTTCAATTCCTGCCAGAGTCCCTGCCAGTCTTCTGTGTCGAAATCGAGCGGATAGATATCCTGGTATTTCTTCGGGGGATTCTCGGCGTGCTGGATGGTCCCGTCGGGCCGGTGGCGGAACCACTCGGGATGCTCCTTCACCCACGGATGGTCCGGCGCGCACTGGAACGCGATGTCGAGCGCAACTTCCAGGCCGTGCTCGCGGGCGCGCGCGACGAGCCGCCGGAAATCCTCGAGCGTTCCCAGCTTGGGATGAATTGCCGTGTGCCCGCCGTCCTTCGCGCCGATAGCCCACGGACTGCCCACGCTGTCCGGCTCCGCGACGGGGTTGTTGTTTTTCCCCTTGCGAAACGTGGGGCCGATGGGATGGATGGGCGGAAGGTAGAGCACGTCGAACCCCATCGAGGCCACGTATTCGAGCATCTTCTCGCAGTCACGAAACGTTCCGTGTCGTCCGGGCTCGCCGGCGCAGGAGCGCGGAAACATTTCATACCAGGCGCTGAAACGCGCCTTTTCTCTGTCCACCGTCACGGGCAGTTCCTTCGAATAAGTCGCGGCGCGCGAGCGGTCCGGGTAACGGTCCATCAGGAGGGAGAGTTCTTCGGAATGGGCCAGTTCGTTCCTCCGGTCGGCTTCGATTCCGCCGGTTCCCTTCAACATCTCAGCCCGTTCTCGCAGCAAGCGCGCGTCGTCTCCCGTCACGCGCCGGCTGGTCTCGAGGACCAGCTCCGCCCCGATCAGCAGGTCTGTCGCCAGGTCCTGTCCGGCTTCCGCCCTCTTCGCCAGATCTCGCCGCCACGACCTGAAGCGGTCGATCCAGGCCTGGAGCGTGTATTCGTACGGCTGGAGTTCCGTCACTTCGAAACTCCCGCGCCAGAGGTCGTTGCCGAGGTTTTCCATCGGTGTTTCGCGCCACTCGGCATTGCCCGCTCGGCGATACAGCAGAACGGCGCGGACCACTTCATGCCCGTCGGAGAAGATATCGGCCGTCACGACGACGCGTTCTCCGACGGTGCGCTTGATGGCGAACCGGCCGCCTTCGATTTCCGGACGGACGTTTGTGATGATGACGCGCGAGGGACGCGCCATTTCAACGGGGTCGCGTGATTTGTCCACACGTTTCATCGGAAGGCGGAGAAGAAGCCCGACTGAGGAGTTTTGTGTAAGCCTTTATTTTACACAGATTACCTGCATTCGATACAGCAAATCTCATTTCTTTGCTTCCCCGAGAGACGCCCCTCAGAGACGCACTCGACAAGCTGGAGCCAATGAGATATAAGCGCACCACTTATGCCCCTCAGCAGTCCCCGCCGCCGGCGGATGGTTCTTCTTGCGGTGGTTCTCGGTGCTTCCGCGCTGGCGGCCGGAGTTTTCAATTCTGGTCAGCCCGCCGCCCCCGTTTCGGCGCTCCGCGTTGCATTCGACCGCGACGCCATTCCCGCCGACGGAATTTCCTCAGCGCGGCTGGCGATTCAGCGCGCCGACGGCCGGCGATCGGCCGCCCGCGAAGTGGCGATTCGAATTGTCGAAGGCGAGCGGCGCGCGAGGCTGGAATCCGTCTTCGAACGCGGCGATGAGATTGCGGCGGTTGTGCGGGCGGGGATTCTCCCCGGCCCGGTGACGATTGAAGTGGCTGCGGCGGGAGCCGAGCCCGCGCGGGTGCGGCTCAACACCGTTCTCGATGCGAGCGACCGCGACCGGGACGGCACCCCGGATTTTCTTCTGCTCGACCGCGCGGCGGACCGCGAGGCCTTTCGCCGATGGTTCACGTTCCTCGCCGAAATGCAGGCCTTCCTCGCGCCGCGGCAACGGCCGCGCGAAATCAACGACTGCGCCGCGCTGCTGCGTTTCGCGTACCGCGAATCCCTTCGCGAGCACAACGGTGAATGGGCGAGCGCCTTGCGCCTTTCCGCGCTTCCCGAGGCTCCGTCGGTGGAGAAATACCGTTATCCCTTCACTCCGCTGGGCGCGGACCTGTTCCGTGTCCGACCCGGCCGATTCAGCGTTGAAGATCTTTCCGTCGGAGCGTTCGCACAATTTGCTGACGCCGAAACGCTCCGCAGGCTGAACACTCATCGAGTCTCACGCAATCTTCATGGAGCTCAGCCCGGCGACCTGCTGTTTTACCGGCAGCTCGAACAGAACCTCCCCGACCACGTCATGATTTTTCTGGGACCCAGCCAGGTGGAACCCGGCAGCGGTGTCTGGGTGGTGTACCACACCGGGCCGGAAGGTGACGCACCGGGAGAAGTCCGCCGCGTCCGCGAGGACGAGTTGCTTCGGCATCCCGCGCCGCAATGGCGGCCGGTCTCCGGAAACCCGAACTTCCTGGGCGTCTATCGCTGGAACATTCTTCGAGAGGCGGGGTCGTAGATGCGCACGCGGCGAGCCCTCGTCCCGACGCTCCTCGTCACGCTCGTTGCCCCTTTGCTCGGCCAGCAGGGCGCGCCTTATTTCTCGCTCAGCAGCAATCGCACTTACGTGCCCGGCGAAAAACCGTCCGTCCAGGTTTACACGCACAATGTGACTTCGCTGGAATTCCGCGTCTATCGCGTCAAGGACCCGCTTGCATTTTTCCAAAAGCTGGAAGACCTCCACGGCTTCGGCGGAAGGGCGCCGCGTCTTCCAACCGAGCCCACGCTGCTCGAGCGTTTTCACCGGTGGAAGCGCGAGAAGCGGGCTGAAATCCGCGATTTCGCGCGCGCCCAGTTCACCGCCGAATCGCGCGCCGCCATCCGCGAATGGTGGCTGGGAAAGCAGCGCCAGCCCGTGACCGGCCCGCAGGCCGACCAGTTCGCGGAATTGCCCGTGCTCAATCCCCAGCAACTCGTTTCGCGCTGGCGACAAACCCTGAGCCAGGGGCGGATGTGGGAATCGGCGACGGTGCCTGTGGACGTTCCCGGCAAGGGTCTCTACGTGGTTGAGGCGGTGCACGACCAGCTCCGCGCCTACACGCTGGTCAGCGTCACCGAACTCGGCATCGTCACCAAATCCTCGCCGGGCCGCATCGTGGCTCTGGTCCAGCACCGCGTCCAGGGGACGCCGGTCGCCGGCTGCCCGGTCCACTTCTGGGTAAACAAGAATGAGGTCGCGGTCACTTCGACGGACGAACACGGGTTGAGCGAAGCGGCCATCCGCGAAGACCGGCCCGAGAATGCTCTGGTGCTGGCGCGACAGGGCGACGATTTCGCTGTGGCGTCGCTTTACTCTTGGTATCTGAGCAGCGACCCGGGCCGCTATCTCACGGGCTATGTCTATTCCGACCGGCCCGTTTACCGGCCCGGACACACGGTTTACTTCAAAGGAATTCTCCGCACCCAGCTCGGCGCGGAGTACCGAATTCCCGAGGGGCGCGAATTCCGCGTCGAGATCCAGGACGCAGAAGGCAAGGTGGTTTATCAGCGGGCGCACTCGCTTTCCTCGCGAGGCACGCTGGCCGGTGAGTTCATCCTGCCCGAAACCGCCGCGCTCGGCTACTACGCGATCGTGATTCATGCGGGCGAGAGCACCGTGCACGGCGGCTTTCACGTCGAAGAGTACAAGAAGCCGGAATACGAAGTGCGGGTCGCGCCGGAAACCCGCCGCGTGCTCCAGGGGCAGCCGATTCAGGCCACGATCGAAGCGAAGTACTACTACGGCGAGCCGGTGGCGGGCGGCCGCGTGACCTACGCCGTCCACACCTTCCGCCATTGGCACTCGCTTGACGCTGACGATGAGGAGCCCGAAGACGTCGAGGGTGAGGACGGCTACGACTACGGCGGCGAACAGGTCTTGGAGGAGCGCGGTCAACTCGATGCGAACGGCCGGCTGACCGTCTCGATCCCGACGATCCTCTCCGACAGGAAATGGGATCTGCGCTACCGCATCGAAGCGCGCGTTACGGACGCCGCGAATCGCGAGATTTCCGGCCGCGGCTTCGCGCTCGCCACGTATGGCAGTTTTCTCGTCCGCATCCGGCCGGAGAACTACCTCTACGCGCCCCGCGAGACGGCCCGGTTTGTGATCGAAGCGCGCGACTACGAGGGCAACGCCGTCCCGACGCCCGTGCGCGTCGCGTTGCATCCCTGGCGATGGAACGAGCCGTTGGGCCAGCCCGTCGCGCAGGCCGCGGGCCGGACGGATGCGTCGGGTCAGGCTCGCGTCGAGCTTGCCGTGGGTGATGGCGGTTCGTATCTCGCCAAAGTCATCGCCACAACTCCTGAAGGGCGCGAAGTGGAAGGCCGGACCTCCGTCTGGGTGACGGGCGGCGCGCGATGGTACGGCGTCGAGCGCCAGCGCGTCGAGATTGTTCCCGACAAGAAATCGTACCGGCCGGGCGAGGTGGCGCGCGTGCTGATTGTGACCGGCGCACCCGAAGCGCACCTCCTGGTGACCACCGAAGGCCGCGCGCTGCGCAATCTTGAAGTGGTCCACGCTACGGGCCCGACCGTGACCGTCGAAGTCCCCGTCCGCCCCGATGACGCTCCGAATTTCTTCGTCGGCGTCGCATTTCTGCGCGACAACCAGCTCTTCGAGGCGAGCAGGAAAGTGAAAGTGCCGCCCGTCGAGCGGCAGCTCGCCGTGGACGTTCAATCGTCGAAGCCCCAAATCAAGCCCGGAGAGCCCGCGGTGTACACCGTCGCCGTGCGCGACCACGCCGGCCGGCCTGTTTCCGGCGCCGAACTCAGCCTCGGTGTCGTGGATGAGGCGATTTACGCCATCCGTCCCGAAACGGCGCGCGATATCGTTCAATTCTTTTACGGAGACGCCTACAACCGCGTCCACACGAACTCCTCGCTGAGCTATTCGTTTCACGGCGAGGCGGGCAAGCGGGCCATGCAGCTGGCCGCGGCGCGTCGCAGAACGCATCTGGCGCAGCTCAAACCCGAACGGCTGGCGGAGGCGCGAATCCGCAAGGCTTTTCCCGATACTGCTTTCTGGGCCGCGTCGCTCACCACCGATTCCCGCGGTCAGGCGCAGGCCCGGTTCGAGTTCCCTGACTCGCTCACCACCTGGCGGGCCACCGCGCGCGCGGTGACGCTCGACACGCAGGTCGGCAATGCGCTCCAGCGCGTCCTTGTGCGCAATAACCTGATTCTGCGCCTGGCGGTCCCCCGTTTTTTCGCGGAAGGCGACGAGGTCACGCTTTCCGCCCTCGTGCACAACTATCTGGAGACGGAGAAGAACGCGCGAGTGTCGCTGGAGGTGACGGGGCTCGAAATTCTCGAAGGAGAAACGCGGGAGGTGACGGTGCCGCGCGGAGGTGACGCGGAAGTCCGCTGGCGCGTGCGCGCCAAACCGGGACGCGAGGTCAAGCTCCTCGCCAAGGCGCTGACCGACGAGGAATCCGACGCGCTCGAACTGACGCTGCCCGTCGTCCCTTACGGCGTCCGGCTCTCCGAGGCGCGGGCGGGCTCGATTTCCGAAGAGAAGGGAGAGGCTGCGCGCGAGTTGACGTTTCCACCCCAGGCCGTCCCTCACTCGCGCGTCCTGGAAATCCGCGTGACGCCCTCACTGGCGGGCGCCATCTTTGGCGCGCTTGAATACCTGACCGGCTATCCCTACGGCTGTACCGAGCAGACGATGTCGCGCTTCCTGCCCAGCGTCGTTGTGGCGCAGGCCATGGCGGAACTGGGAGTGAAGTCGAACGTGGACGAGGCAGGATTGCAGAAGAAAGTCCGCGAAGGGCTCAAGCGGCTGGCGGAATTCCAGCACGAAGACGGCGGCTGGGGATGGTGGCAGACCGACGAGAGCCAGGCGTTCATGACGGCCTACGTGCTCATCGGCCTTTCGATTGCGCAGAAGGCCGGCTACGGCGTGCGCCCGTACGATATCCAGCGCGCCCGCACGTGGCTCGGCGGGGCGTTTGCGGAGCAGACGCGCGCTGATCCGGACCTGCGCGCCTATCTGGCCTACGCGCTGGCCGTCAGCGGAGAGCCGGATCGAGCGGTGCTCGACGCCGTCTGGAATCAGCGGAAGGGCCTGACGCCGTACGGCCGCGCGTTGCTGGGCCTGGCGATGGAGGCCGCCGCGGACTCCCGCGCGCAGGAACTGGCCGCGCAACTCGAGACCGAGGCGAGAGGGGACGAACAGGAAGCGTACTGGTCCGTGGACCGCGACACGCTGATGGGCTTTCATGGCGATACGACGCCGGAAGCTACCGCCTACGCCGTGAAGCTGATTTCCCGCGTGCGCCCGTCGAGCGAACTTCTTCCGAAAGCCGCCGCGTGGCTCGTGAACCACCGCAACGAGGGCTACTACTGGAACTCGACCAAGCAGACGGCGATCGTCGTCTTCGGTCTGGTGGACTTCCTGAAGGCGAGCGGGGAGCTTCGCCCCGATTTCGGCGTTCGCGTGTGGGTGAATGACCGAGAAGTGCTGAGGCAGCGCTTCGGCGCCGAGGACGCGCTTTCGTCCTCGCCACCCGTCGTCCGCCTGCTCGCCGAAGAACTCGCCCCCGGCGCGAACCGCGTGCGCATCGAAAAGAGCGGCGAAGGCCGGCTCTATTGGTCGGCGCGCGCCGATTATTTTTCCGCCGAGGAGAAACTGGCGCGCACGGGAACGGTTTCGTTGAATCTGCTGCGCGAATACTTCCGTCTTGTGCCCTCGCGCGAAGAAGGGAAGATCGTCTATCGCCTCGAGCCGCTGGCCGGGACGCTCGCTCCCGGCGATACGACTGTCGTGCGGCTGACCGTGAGCGGCGGCGAGTGGCGCTACCTGATGGTCGAAGACCCCATTCCGGCCGGAACGGAATTCATCGAGCGCGACGACCTCTACGAAATCAAGGACCGGCCGCCCTGGTGGTACGCCTGGTATTCGCGTCGCGAGTTTCATGACAACCGTGTGGCGATTTTCCAGACCTATTTCAGCGCCGGGCAGGCCCAGCACCTCTACCTGCTGAAGGTCGTGAACCCGGGCCGATATCGCGTCAGCCCTGCGCGGGTCGAGCCGATGTATCAGCCGCAATTCTTCGCCACCTCGGACAGCAGGACGGTGGACGTCGAATGAGTGCGACTCGACAATCCGGGGCGTTGCAGGCGGTGAAGGCCGTTTGCTCGGAGAAACGCCTGGCACTCGTTCAGCTTGCGGGGAACGTGGTGTTGCTCGCCCTCGCCTGCGCGTGGCTGTGGGTGCCGGACGCCAAAGCCTGGCAAGTCGCCTTCTCGGCCGTGCTGGCCGTGGCTTTCGCCGCGGGCGTGTGCTGGCTGCACGGAGCGACGCTCGCGTATTTCCACGCGCGCCATCGCGCGCAGGCGCAGACGCTTCGCCAGGCGTGCGGTTCCGTGCTGGCGCGGATTCCCGCGATCGCTCTCTGCCTGTTCGTGCTGGCGCTGGCACTGGCGGCTGCGACCTGGCTCGATGGCCGAACCGAGAGTTGGGCGGCTACGGCCGCTTCGTGGCTCACGCTCAAGCTGCAAAAGCCCGTCTCTCCGGAAAGCGCAGTAAAAGTCTTCGGGGCCGTCTCCTGGGCACTGCGATGGATTCTGATTCCTATTGTGCTGTTGCCGCTCGTCGCGCGCGCTTCCTTCGACGGCTTCGCCGGCCTGGGCCGGAGCGGCGTGCGGCGGGCCTGCCGGGCGCTTCGCCGTCCGAGCGTCTGGCTGGGTTATGGCGCATTTCTCTTCGCAGGCCTTTGGATCCCCAGCAAGCTCGTCTCGTGGAAGCCGGAGGTTGCCGGCCTCTTCGCCGAAAGCTTCAGTTTTGCGATTCGCTTGCTGATTGCGTATATCCTTGTGGTGATGATGTGGCTGGTGTTTCTTTCGCTCCTGGCCAGGGACGACGAAAGCGAACCGCTCTCGTCGCCTGAGCCGGCTGCCGCGGCGCCGGCCGTCGAGCCCTCACCGCCCGCCGCTGAACCCCTCGCGTAATTCCTGCGGCAGCCCGCGTTCCACCCAGCTCAGGACGACCGCGCGCCCGCGATCCCGGATGAGCGCGCTGACGTGCTCCCGAGCGGCCTGGTAGGCGCGGCGCATTTCTTCCTGAGTTTGTGCCTCGCGAAACATTCGGCCGAGCGTCGTCGCGTCACGCGGCGGGGAAGCGGCAGTTGGCGGGCGTTCGGTTTCCGAAAGCGCCAACACAATCCCCTCCCGAAACCACGTCGGAAGTTCCGGATGCGCGCGGCTTTCCACGAGCAGGTGCAACAATTCGTGACGCAGAGTGCTTTCCAGACTTCCGGCAGCGCGAAGTGTCGCGATCGGCTGGAGGCGAATGACGCGTCCCTCGGTGCTCGCGGCCACCCATCCGGGCTGTGGCGCGGCGTTGCGAAAGACTTCCACGGTCGGATAAACGCGAAACTGCGGGCGCGTCGCGAGCGTCCAGCCGGTCATGCGCTCGAGCTCGCGCAGCTGGAGCTCGATTCCCCCCACCAGAAAACCTTCCTGCTCCGGTCGCGTCACCAGCACTTCCACGCGCTCCCCGCGCAACGCCTGCCAGTGCAGGCCTTGCGCCGTCAGGCCGAGAAGCGTTCCGGGATAATAAAGGCTCAGGATGTCGCGATAGGTTTTCCCGGATTCACCCATGCGCGCCGCTCCCGCCTGGCAAAGCCCGACACCGTGACCTCTTCCGAAGCCGCGCAGAATAAAGCGCTCGCCGCCCGGGTAAATGTCGTAGAGGTCGCTGCGGATGCGCGTCCAGCCGAGCGCGCGGCCCACAGCCAGCCGGAAAACTTCGGCGGAGATGACGAGGGAAGTTTCCCCGGTCACGCGCAGCCGCGCCGCGCGGCCCGAAGGCGTGCGCAAAGTGATCTCGACGGAATCAACGCGGCGGGGAACGCGAACTCCGGCGTCGGAAAGCGCGCGCTGCAATTCGTCGCGGGAAACCTCCGACCTCCATTCGCCGCGCTCGCGCGCCGCGCAGAACGTGTCCGGCTGCTGACGCAGGTAGGGCGCCGGCGCGCCCGGCCACGCGTGCTCAACGGCTTCCGTAGTCCCGCCGCAATGCGCGTGGTAGAAGGTCGCGGCGGGACGCCCCTGATGCCAGAGCAACTCGCCTTCCGTCGCCTCGGCGGCGGCGCGCAGGCGGTCTCGCAGCGCGGCGAGCCTCAGGTCCTGGCAATGCGTCGTATCGCAGAAGTCGAATCCTTCCGCGCGATGCCGGGCGCGAAACCTGACGGCGTAGGTACGCGCCGCGACGGACATCGCTTTCAAAGACTCGTCGGAGGCGAAACCTCTGCTTTCGCCCGCCAGGATTCCGGCGACGTATTCTTCCAGCGGAATTCTCGCGACAAGCGCCAGATGCCCTTTTTCCGCGCGAATCTCGAGCGGATAGTCAAGGTCAGCGGCGGTGTTTTCCGCGGTCTCCACCCGATAGCTCCCGAGGATTTCCACCGCGCTGCCGCGCGCAGGCTGGTCGCCGAGGTGAAGCCGACCCTTCGTCACGCGCACCGTCACGCTCTGACGGACAGGCTCCGGCTTGCAGCCGGCACAGGGGCGAAGACTCATTCCGCCCTCGCGCGGCGAAAGGCGCGCTTCAGCGATTTCGCTCAGCCAATCGAGGCGCACGGTGACTTCCGGTGGCTGCGCGAACGCGCCGGTGGGAATCAGCAACAGGATGGCGACAAGAAATCGCGCCTTCATTGCAATCCTCGCGCGGCGGCGTAGGCCGCGAAAATTTCGCCCGCCACCGGCGCCGCGTCCGGCCCGCCACGCCCTTGCTCGAAAAAAACCACGAGAACGATTTCGGGCGCCGCCGCGGGAGCGTAGCCGGCGAACCAGGCGTGAGTGTAGCCGCTCTGCGAAGACGCCGTGCCGGTTTTTCCCGCCACGATGATTCCGGGCGCCCGGGCCAGCCGCGCCATGCCGAAGCGCACCGAGTCTTCAAGACCGTCGAACACCGGCGCCCGGCGGGCGTCCCGCTCCGGCCGTTTCCGCGCCTGCGCCAACTTCCGATAAGCCGCCGCTATTCCGAGCGGCGTGACTTCCACGTTCGCCTGGCCGAGCGCCAGGAGCTGCCGCTGTTCGAGACTTCGCGGGAGGCGCACGCGCCCGGCGGCTTCGCCTTCCACCAGGCCGCTCACGGCGGTCAGGCCGGCGTGTTCGAAGGCGCGGGCGAGTTCCGAGTCGTCGAGGGCGCGGGCAAGCTGCGCGAAGTAGGAGTTGCACGAATACGCGAGCGCATCGCGCGCCGCGAGCGGCCGCGAATCGGCCGGGTGAGTGCAATCGAGCCGCTGGCTCCCCAGCCGCAAGCGCCGCGCGCAGCGCACGGGCTGCTCGATCGCGACCCTGCCGGATTCGATCAGCGCGAGCAGCGTGAACGGTTTGACGGCCGAGCCGGGACGCGCCAGCGTGCGCGCGGCTGCCTCCAGCCGATAGTGCGCCAGCACGCGGCCCGAATCTACGTCGAGCACGAGGGCCGCGCCCGCGCGTCCCTGCATGCTGCGCGTCACCGCGCGCTGAAGCTCGTTCGAGAAATTCCGCGACCGGGCTGAGCGCTCCACGCGCACATCCACGGGAAGCGAAAGTGGCGTCCAAACGCCGAGCAGCAGCGCGCCCAGCACGGCGGCGAAACTCGCGCGCAACACCCGACCGGGCCGCTGAACGCCTCGTGCCTGCGGTCGCGAAATCACAAACTTCACGGGGCGCTCCAGCGTTGACGCCGCGCGGGCGCGAATGGCATCATGAATCGGGCTCATGCAAATCCTTCGCCCCGTTTTTTCTCTCGCTCTGGCGGCGGGTCTGACGATTCAGATTCTCGCCACCACCGCGCCGGACGGGCGCTCCGCCAGGCAGCAGCCGAAAAATCCGTCACCCATCCATTTTCGCAATGTCGCCGCCGCGGCGGGCCTGAATTTTGTCCTGGAAAATCATCCCACGCCTGACAAGCACATGATTGAGACGATGACGGGCGGGATCGCCGTCTTCGATTACGACGGCGACGGCCGGCCCGACATCTACTTCGTGAACGGCGCGGCCATCCCTTCGCTCGAAAAAGAGTCGCCCGAATATTTCAACCGCCTCTTCCGGAACCTCGGCGGAATGAAATTCGCGGACGTGACGGCCGAAGCCGGTGTCGCCGGCGCGGGCTATTCGATGGGCGCCGCGGCCGCCGATTTCGATAACGACGGCCATGTGGACCTGTTCGTCTCGGGCGTCTATCGCAACATCCTCTACCGCAACCTCGGCAACGGGCGCTTTGAAGACGTCACGGCGAAGTCGGGCATCAAGAGCGACCGCTGGTCGGTGGCGGCGGGCTGGTTCGATTACGACAACGACGGCCATCTCGACCTCTTCGTCGTCAACTACGCGCGCTGGACACTCGAGTGGGACCGCTTCTGCGGCGACCGCGAGCGGAACATTCGCGTCTATTGCCATCCCAAATACTTCGAAGGCTGGGAAAACAACCTCTACCGCAACCGCGGCGACGGCACGTTCGAGGACGTTTCCGAGGCCGCGGGAATCGCCGGACACAGCGGCACGGGAATGAGTGTGGCGTTCGCCGACTACGAAGGCAACGGATTTTCCGACGCCTTCGTCACCAACGACGGGCTTCCCAATTTCCTGTTCCGCAACCGCGGCGACGGGACGTTCGAGGAAGTCGGCCTGCTCGCCGGCGCGGCACTGCTCGACGGCGGCAAACCGGTTTCCAGTATGGGCGTTGATTTCCGCGATTACGACAACGACGGCCTTCCCGACCTGAACGTCACGGCGCTGACCGGCGAGACCTACCCGCTTTTTCGCAACCTGGGCGGCGGCTTCTTCCAGGACTTTACCTACGCCAGCCGGCTGGGACCGCTCAGCGTGCCGTGGAGCGGCTGGAGCAACGGCTTCTTCGACTTCAACAACAACGGGTGGAAAGATCTCTTCACCGCCAACTCGCACGCCGACGACAACATCCACCACTTCCGCGCCACCGAGTACCGCCAGCCCAACACGGTCTTCGCAAACCTCGGCGACGGAACGTTTCGCGACGCGAGCGCGGAAGCCGGCGAGGAGTTTGCCGCGAGCGCGCGCGCGCATCGCGGCGCCGCTTTCGCCGACTTCAACGGCGACGGGCGAATCGACGTCGTCACCAGCGCGCTGCGCGACCCCGCGGAACTCTGGGAGAACGTCAGCCCGAACGAGAACCGCTGGCTCATTCTCAAACTCCTGGGCACGCGCAGCAACCGCGACGGCATCGGCGCGCGAGTCCGCATCGGCCGGCAGGTTAACCACATGACCTCGGCCGTCGGCTACGCCTCCTCCAGCCACTTCGGCGTGCATTTCGGGCTGGGAAAAAGGGAGACCGTGGAGAAGATCGAAATCCGCTGGCCGAGCGGCGCCGTTCAGACCCTTCGCGACATCCCCGCAAATCAGGTCCTGGAAGTCCGCGAGCCGGGAGGTTAGCCGCCGTTATTCCGGCGAGGCAATCTGCACGTCCTGCAAGAACGACTTGCGCTGCACGGTGAGCGCTTTCTGCGCCTCGCGATACCGTTCGAGCATCTGCCGCGCCAGCTCCGGCTCGCCGCTGCGTTGGTACGCCTGGGCGAGCTGGTAGTGCAGGCTGCCGTCTTCGTCGAGCGGCAGCGCGGCTTTCAGGTGCTCGACCGCATCCTCGCGACGCCCCGTCTGCATGTAGGCTCGGCCGAGCGCGCTGCGCGCCGAGAGCAGGTCCGGCGCCCGCGCCGCCGCTTCCTCGAGGTAGGGGAGAGCCTCTTCGGCACGCTGCGAATCGAGCAGCGTGTCGCCCACCAGGTAATTCATCTCGGCTGACTCGGGTTGCTGCTTCAGCAGTTCGCGGAAAATCCCGAGCGCCGCCTCGTTGTCCCGAATCTGCCGAAGCGAAATGCCGAGTTCCCGCCGCAGGTTCTCGTCCCCGGGCGCGAGCGCCAGCGCCTTGCGCCACTCTTCGATCGCTTCGCGGTGGCGGCGGTGGCTGCGATGGACCTCAGCCCGAAACGCGTGGGCTTCGGCCGAAGGGGGCAACGCGGCGAGTTTTGCGAAAGCCTCGAGCGCCAGCTCATTGCAAGCCTTCACCCGCCAGAAGAGTGCTTCCGGAGAATTTCCGTCATTCGAAGCGGCGAGCAACTCGGCGTAGCGCTGGTCGCGGAAAAGACACTCGAAATTCCGCCTGGAGCAGTCCGGCGGCGGCAATCGCCACTCCTTTTCCTCTTCAACCTGCGCCCACTCCGGGTGCTCTGTCCTTCGATAGATTTCGGCAATCGCCGCGTGAACGCCGCGCATCTCGGGCAGCCGTTGCAGAGCCTGACGGTAGAGATAGAAGGCGCTGTTGTACTGCTGCTGCTGGAATTGCGTCTCGGCCACGAGCGCCAGCAGGTAGGCTGAATCCGGGGCGACTTTTTCCAGTTCCTGAAACGCTTCGGCGGCCAGCGCTTCGTAACTTCGTCCCAGCGCGAACCAGGCGCGAGCGTTTCCGGGAGCGAGTTCCGTGAGCCGCGAGAAGTGGCGGGCGGCGTCCGCAAACCGCTCGAGTGCCAGGTGCGCTTCGGCGAGCATCTGGTGCGCCTCGGCGTGCTCCGGCTGCGCCGCGACGACGCGCTCGAGCGGCGCGACGGCCTTCTCGGGTTCGCCCAGACGCAGGTGGCTGGCACCCAGAAACAGCGCGGCGGGCCAGACAGAGGAATCGAGGCGCAGCGCCTTCTGAAGTTCCAGCACGGCTTCTCGGTCGCGCCCCCCCAGGTGCAGGGCCATGCCGAGGTTCAGGTGGAGTCCGGCGTTCTCCGGGACGGCGCGCACGAGTTGACGATAGACCTCGGCGGCCTGGTCGAACTTGCCGGCGGCCATCAGGTCGCGCGCGTCGCGGGAAAGCGCCGCCGGGTCCTGCGCGCCCGCGAGCACTGACAGGGGGGAGAAAACCGCGACGAACAACAACCCGATTCGCAGGCGCCGGCTCACCGGAGGCATCTCCAAAATTCTACCATGCGGCGTGCTGACGAGTAGCGCGCGCGATCAGCTCCCAGAAACAAAAAGGGCGCCCCGACGAGTTGGAGCGCCCCGGAAAACAAACGAGATGGAAATTACCAACTGAACCGCAGACCCATCCGGAACTGGCGTTCCGGCAGGTTGGGGTCGGTGCTTGTCACCCGCATGAAGTTCGACGGGCTGGAAGCGTTCGCTGCGGGGTTTGCGAAGTGAGGTGTATTGGTCAGGTTGAACGCCTCGGCCCGGAACTGGAAGTTCAGCTTCTCCGTCAGCCGGAAGGTGCGATAGAGGCTGAAGTCCAGGTTCACGGCGCCTGGCCCGCGCATAATGTTCCGCCCGGAGGTGCCGTAACGGACCTCGGTCACCGGCGCGAAGGCGTCGGGATCAAAGAAGCGGGTTCCCGGCCCCACGTCGCCGATCTTCTGGACAGTGGGTTTCACCTGGTCCGCCGTCTGGAGGTTGCCCGGCGAATTCAGAGATGCGCCGGAGGCCGTGACGGTGAAAGGCCGTCCCTGCGTGGAGAGGAACGTGCCGTTGATCTGCCACCCACCGAGGATGGCAGCGGCCGCACCGTCGGAGGCCATTGCCTTGTCCCTGCCGAAGGGCAACTCATACACGAAGCCCATCGTGAACAGGTGCGGGATGTCGTATCCGGCCAGGGCCCGGCTGCGGTGCGCGACCGCCGGGTCGTTCCAGTTGATCCCCGCCCAGCCGTCGTCGTCCGTCCAGTTGATGGCCTTCGACCAGGTGTAAGCCCCTTTGAGTAGCAGGCCATTCTTGAACGGACGATTGATGGCCACCTGGAGGGAGTGGTAATCGGTGTCGAACCGTCCCTGCCAAAGCAAGGTCGAAGTGTTGCGGCCGTGGAGCGCATTGAGCGGCCGGCCTGCGTTCCCGACGCCTACGCCCCGGGCGGCGTTGATGTCAATATCGCCGAAGCTGCGGATCGTCCGCGTGCCGACGTAGCCGACCGAAACCAGCGTGTCAGAGGGGAGCCGCTGCTCGATGATAAAGTTCCATGACTGGATGTAGCCGCGCTTCAGCAGGCCGCGCTCCGGCGTGCGCATCAGCGCCGGAAGGGGCAGAGGGATGACCCCTGAGCTGATGTCCGGACAACAGATGGCGGGGATGCCGTCTTGAATGTCCGTCAGGATCGGGTCGAATCCCGTGGCGACGAAATCCGACGCAATCGTCAGCGGATAGAACCCACGGAGCGGCCGGGCCAGCGGCATCGGATTGAAGGTGATGCCGTAGCCGGAGCGGATCACGGTGTTATCCCGCAACCGGTAAGCAAGGCCGACGCGCGGGGCGAACAGCTTCTTGCTGGTCGTGATGCCGAGGTTCTGCTCGTTGCCGCCAATTCCGCCCAGATGGACGAGGTTCGTTGCGGGGTCATAGAACTCAATCCCGCTCGAAGCCCGCTGCATGAGCGGATAGTACTCGTAACGGACCCCGTAGTTGAAGGTGAGCTTGGGGGTGACGCGCCAGCGGTCCCGGGCATAGCCGGCCCACTGCCACTCGAGCCCCGTCATCTTGATGAACTGCGTGCTCTTGCCCATTTCCGTTGGCATGCCCAGCAGGAACGCCGCAAGTGAATTGAACTGGTTCGGCGAGGGCCCGCCATTCAATGCTGTGGGCGCGCCGCCGAACGTGAAGGCGCCGCGCGGGCCACGGCCCAGTTCGGGCTGCCAGTGGTTGAGGTGGTGGTGGACCACGTCAATCCCGAACCGCAGGTCGTGAGAGCCTTTTACCCAGTTGGCGTTCTGCGTGAACGTGTAGCTCTGGTCGTTGCGGAAGATGGGGATCCAGCCTTCGGGCTGACCCAGCGTGGTGTAGGTGGTGAACGCGAAGGCGGGCATTCCGCTTTCGCGCGGGTCCGGGCCGTTGGTCCCCGGAATGCCCAGCGTGTCGAGGCCGAAGTTGGGCCCATGGTCGGGGCCGAGGACTTCCTGTCCCATGCGCGTCCAGCCGATCGTCCCGTCAATCAGAAAGTTCGGTGAAAGCGTCCAGGTGTGACCGACGGAGGCGACCTGAACAAGCGTGTCGCCGGTGCCGTTGCCGACATCGCAGAGACCGGGACCGCCGGCGGCACCCAGGGCCTGGATGCAGCTCACCTGCGCGTCCATCGCGCCGTACTTACCCCAGATCGTGTGCCGGTCGGTCCGATTGTAGTTCACCTTCACGTCGAAGTTATCGCGGTTGAAGCGCTGTGTTCCGGCGCTGAAGTAGTTCTCCGTCAGGCCGGGCAGGTTCGGCAGCGGCACCAGAGAGAGCATCTGCTGGGCGACCGGGTGGACCGAAGGCAGCATATTGCCTGCAAACGGCTGGCGATCCGTGCCGTCCGGGTTGCCGGTCGAAGGATCATAAATCACGGTACTGACATCGCTGAAATCGCCAGTGCG
The DNA here is from genome assembly GCA_964556705.1 of uncultured Acidobacteriota bacterium. Taxonomy (GTDB): domain Bacteria; phylum Acidobacteriota; class Terriglobia; order UBA7540; family UBA7540; genus CAZKXX01. The sequence goes on from CAZKXX010000006.1 coordinate 38,323, forward strand.
GTGCTGCGCCGTCGGCACCGTAGAGAGAAGAAATCGTCCGTTGCGCTCCCGGGTTCCTTCCCAGCCGCCGAAGAAGAAGACCTTGTCTCTCTTGATCGGTCCGCCGATCGTAAAACCAGTGATATTCGTGATGGTCTTGGGCTTGCGCTGGGTCTGCGGGAGGAAGATGTTGCGCGCCCGCAAGGCGTTATCCTCGTGCAGCCAGAAGGCGCTGCCGTGCAGTTCGTTGGTGCCGGATTTGGTGGAAACGTTGATTGAGGCGCCGCCGGCCATGCCTTGTTCGGCGTCGAAGGCGTTGGTGGTGATGTTGACTTCCTGCACCGTCTCGGCCGGGGCCACGTAGGCGCTGTGGTGGGGCAGCCAGATGAAGACGTTGGCCGCGCCGTCAATCCGCGTGGTGTTGTTGTTGCGGTTGGTCCCGTTCACGTTGGTCGTCAGGGCGCGCGCCGGCGAGTCAATCACGGCGTTCTGGAAGCGCGTGGGCACGGCGCCGGGGACCAGGTTGATCAGGCTCTGGTAGTTGCGGTAGCGCGGCAGCGGCAGGTTGTTCACGGCACGCTCACCGAGCTGAATGTTCACTTCGCCCTTCTCCGTCTGTAGAACGGCGGCGCTGGCTTCCACGGTCACCGTCTCGGTCACGGCTCCGACTTGCAGCCGGGCCTCCACGCGGCTCACCACGTTAGTGGAGACCAGGATGTTCGATTCGGTGTAGGTTTGGAAGCCCGCCGCGGAAATCGTGACGTCGTAATTGCCCGGCCAGGCGTTCGAAATGACGAAGCGGCCCTGGTCGTCCGTGGTTGTCTCGCGCGTCTGGTTTGTGCCGCGATGCGTGGCGACGACCTTGGCCCCCGGCACCACGGCGCCCGTCGGGTCGCTGACCGTTCCGACCAGAGAGCCGTAAAGTACCTGGGCAAGGGTTGGTTGACTGAGTACGGGCGCCAGCAAAAGTCCGGCGCCAAGGAAAAGAAGCAGCCCAAAGCGTGGCCGTTTCTCAGCCATTTGAAATGTCCTCCCTTCAATCCTAACGGTTGTCAAGTCTTCAGCTGAAAAGCCCTCGGAGTCAGCCCTTCATCTTTCAAAGTTCATTTCGATATCTTATGTTCACAATCATATACATTCGATTCCGCCGCTGTCAAACACCCCGTTTGAGGCCTATCTTTCGTCCCCAAGACGCTTGCCTGGGGTGCTTACTTTCTGTTACATAGGCATCCTCCATACCAAACCACACAACAAAATGCCGTAAGCGGTTTCAAGGTACTTAAGTTGCTTATTTCGAGTAAACTGGCGATTCGAATCATTCCGATTCATTTCGTTTTTACATAGCGAGAAAATACAGTTATTTGGAACAGCAAGTCCGAACTTCCTTTTTTCGTATTTTGAGAATCGCGGGTTTTTGGCTGCGGCTTATCGGAGTCGTCGGAGAAGCAGGCAGGCAAGGGCGGTGCTTACGGTTTCAATTCGCCGCCTTCCAGCAATTTGAGGTCACGTTCGATCAATGTGAGAAGTTGCGCCTGTCCGTAGGCGGCGGCTTTGTGGCGAGCCTGGCGGGCATACTCGATGGCCCGCTCGCGGTCATGGGCGCGCGCGTAGGCAGAGGCGAGTGCGTAGAGGTAGGTTGGGGTCTGGCTGTCCTCGGGCGTCAACGTCTGACGGAAATGCTCGATGGCCTGCTGGATGTCACCGCGATGCACCAGCAGGCGTCCCAGGCGAAAGTGGGCGGCGCGATGGTCCGGCCGTCGCGCCACGACCTGGCGGAAGTGTTCGAGGGCCTCGTCGAGCTTTCCCTGCGATTCGAGCAGGTGCGCATAATTGAAATGCGCCTCGGTATGGTACGCGTTGGCCTCGAGGGCACGCCGGAAAGCCTCTTCCGCCTCCGCGTTGCGGCCATCCTGGAGAAGCATAACTCCATAGTTGTAATGGGCGTCGGCGTAGTAGGGATTCAGCCGCACCGCTTCTCGGTAATGTTCCGCGGCCTTCGGCGTTTCCCCCAACCGTGCATAGAGGATGATTAGGTTTGCGTGCCCGTGGACGAGCTCGGGATCGATTTCGAGCGCCTTCAGGTGCGCCTCGACGGCCTCTTGGAGCCGGCCGACGTCTTCCAGGGCGAGGCCGCGGCGCAAGTGGGGCACGGCCTCGCTGATGAGCTCACGGATTTCGTCCCGCAGCGGGTCGCGTTCCGGCGGGACGAGGTTCCGATGCCTCTCGTACAGCGCCAGGTGTCGGCGCGCCTCCTCCTCGCGGCCGAGCTTGCGATAAAGCTGGCCGAGCGCGTATAGCGCAGCGCCGTATGGGGGGAAGAGTTCGCAGGCCTTGCGGTAAGCTTCGAGCGCCGCCTGTTCGTCGCCCCGTGCGGCATGGAAACGCCCCAGACCGAAATACGCCGCGGCTGAGCCGGGCTGGCGCACGAGGACGCCTTCGAGGATCTCGCGAGTTTCCTCCACGCGGCCGGCGCCGCGCAGGCTCTCGGCCAGCCGGAGCGCGGCCGGAACGTACTCCGGACTCAACCGCAGCGCCTCGTGCAGCGCCGCGGCTGCCTCATCGTGCTCGCCGAGCTCGGCGCGCACCCAGCCCAGATAATACGCCCAACGGAAATTCTCGGGCTCCAGTCGTCGCGCGCGTTCGTAGCAGCGCGCCGCGAGGTCGTAGCGCACGTGGGCGTGCAGGACCATTCCCAGCCGGCCGACGGCGCGAGCGTCCTCAGGCCGCGCGCGTGCTTCCTCGATCGCCTGGCCCACCTCGTCGCGCACCGCGGGCGGAAACTGTTCCAGGACGATTTCGGGGAGGTCGGGAAGCTGTGACGAATCCTCCGCGGCCGCGGCGGTCGCAACGCCGCAAGCCAAGCCCAGCGCGAGCAGGAAAAGGGAGAACCGCCGCGAGGCAACGGAAAGAATGGAGGCGCGGGTGGGAATCGAACCCACGGGTAAAGGTTTTGCAGACCTCTGCCTTACCACTTGGCTACCGCGCCTGAAGTGAAGGAAGCTTGGAGCGGGAGACGGGATTTGAACCCGCGACTTCAACCTTGGCAAGGTTGCACTCTACCGCTGAGTTACTCCCGCTAAAAACCGCTGCGCGCGCTTTCGTTGCGCCAAGTTCGGATTATAGGAACGCGCGGAGAGCCCTGTCAAGTTAAGCCGGACGCGGGCGTTGTGGGTGCGCCGGCTGCTGTGCCGCCTCACGCCGGCACGGGCACCACGGCTTCGCGCAGAAACTTCGCCGACTCTTCCGGCGGCGTGGGATTGATGTAGAAGCCCGTCCCCCACTCGAACCCCGCCACTTTGGTCAGCTTGGGCATGATCTCGAGGTGCCAGTGGTAGTAATCGTTTGAGACCTCGGGGAAGGGCGAGGTGTGGATGATGTAGTTGTAGGCGGGTGAATCGAGCACCCGATCGAGGCGCAGTAGCAGGTCTTTCAGCATGCCGGCGAGGTGCTCGAACTCCGGCTTCTGCGATTCCTCGAACGCCGACTGGTGTGTCTTCGGCAGCACCCACATCTCGAACGGAAAGCGCGGGGCGAAGGGCGAAAGGGCGATAAACGCCGGGTTTTCGGCGATGACGCGCACGTTGTCCTGCGATTCCTGCCGGATAATGTCGCAGAAAATGCAGCGCTCCTTGAAATTGTAGTACTCGCGCGAATTGCCCACCTCTTCGGCCACGCGCTTGGGCACCACGGGCAGCGCGATGAGCTGCGAGTGCGTGTGCTCGAGCGAGGCGCCGGCGGCTTCGCCGTGGTTCTTGAAGATGAGGATGTACTTGAACCGCCGGTCCTTTTTCAAATCGATGATGCGATCGCGATAGGCCCACAGGACATCTTCAACGGCGCGGACAGGCAGGTTGGCGAGCATCGACTGGTGGTCGGGCGTCTCGATGATCACCTCGTGCGCGCCGACGCCGTTCATCTTGTCGTAAAGCCCTTCGGCCTGACGGTTCAGCGTGCCTTCAATTCCCAGCGCGGGGAATTTGTTCGGCACCACGCGCAGCGACCATCCGGGCGTGTCCTTGGCGCTGCCGTCGGGGCGATAGGCGTGGATCTCCGGCGGCGTCTTTGCCTCGTTGCCGTAACAGAACGGGCAGAAGCCGGAGCCGCGAATCTCCACCTTCTCGCGAACGAAATCCGTGGGACGCTTCGCCCGGTCGGTGGCGATAATCACCCACCGTCCGGTAATCGGGTCTTTGCGCAGTTCGGGCACTCGTCGTTTCCTCTCCGTGGGGCGGGTTCTCCCTGTGGCCAGGGACCGAATTACCTATTATGCGGCATCCGGGAAAAACTGCCAAGAGGTTGCTTCGGTACAAAGTCAGCTTGTTGCGGTGGACGCCGCTTTGCTTGTGCGGGCCCGCGCGCCGAGCATCACCGCGGTCCACAGAATGATACCCACGAAACCGTAAACTGCCGCCGCCGCGATGGCCCGCTGGTTCGTTCGTCCCGGAACCGCAAACAGCAGGGCATTGATTACTCCCGCCGCGAGCATCACGCGCTCCAGAAGTTTCTCGCCGCGCAACACCACGGGAGAAGCCAGAGCCAACAGCAGCCATCCGCTCAGATAGAGAATATTCGTGTAAGGCCCGAGCAGAAGCTGCGCGGAGATGAAAACCGCGCCCGCGGTGACCGTGTAAGGGTTTCCGTTCGATCCGAAGTCCTCCCGCGCGCGCTCGGATGCGCGGCGCAAGAGCACGCACATCCAGAGCGAAAGCGCCAGAATCGCCAGGCGAATCGCCGTCGTCCCTGTCTCGACCACGCCGCGCGGCAGCTCGACCACGGTGGCCTGGGGATAGTCGGGGTCGTGGTATTCGGAATAATCGACGCGCGTGAACCAGCGCTCCAGCGCGCCTTCGAGCGAATGGTCGAGCGCATGTTGTTTCTTGAACTCATCCGTATTGCGAGCCACCACCTCGTACCACGATCGATAGAGCGAAACCGTTTCGCGCGGGCCGAAGTAAACGACCGGCAACATCCACAGGAGGGCGCTGAAAGCCACGACGCGCGCGGCCAGTCCCCACTCGCGCCGCACCGCCAACACGGGCAGAAGGAAGAGCGGAAAGATCTTGACAGCGCCTCCCACGGCAAGCGCCGCGCTCGCCGTCCAGACGCGGCCGCGGCTCCAGGCGAGCACGCCGAGAATCGTCAGCAGGACGACGAAGAGGTGGACGTTACCGTACCGCAGCGCGATGACGACATACGGCCCGGCCAGTGTCGCCAGCAACAGCGCGTACGTTGCGCGTCGCTGCGGTCGCCAGTGAAGACAGGCTTGTCGGATGACGGCCGCCGTCGCGAGCACGAGCAGCGCAAACCAGATTCCGTAGGCATTTGAAAAACTCAGCCAGCCCAGCGGGAAAATGAGCAGCACGAAGAGAGGCGGGTAGAGATAAATGGCCGGCGGGCCGAGCGAAAACGTATCGGAATAGAGGTCGGTTCGGCCTGCGAGCAGACTCATCGCAGAATTGTAGTAAACGATGAAATCAACGCTGCGCTCGGCGAAATGCCGTCCGAACGCGAACGCGGCGAGCGCCGCGCCGATCCAGAGGAAAGTCCGTCGGTGCGCGGCAAGCCTTTGTGAGAACGTCCGCATGTTCCGGCCAGGCCCGTCTTCACTCACTCCTTGAACGCGTCTTTGGTGAGCCGCGCCGTGAGGCCCGCCTCCGGGTCCCAGAGAACGCTGACGACGTCGTAGCGATAATTGACTTCTTTCCGGCGCAGGCGCTTCAGGTAATCGCGAGCGGCGTGCACGATGCGTTTTCGTTTGGCGCGGGAGACGGCGGTTTCCGGCGGGCCGCCTTCGAGCGAGGTGCGGGATTTAACCTCGATGAAGGCGAGCACGGGCCCGTCCCACGCAATCAGGTCAATCTCGCCGCGTCCGGAGCGGGCACGCCGGTTGCGCGCCACGATGGTGTATCCGCAGCGGCGCAAATACCAGTAGGCGAGCATCTCGCCGCGCTCGCCGGTTTCGAGGTGTTCCGCCGCGGGCTGGCCCGCGCCCGCCGCGCGCAGCCGCCGCGCGCGCTGGCGTTCCTTCCAGACCAGCGCGCCGTACATGAGGCGGGCGAAGAAAGACATGGGAATTCGGGATCCGGGACTCGGGTTTCGGGACGGACTCCCTCTTTTCAGGTCCCCGATTCGCGAGTCCCGAATCGCAGGTCCCTAATTCGACGCTTCTTCGATGCACTTCTCGAGCACGTCCAGCGCGAAGTCCGCCTGTGTTTCGTCAACCACCAGCGGCGGCATCAGGCGCACCGTGCTTTCTCCGCAGCCGAGCAACAGAACGCCGCGCTCGAAGGCACGCTCGATGACGCGCTTCTTCGCTCCCGGATTCGGCTCGCGCGTCTTCGGGTCCTTGACCAGCTCGATCCCGATCATCAGCCCCTTGCCGCGCACATCGCCGACGATGCGGTGCCGCTTCGGCCAGTCCTTCAGCCGCGCCAGAATGTGCCCGCCTACTGCCGCCGCGTTGGCGATGTATTTCTCCTCGAGCAAGCGGATGGTCTCCAGTGCCGCGGCGCAGGCCACGGGATTTCCCCCGAAGGTCGAAGCGTGCGCGCCCGGACCCCAGTTCATGAGGTCGGCGCGAGCGATGGTGACACCGAGCGGCATCCCGCTCGCGATGCCCTTCGCCGTGATGAGGATATCGGGCACCACGCCCCAGTGCTCCGAGGCCCACATCTTGCCCGTGCGCCCCATGCCGGACTGCACTTCGTCAAAGATGAGCAGGATGCCGTGCCGGTCGGCGAGCTGCCGCAGCTTGGCGAGAAATCCGGGCGGCGGAATGACGTAACCGCCCTCGCCCTGAATCGGCTCGACCACGATGGCCGCAACTTCTTCGGGCGGCACGGCCGTCTTGAACAGCCGTTCGATGTTCTCGATGCAGCCGCAATCGCCCTCGCATTCTTCAATCGCGTGGCCCATCGGACAGCGATAGGGATTGGGGAAGGGAACGTGCGAGACGCCGGGCAGCAGCGGCCCGAAACCGTTCCGCTGTACGGCCTTCGAGGCCGTCAGCGAAAGCGAGCCGAACGTGCGTCCGTGGAAGGCGCCGAGAAAAGCGATGAAACGATGCCGCCGCGTCGCGTAGCGCGCCACCTTCATCGCGGCTTCCATCGCTTCCGTTCCCGAATTGCCGAAATAGACGCGCTTGGGCGAATCGCCCGGAGCGATTTCCGCCAGCCTCTTCGCCGTTTCGGCGAGCAGCGGGTAGTAGAAGTCCGTCCCCGACATGTGAATCAGTTCGGCGGCCTGACGCTGGATGGCCCGAACGACGTCGGGATGGCAGTGCCCCGTTGAGACCACGGCGATGCCGGCGCTGAAATCGAGGAACACGTTGCCGTCCACGTCCTCGATGAGGGGGCCCGAGCCGCGCCGCGCGACGAGCGGGTAATCGCGCGTGTAGGAAGGTGAAACGAACTGTCGGTCGAGCGCCAGAACCTTCAGGGCCTCGGGCCCGGGAAGCTTGGTGCGAATCTCAGGAAGTCTTTTCTCCGTCATGATGGGCTCCTCCGGTCTGTGGTCGCGGGAAATTCACCGCGGATTCGGCCGCTTGCAGGGGGGCAGACCAGAGGGGATTAGTCGCCGCCGAAAAGGCTCGGCCGCGCGAGCAGGGGAAGGCGACGGCGTGTCGCCCGGCTGAGGCTGTTCATTTGCGTTTCCATCGCGTTCCAGCCTTCGTATCTTCCAGTATAACTCCGGCGGTCTGGAGTTCGTCCCGGATTTTATCGGCGGACGCAAAGTCGCCGCGGCGCCGCGCTTCGTTGCGCTTCGCGATGCGCTCCTCGACCGCTTCATCGCTCAACGTCTCGACCAGCACGCCCGCCGTGTAGCCGTTGCCGGCGCCCGTTTCGAACTTTTCTTCCGCCGCCGGGCGCACAAAACCGAACTTGCGAAGGCGTTCCTGGTCTTGGTCTTCGAGGACGGCGAAGATGCGGTCCCAGCGCTCCAGCATGTCAAGCATCGGCGCGCGGTCCGCGTCGCCGAACTCGCCGCGGTCCATCGCCGCGTTCACCTCGCGGACGAGCTCGAACGCCGCCGCCATCGCTTCCGCCGTGTTCAGGTTGTCGTCGAGCGCCTCCTCGAACTCGCGCCGCGCCTTCTGCGCGCGCGCTTCAAGCGCCGGGTGCGAGCCCGGCGGAAATTTCTCCATCGTCAGCCGGAAGCGGAAATTCCGCAGGCGCTCAATGGACTGCTGCGCCTGGTGCAGGCCGTCGAAAGTGAAGTTAAGCGGCTTGCGAAAGGGGACGGAAGCGAGTAGATAGCGAACCGCCGAGGGTTTGGCTCCCTCCGCAATGAGGTCGCGCAGCGTGTAGAAGTTTCCGAGCGACTTCGACATCTTCTGGCCGTTCACGATGAGGTGCTCGGCGTGCAGCCAGTAGCGCACGAAGGGCTTTCCCGTCGCGGCTTCGCTCTGCGCGATTTCGTTCTCGTGATGGGGAAAGATGAGGTCGGAACCGCCCGAGTGGATGTCAAAGGTCTCGCCCAGGTGCTTCATGGACATGACGGAGCACTCGATGTGCCAGCCGGGGCGGCCGCGGCCGAGCGGCGTCTCCCAGTACGGCTCGCCTTCCTTGGACGCCTTCCACAGGACGAAGTCGCGCGCATTGTCTTTGTCGTACTCGTCGGAGTCCACGCGCGCGCCGTCGCGAATTCCGCCCAGATCGATTTTCGAAAGCTTGCCGTAGTCCTTGAACTTTTCGACGCGAAAGTAAATGGACCCTTCGCTTTCGTAAGCGTAACCCTTGGCGAGTAGCACGCGAACGAGTTCCGCCATCTCGGTGATGTAGTCCGTGGCGCGGACGACGACCTCGGGCTGTTCGAGGTTCAGCAGCTCCCGGTCCACCTCGTGCGCCCGGATGAATTTGTCCGTGTACTCGCGCAGCGAAACGCCCGCCGCCTGCGAGTTGCGGATCGTCTTGTCGTCCACGTCCGTCAGGTTCATGACGTGCCACAGCTCGTAGCCGCGGTACTTCAGCCAGCGGCGCAGGATGTCCTGGAAAATGAAAGTGCGGTAGTTGCCGATGTGCGCGTAGTCGTAAACCGTCAGGCCGCAGGTGTACATCCTCACCTTGCCCGGTTCGAGCGGCGCGAATTCTTCGACTTTGCCCGACAGAGTGTTGTAGAAGCGGAGGGCCATATCAGCGCTACGCGGCGCAGGTCTGCCAAATCGTCAATTCTATCGGCAGGGCGGAGCGCAAGTCAATAAAACCCGTCACCAAGGCGGGAATCCGTTGCGCGTTTTCGACTTCGCGACTAAAATCTCCGACTGCTTTCCTCTCGCTGACGGAAACCGAGTGGACTCTCTTTCTTCCAAGATCGGTGTGGCGCTCACGCTCTACGGCGGCTGGGGATTGCTGCTGATTTCCTTTCTCGATTCCTCCTTTCTTTCACTTCCGCTCGCGAACGACTTGTTTCTGATTCACCTTGCGGGCGAGCAGCCGCACAAGATGCTGCTGTTTGCTACGCAGTGCACGCTGGGTTCGGTGCTCGGCGCCTACGTCACTTACGCCATCGCGCGCGGCGGCGGGAAATTCCTGCTGCGCAAGGCTTCCGAGGAGAAAGTGGCGCGGACGCGCCGCTGGCTCGACCGCAACGATTTCGTCACCGTCCTCGTCGCGTCGCTGCTGCCGCCGCCCGCCCCGTTCAAGCTCTTCCTCATCACCGCCGGCATCGTCCGCGTGAACGCCGGGCGCTTCGGCCTGGCCTTGCTGGTCGGTCGCGGCGCGCGCTTCCTGATGGTCGGCTGGCTGGGCGCGATGTATGGCGCGGCCGCGGAAGCCTATTTGCGAAAGAACCTCGCCTGGGTCTCGCTCGTGACGATTGCCGTGGTGCTTGGGCTGACCTTCCTCTATCGCCGCGTGAACGCGCGACGCAGCGCGGCCACTCCCATCGCCTGAACTCCGAAACCGGAAGCTGAAAAAGGGGAGCTGGGAAGGCGCGGCTCATTCGCCCGCGCGGCGCGGCGCCGCCGTGAAGGCGAACCACTGCGACCCCGGACGCAATTCGCGGTCGAGCTCGATTTCCGCTGTGAACCGGCGCCGTTCGAGCCGCGGCAGAAAATAACGCAGGTCGCGCATCTCCACGACGTAACCGTCGCGGGTCTCCTCCACTCGCGCCCAGGGAAAGCGCGCGAAGTTGAGAAAGATTTCGCCCGTGCGCGTGCGCATCGCGGCCTGGAGCGCCGGCGAAGGCTCCGGCTTGTAGAAGACCCGCGGCTCGCTCGCGCTCGGCTCGCCGCCGAAAGGGCCCGCGCGGATTTCGAGCACGTGATACGCCGCGTCCGTCTCCGCCACGCCGACCCAACGGAACGGGCTGAACGGTGTCGGAAACGCGCCCACGCGCCGCGGCGCTTCCTGCGCGTAGAGGTGCGAGTCGAGCCAGGTAACGGCGCGGTGATGCGACAGGTCTCTCACCAGCCAGACCGCCGGCAGCGCCAGGAGCGCGACGATCGCCGCGCGCCGGAAGTCCGGCTTCCTGGCCCCGACTTCTTCCGAGACCAGCCGCAGCAAGGCCGCGATTCCAAAGGCCGCGAGCATCACCGCCAGCAGCGGAACGTCGAAGATAAACATGATGTCCCAGGCGTACCAGCGGTCGGTGAACGGCGCGAGCAGCTTGACGCCGTAAGCGTTCGTGAAATCGAGCAGCAGATGGCTGGCTGCGCCGAGCCAGGCGGCGAAAAAAAGCCAGCGCGCTTCGAGCGGCGGCCCGGACTTCGCCGGCGCGCGCTTTTTCGCCACAAACCAGAGCCCCGCAGCAAGGAGCGCGCTGAGCGCCGTGGCCCCCGGAATCGAATGTGTGATGCCGCGATGGTATTTCAGATACGTCGCCGTGCTGTCGAGCCAGGTGATGGCGTCAATATCCGGCAGGTTCGCGCCCGCGACCAGCGCGAGCGTGGCGAAGCGAGTGGTGCGGCGAAGCCCCGCGTGGCTGAGCGCGAGCGCGGTGAGCGTGTGCGTGACGTTATCCATGGGAAAGCGAAAAGGAAGAAACTGGAAACTGGAAATTCGAAACCGGCCCGCAGAGCCCGGCGATTCTACTCGAAATAGCTTCGCGCGCGGCCGGTTTCCATTTTCTATTTTCCAGTTTCCACGGCCGGCGTGAGCAGCGTCAGCGCCTCCGGCACCACTTCGAAGGTCGCCGGCAGCTCGCCCGCCAGCTCGCCGTCGAGCTCGAAGCGGATGGAAATCTCCGGATCGAGTGGTTCGCAGATGACGCGTGCGGCGTCGAGCAATTCCACGTCGCGCAGGCGCAGGTGCTGGCGCAGCAGGACCGCCGCGGCGTAAAGAAAGTAGCGCGCGCGGCTGCGGCCGTTGAACGCGCACACGGCGAACCGCGGCTCGAAGAGGTTGGCCGTCGGCGCGAGCGTCAGCCAGCCGGCGTAATGCCCGGCGCGGTGAAGCACGGCAAACGTCGGCGCGCGCTCCGCGGAATCGAACCGCAGCCGGAACGGCGGGTAGCTGTAGCGCATCGCCTGCCGGACCGCTTCCACCACGTACGCCGCCACGCCCCAGCCGATTTTGAACGACCAGGAGAGCCGGTGAATGATGTAGGCGTCGAAGCCGATGCCGGCGAGGCTCAGGAACCAACGTTCTCGGCGCTCCGGCCCACCCGGGCCTTCGGCGGTCCAGGTGGCGCGGCCGAGCGGGATGCGTCGAGGTTGCCAGCGGGCGAGCGAGCGCGCCGCGCGCAGGGGGCCGTGCGGCAGCTTCAGTTCCTTGGCGAGGATGTTGGCCGTGCCGCCGGGCAGGATGCCGACGGGCACCTGAGCGGGCGCGACGCCGTTCACCACTTCGTTCACCGTCCCGTCGCCGCCGCAGACGAGCACGAGTTCCGCGCCGTCGCGGACCGCGGCTTCCGCGAGCTTCTTCGCCGCGCCCGGCCCGCCGGTGGCTTCCGGCCGCACGTCCATTCCCGCGGCGCGAAGGATTTTGGTCGCCTCGACGATTTCACGCTCCCGCCGCCGCGACTTTCCCCCGGCGAACGGATTGTAAATGAGGATGACGGTTTTCAAAGGCGGGGGGCGCGATGAGGAACGCGCTTCATGGAATGGCGAAACTCGAATTTAGAAACTGGAAACTCGCGCGGCGCCGATGAACCTCTGAAGCTCTCATCCTGAGGAGCCGCAGGCGACGAAGGACCTCCGGACCTCGACGATCCTGCAAATGCGGGGATTCTTCGCGTCGCCCGGAATGACGGTGACCACGTATTCTTCGGCGATGACCGGAAGCTCGCGCGCCTCGAACGTTTTCCGCGTTTCTGATTTCCAGTTTCCGGTTTCGACTTTCACTCCGCCGGCGGGCCAAACGCCACGCCGGTCAGCACTTTCTTCGCGATCATCTCGCCCGTCTTCTTATCTTCGTGGACGTCCACCCAGACCTGCGTGCCGACTTTGAGGTCGTCCAGCTTCGCCGCCTTGCCGTCGTGCAGGTACTTCGTCTTCTTGTCGAACTTGATCGTCTGGTCCACGCCGAACTTGGTCTTTTCGAGGACCATCTCTTTCTTGTCGAGCTTCTTGATGACGCCGTAAACGAAGTCTTCGTAGAGCCGCGGAAAAACCGTGGGGTCGCCGAAACGCGCCGTTTTCGGCTTGCGCGGCTCGCGCTGGGCGAGCGCCGCCGGAGCCGTCGCCAGCACCAGCATCGCGATGAGGAATAGAGAAATGGAGCGCATGAAAGGCCTTCCCTGGCGCGGAATCACGCCGCCTATCGAAGCTAACAAGCGGTTGGATGCCATGTCAAGCCACGCGGGTTGGCGCGCCAAACCCGCGGGCGGGAGCGGAGGGCCGCCGCGCCGAACGGGAGTATAATTTCTCCCGCCTGCGGGCGAAATTCTGGCCGAAACCTGAGGAGACCCTTGCCCTCCAACGTGCGAAAAGAGATCGAAAAGCTGCGCGACGAAATCCGCCGCCACGAGCACCTCTACTACGTTCTGAACCAGCCGGAGATTTCCGACTACGAATTCGACCAGTTGATGAAACGGCTCCAGGAGCTGGAACGGCAGCACCCGGAGCTGGTCACGCCGGACTCGCCCACGCAGCGCGTGGGCGGCACGCCAGCCGAAGAGTTCGTGAAAGTCCCGCATTCGACGCCCATGCTCAGCCTCGACAATACCTACTCGGTGGAAGAGCTGCGCGATTTCGACCGGCGTGTGCGCGAACTGGCGGGGCGCGCCAAGGTCGCCTACGTCGCCGAGCTCAAGCTCGACGGGCTTTCGATGGCGCTCACCTACGAAGACGGCGTGCTGGCGCGCGGCCTGACGCGCGGGGACGGCACGACGGGTGAAGAGGTGACGGCGAACGTGCGCACCATCCGCTCCGTGCCGCTGCGCGTCGAGGCAAAGAAACTTGAAGCTCTGCGCGGCAGCAAACGGTTCGAAGTGCGCGGCGAAGTCATCATGACGCGCAAGGCGTTCGAAGAGCTGAACGCGCAGCGCGAGGCGGCGGGCGAGCCGCGCTTCGCCAACCCGCGCAACGCCGCGGCGGGCTCGATGCGCCAGCTCGATTCGCGCATCACCGCCGCGCGGCGGCTCGACCTCTATGCCTATTTCCTCTTGGTGAATGGCGGGCCGCCGCTCGCCGAGCACTGGAAGAATCTCGATATGCTCGAAAGGCTCGGGTTCAAAGTCAACCCGAACCGCCGCCTCTGCGCCGACTTCGACGCGCTGCTCGAATTCATCGAGGAGTGGGAAGGGAAGCGCGATTCGCTCGATTACGAAATTGACGGCGTGGTGGTGAAGGTGAACGAAACGCGGCTGTGGGGGGAGCTGGGCACCACGGCGAAATCGCCGCGCTGGGCCGTCGCTTACAAATACGCGGCCCGGCAGGCGACGACGCGCGTCCTCGGCATCCGCGCGCAAGTGGGCCGCACCGGCACGCTCACGCCCGTCGCCGACCTCGAACCCGTCGAGGTCGGCGGCGTCACCGTCAGCCGGGCCACGCTCCACAACATGGACGAAATCGAGCGCCTGGGCGTGAAGGTCGGCGACAAGATTCTCATCCAGCGCGCCGGCGACGTGATTCCGCAGGTGCTGAAAGTGGTCGAAGCGGCGAAGGATGGCAAACCCTTCCGCATGCCCCGGAAGTGTCCGGTGTGCGGCGGCGACGTGGTGAGGACGGAGGGCGAAGTCGCCTATCGCTGCGTCAACGCGTCGTGCCCGGCGCGGCTGAAAGAATCGCTGCGTCACTTCGCCGGCCGCCGCGCCATGAACATCGAAGGCCTGGGCGACGCGCTCGTGGACCAGCTCGTCGAAAAAGGTCTGGTGCGCGACCTGGCGGACCTCTATTCGCTGGAGCGCGACGAACTGGCGGAGCTCGATCGCATGGCGGAGAAGTCGGCGCAGAACGTGCTCGATGAAATCGAGAAAAGCCGCAAGGTGGAGCTCGCGCGGCTGATTTTCGCGCTCGGCATCCGCTTCGTCGGCGAACGCACGGCGCAACTGCTTGCCGAGCATTTCGGGTCGCTGGATAAACTCGCGAAGGCCACGGAAGAAGAATTGCTGGAAGTCGAAGAGGTCGGTCCCAAGGTTGCCGCGAGCATCCGCGAATTCTTCCGCGAGCCGCGCAACCTGAAGGTCATCGAAAAGCTGCGCAAGGCGGGGCTTCAGTTTGAGCAGAGGAAAACCCGCAAAACAGACGGCAAACTCGCCGGCAAGCAGTTCGTGTTGACGGGGACGCTGCCGAACCTTTCGCGCGATGAGGCGACGCGGCTCATCGAAGAAGCGGGCGGACGCGTGATCGGTTCCGTCAGCAAGAAAACCGATTACGTCGTCGTCGGCTCGGACCCCGGCTCGAAACTCGACAAGGCCCGCGCCCTGGGCGTCCCGACGATTGACGAGGCGGGGCTGATGAAGCTGATGAAGTAGGGGAGGACTCCGCCCTGCCGATGCAGTGACGCTGCGGCTGCGTTCGCGCGCGACTTCTGTCGAGAGCGGCAGCGAATTCCAGCACTCCGTGACCTCTGAACGTCCGTGCGACGATGTCATCCTGAGGAGCCCCGACGCTTTCCGCCGGGGCGACGAAGGATCCCCGCGTTCAACCATCACCCCCAATGCCGGGATTCTTCGCGGAGTTTACGTTGAGCGAAATGCTGAGATCCTTCGCTTCGCTCAGGATGACAATGGAAGGGTACAGGATGACGTCCAAAGGGCACAGGATGACGTCCAAAGGGCTCAGGATGACGTCCAATGGGCTCAGGATGACTCGTCCGGAACCATTCGAACGACCGCTTAGAGCGTCCTTGTGCTCGGCCAATTCCCGCGCTAGGCTCTCGCCATGCCCAAAGAGCTTATTCCGGTCCTGATCATCGCTGCGGTCCCGGCGTTCTGGCTAGGCATTACCACGCTCATCGGCCGCGTGGGCGGCTGGGGGCTGCTCGGGCGCGAGTACGCCGCGCAGGACCCGATGCCGGAGGAGCGCTGGAGATTCCAAAGTGCTTTCATGCGTTACGGCACGGCCTATCGCAACGCGCTCACGGTGGCCGCCGACTATCGCGGACTCTACGTTGCGCCGTTCGTCATCTTCCGCGCCGGGCACCCGCCGCTGTTCGTTCCCTGGGGAGAAATCTCGGTTGCGGGCCGGGAAGAAAACTTCGGTCCCTGGATCGAGCTGCGCTTCGCCCGCGTCCCCTCCGTTCCTCTCAAGATCCCCGAGAGGCTCGCCGAAAAGCTGCGCGAGCGCGCCGGCGCATCCTGGCCGCGGGAGTCCTGAGCGGGTTCGTTCGAGTCTGGTCGGCAAAGGGAGAAGCCAAAGGTCAGCGGCGGACAAGGGAAGGTGATTTCGGTTCCCCATGGCGCTCTGACTTTCAGTATTCGACCCTCCACTCATCGCCTCTCGCGACACGGCGCCGCTTTGCTTTTCCCGTCGCCGCCCGCGTAGAATGCGCGAGAACGACTCCCATTCCGTTCATGGAGAATTGCATGGCTGAGCACTCCTTTTCGGTAGTCATTCTGGCAGCGGGCAAGGCGACGCGATTCAAAAGCGAGCACTCGAAGATGCTCCACCGGCTGGCGGGGCGGCCGCTGGGGGAGTACGCGCTGCGGGCGGCGCTCGCAGCGGGCCCGGAGCGCGCCTGGATGATTATCGGCCACGAGGCCGAGGAGGTCCGCAGGACGTTCGAGCGGCCGGGTGTGGAATTCGTCGAGCAGAAGAAGCAACTGGGCACGGGCCACGCGCTGATGGTGGCGCGCCCGGAACTGGAAAAGTCATCGAGTGCGGCGGTGGTGGTGCTGGTGGGCGACGCGCCGCTTCTGAAACCCGAAACGCTGAAGGCGCTGGTGGAGACGCACGCCAAAGCGCGAGCCGCGGCCACGGTGCTGACCACGCGGCTCGAGGATCCGACGGGTTACGGGCGCGTGCTGCGCGCGGGCGGGGCGCGTGTTAAGGCGGTGGTGGAAGAAAAGGTCGCGACTCCTTCGCAGCGCCGGATCCGCGAAATCAGCTCCGGGATCATCTGTTTTTCGCGCGCCGAGCTGCTTCGCCACCTCGACCAGCTCTCGGCCGATAACGCTCAGAAGGAATACCTCCTCACCGACCTCATCGGCGTCTTCCACCGCCGCAAGCTGAAGGTGACGGCGTTCCCCGTGGAAGACGGGCGCGAAGTGCTGGGCGTGAACGACCGCGCGGAGCTGGCGCAGATCGAAAAGATGCTGCGGCTGCGCAAAGCCGAAGCGTTGATGCACGCGGGCGTGACGATTGTGGACCCGGCGGCCACCTACATCGACCCCGACGTCGAAATCGGCGCGGACACGGTGGTCGAGCCGGGCGTGAGCCTGCTCGGCCGGACTCGGGTGGGTCGCGCCTGCACGCTGCGGGTCCATTCGACGATTCAGGATTCCACGCTCGGCGACCGCGTGTTCGTCCGGCCGTGCTGCGTGGTCACGGGCTGCGAAGTCGGCTCGGACGTCATCCTCGGCCCGTTCGCGCATCTGCGCGACGATGCGGTGCTCGAGCCCGAGTCGCGCATCGGGAATTTTGTGGAGGTCAAGAAATCCCGCGTCGGCCGGGGAACGAAAGCGTGGCACCTGACGTATCTGGGTGACGCGACGCTGGGCGCCAAGGTCAACGTCGGCGCCGGGACCGTGACCTGCAATTACGACGGGGAGAAAAAACACGCAACGATCATCGAGGACGGGGTCTTCGTCGGCAGCGGCTCGATGCTGGTGGCCCCGGTGCGGATCGGGAAGGGGTCGTACGTGGCCGCCGGCTCGGCGATTACCGAGGACGTTCCGCCCGAGTCGCTGGCATTGGGCCGCGCCCGGCAGGTGAATAAGGAGGGCTGGGCGCGCGAGCGGAAGGGTCGGAAGAGGGAGGAATCGACAGGCAAGGGCTAGCTTAAACCAGACAAATTGTCCCTCTCCGGCGCGACGCCATTTTCGCTTCGCTAAGTAGGAATTACATACCCAGCATGGCCGGTGCGGCCAAGCCTCTAACATATGTCACCTATTTTCAGTTGTTTAAGTTAGATTTGCGATTGGCTTCAAGGCTGCTCTTTGCAGGGCACGGGTCCGCGCTACGCCCGGAGCGCTGAAGCGTCCAACGAGCGACCACGGCGCGGGACCAAGAGGAGAGGGAACCATGGCAATTGACGACGTATCAGTCCAACCCCCAGAACCGGAACCTTCCGGCGGGATGGGTTCGAAGTTTACCGCCTTGGCGGTCATCATGGCGATCCTGGTGATCGGGCAGATCTATGCGCTGGTCAAGATCGGCTCGCTGCGGTCCGCCGTCGAGGCCGAACGGGCCGCGCTCGAGCAGAAGCTGAGCGCGCAGTTCGAGGAGCAGTACGGCAAGAAGCTGGCGCGGCTGGAAAACGCCAGCGCGCAGCAACTGGAAGCCATCCAGCAGGAGCTGGAGGCGGCCGAGAAGCGTCTGGGCTCGACGGGACGCGAACTGAAGAAGGCGCGGTCTCTGGTCGAGCAGATGCAGAACGAGCAGAAGCAGCAGGCCGAAGCGCTGAAGCAGGAAATCGCCCTGAAGGCCGACGCCGAGCAGGTCGGCCAAATCGGCGAAGGGCTTTCAGCCACGCGCACCGACCTCGACTCGACGAAGAGCCTTCTCGACAGCACACGGAACGAGCTCGGGATGGCGCGCAGCGAACTGGGCACGCTCATCGCCCGCAACCACGATGAGATCGAGCAGCTCCGCAAGCTGGGCGAGCGCGACTACATCGAGTTCACCCTGGACAAGAACCAGCTCCAGCGCGTCGGGAACGTGGCGCTGGTCCTGAAGAAGACCAACGTCAAAAAGAACCGTTTTAACCTGGTCCTCATCGCTGACGACAAGCAGATCGAGAAGAAGGACCGCACCATCAACGAGCCCATCTTTTTTTACGTGGGGGGCTCGAAAAAGTTTTACGAACTGGTGGTGAATGCGGTAGAATCCCGGCAGGTGAGGGGATACATCTCAACGCCCAGAGGGGCGATGCAGATGGCCAGCTCGCAGGGCGCGCGGTAAAGGCCTGAACGAGTTTCGCAGTTTTTGCGGCAATCGGAGAGCCGTTCCGCGCGACGGAGCGGCTCTCCCTACCCGTTTCAGAATCCGCTGGACAAAGCGCCAGGGTCCGGCCACGAGCCACGACGGAGGTGTGTGCTTATGGTCTTACGGGCGTTTTGGGCAGTCGTCCTGGTCGGGCTGGTTGGACTTCCGGCGCGGGCCGAAACCCGGAGGGTCCCCGCCGGCACCACGATTCACACCCGCCTCAGCAGCACGCTCAGCACCCAACTGAACTTTCAGGGCGATTCGTTTCTGGCGACGGTCAGCGAGCCGGTGGTGATGGACGGCGAGACCGTGGTCCCCGTCGGCACGATGGTTGAGGGGCGCATCACTTATCTCGACCGGCCGGGCCGTATCCGCGGCGTGGGTGAAATGCGGCTCATGCCCGAAAAGCTGCTCTTTCCGGACGGGAGCACGGTCTATCTGAGCGCCGTCCTGCTGAGCGCCTACGGCGCCGAGGGCGCGCGCGTGCAGGGGGAAGAAGGACTCGTCAAGGGGCCGACGTCGCGCAAGTCGGACCTGAAGATGGTAGGGACGGGCGCGGCGGCCGGAGGCCTTGTGGGCGCCATCGTCAGTGGCGGCTCCGGCCTCCTTGTGGGCGGAATCCTCGGCGGCTCGGCGGGACTGGCCGAGCGCCTGCTGCGGCGCGGAAGGGACCTGAATCTGCCTTCCGGCACGCAGCTCAGCTACCAGCTCACGCGCGACCTGGTGGTGGAGGCGGTGCCGACGCGCGAGACGGCGGCGCGCACCGGCTCCGGCGTCACTTCTCGGCTCGAACCGTGACGCTGGCGAACCCGTAGTCGGGCCCGCGCTGGTAGTCGTACACGAACTCCTTGAGCACTTCAACGCGGCCGAACCCTGCGGCGCGCACGGCGGCGAGGTATTCCTCCCGGTCGAGCGCGCCCGCTGTGCAGCCGGCCCACTGCTCGAGGTCGCGGCGAATCTCCTCCGGCACCGGGCCGAAGGAAACGATGTCGGAGACCGTGATCGCCCCGCCGGGCTTCAGCACGCGGTAGGCTTCCGCGAACACGCGCGCCTTGTCCGGCGCGAGATTGATGACGCAGTTCGAAATGATCCGGTCCACCGTGTTCGACTCGACCGGCAAGTTCTCGATATCGCCCTTGCGGAATTCGACGTTCGTGTAGCCGCCCTGGCGCGCGTTCTCCCGCGCCCGCTCAAGCATCGCGTCGGTCATGTCCACGCCGATCACATAACCCGCCGGCCCCACGCGCTTGGCGGCGAGGAAGCAGTCCACGCCGGCGCCGCTTCCGAGGTCGAGCACCGTCTGGCCCGGAGCGAGGTCCGCGCCCGCCGTCGGGTCGCCGCAGCCGAGGCCGAGGTTTGCGCCCTCGGGAATCTCGGCCACCGCCTGGGGGTCGTAGTCCCGCGCCATGGTTGCGATGTTGTACAGTTCCTCGTCGCGGGCGCTCGCGGTGTCGCAGCAGCCGCGCACTTTGCCCTGCGCGATGGCGGCGTACTTTTCCGAAACGGCCTTCTTGATGGTTTCCGCATCGGACTTGGGGATTGGGTTCGACATATTCTCTCCTTCAGCGGTCCGGAGTTTTTTCTCCGGCCTCGATTTGCTTCCTAGCGTTTCATCGCCGCGCGGGTTCGCGCCGCAGGACCCACGCAGCATTGCCCGTCGCGCCGCAGTTTCAGCCGCTGCCGGGCGCGCGCGGCGTCCTCTTCAAAATCCTCGCGTTCCGCCCGCAGTCCTTCGAGGGCGCGCAGAAGCGTTTTCTGAAACGGCTCCAGCGGCCGGCGCAGGCGGTAGTACACCCATTTGCCGCGGCGCTCGTCTTCCACGAAGCCGGTCTGGCGCAACACTTGAAGGTGCCGCGAAACGTTGTACTGCGGCACGCGCAGGGCATCCACGAGTTCACAGACACAGATGCCGCCTTTCTGCTCCAGCAGGTTCAGGAGGCGGAGGCGGGTGGGGTCCGAGAGGGCCTGGAAGATTTCAGCGGCGCGGTCCATAGTTGCTCACATGCGAGATTATGCATATGTTGCGGAGCGTGTCAAGGCTTTTTTTCGGGCAGACTCCTACCGAATCGTCGGGAGGCGGGGGTAGGAAAACGCGAGAACGGTGGCTGAGGCGAGGAAGAAAGGAAAGACGTCGGCTTTCGGGACGCCCAACACGCCCAGCACGAAGCCCAGGAGCGCCACGTCCGCGCCGAAAACGAAGCAGAGCACGTAATAAAGGCGCAATTGGGGAATGATTTCCGCCAGGTCGCCAGGGCGGCGCGGAGAAAGCAGGGGCCGGATGCGCCGGTATTTGAGGTAGAGGGCCGCGACGGCCAGCCCCAGCGCGACGAAAGTGAGAACGGGCTTCACCGGCCCGGGTTCGCGCGGCCCGCCGCCCGGCGAGACGACGCCGAGCAAGATCCAGAACAGGACGACCGAGCCGAGCATGGCGAAGAAGATCGCTCTGAGGGTCTGGGCCAGGACGGCGAGTTCAGCGTGGGGGTCGGGCTGAGAGTGCACAAACACCTCGTCGAAAAATGCCGCTCGCCGCGAAAGGTCCGACTCATTCCATCGGCAGCCTGCGCCCGTCCTCGCTGCTCGCGGCCAGCCGGCTGAAGTAGTTGTAGGAGATTCGGGCGATTTCTTCGATCACCGCATCTCCGTCCTCGTCGCGCGCCAGATAGGCCGTCATCACCGAGAGGATGAAGGGGCGGCCCGGCAATTCCACCACTCCTGATTCGCATCGCACGCCCTCGAGCCACCCGGTCTTATTGGCGAGCGGGACCTCGGACGGGATCGCGCGGCGGAAGACGCTGTGCGGCCCGTCCTTCGGGAGGCTCAGAATTCTCCAGAACTCTTTCCTGTGCGCGGCATCGAGGACGCGGCCTGTGCGGACAGCTTCAAGCAGCGCCATCATTTCGCGCGGTGTGGAGGTGTTCTCGTTTCCGCGCCGAGCCGCTTCGAGGTCAAGCATCCGGCGGCGCAGCCGGGTCTTTTCCAGGCCCAGCGAGCCCAGCGTGCGGTTGACGTTCTCCATGCCCACCCGGTCAATCAGAATGTTCGTCGCTGAATTGTCGCTCAGAACGATCATGAGGACGGCGAGATCGCGCAGCGAGAGCGTGGCCGTGCCGTCGCCGAGCATGTGCAGGACGGGCTCCGTATCGCCGGCGGCCGCCGTTGTGTCGTCGGCGCGGACGGTGTGGCGGGATTCGAGCGCGAGCGTCTCTTCCTGCGCCTGGCGCAGCAGTTCGAGAAGCACCGCGATTTTGATCGAACTCGCCTGGGGAAAGACCGTGTCGGGGAAGCGCAGAAAGGTCTCACCGCTTTCCAGGTCCTTGACGGCGTAGCCCACCACGCCGTCCACGCCCTCGGCGGCGCGGGCGAGGTCGGCCTCGAAACCGGCGCGCAGGGCGGATTGAAGAGTCTCCTCGGCGCGCGCGACTTCACGGCCGCCGGCGAGCAGGAGGAACGCGAAGCCGGTCAGAAGAGCTGCTTGTTTCAGCGAGCGCATGCGAGCGACCTCGTCAGCAGCGGGGATGCGGGCGGGCCGGCTTCCTCGCTTCGATCCGGCTGCCGGCGGAAATCCCGGATTCAAGATTCCGGATTCAAGACCGGCGCTGAGCGAGGCCTCAGCGATTTCCCACCGCCGGTGCGCCCGTCACCAGAGCGAACCTCCGGACTGAGCATCGAACCCTTCTCCCGCCACAATTGGTTGAGCACCTCACGGTGAGTTCCCCTTTGGCGAGCCCAGTGCGATGAGAATCTTCATTCAGCAATCATCCATGATCAATCTTCAATTCTCAAAGCCCGATGTATTTGGCGTAGAGCCCTCGCGCCACGGCCGGGTCGTCGGTCCCTTTGATGATGGCGCGCCCGTCGGTGAAAATCGTAAGTTCATACCGTTCCAGCCTCCCGCGCAGCAGGAAGCGGTTGTTTTTCACCGGCCCGAACCGGGCCAGGCGCGCTTCCAGGGCCTCGAGGTCGAGCCCGCGCGCCTCGCCCGGATGCACCTGCACGGCGTCGCGACCGCAGAGGGTAGTCAGGTCATTGGCGCCCCGCTTTAAGTGAACGAACTCATGCTTCTGGCAGGCGCGACATTCGCGGTCGAGAACGGGTCTAACGGCCTGATACCGGTTCTCCCAGACGTCAAAGGCGAGCAGCGAACCGTGAAGGCGGTCGTGCTGGCCGAGCAGCAATTTGAGGGTTTCCGCGACTTGCAGCGCGGAAGCCCAGTGGACGGCGGGGGAGATGACGCCCGCCGTGTCGCAGGTCTCGTGCAGCCCCTGCGGCGGCTCGGGAAAGACGCAGGCCAGGCACGGCGTGCGGCCGGGCACCACGGTCATCGTGGCCGCGTAACTGGCCACGACGGCGCCGTAAATCCACGGGACGCCGAGCTTGAGCGCCGCGTCGTTGAGCAGGTAACGCGTCTGGTAGTTGTCCGTGCCGTCGAGCGCGACATCGAAGCCAGCGACCAGCGCTTCGATGTTGCGCGCCGTGACGTCGGCGACGACGCCTTCGACGCGCACGTCGGAGTTGATTTGATTCAGCTTCCGCTCGGCGGCGACGGCCTTGGGGAGACTCTCCGCCGCGTCGCCTTCGTCAAACAGCGACTGCCGCTGGAGGTTGCTCGGCTCGACGAAGTCGCGGTCCACGATGCGCAGGGTTCCGACTCCCGCGCGGGCGAGCGCGGCCGCGTGCGCCGACCCCAGCGCTCCGCACCCGACGATGACGACCCGGCTCCCGAGCAGCTTGAGCTGCCCTTCCGGCCCGATGGGGCGGAACAAAGTCTGCCGGGAATATTTCGAGAGGTCCATGGGACCGGGTCCGTCTAAAGCCATTATACGCGCACGCGGAAAAAGTAGGGGATGGCGCGCGGTCGGACGATGGAGGATAATAGAGGGACGAGGGAAGTTCCCGCTGAGGCCGAGGCGAACCGCGGCCGCTTCGTCGCGGAGAACGCCTGCTTCCCGGACCCGCGGCCGTTCCGGGCCCTTTGAGAATGTTCGAGACCATTCCGTTTGAATCCGCGCGCCGCGCCATGATTGACCGGCAGCTTCGCGGGCGCGGCATCCGCGACGCGCGCGTGCTGGAAGCTATGTTCCGCGTGCCACGACACGAGTTCGTGCCGGCGGCCTTCGTCAGCGCGGCCTACGACGACCATCCGCTTCCCATCGGCGATTCGGAAACCATCTCGCAGCCTTACATCGTGGCGGCGATGACCCTGGCGGCCGACGTCCACCCGCGCGACAAGGCTCTTGAGGTGGGCACCGGAAGCGGATACCAGGCCGCGATTCTGGCCCACCTCGGGGCTACGGTGTACACGGTGGAAAGAAATTTCCGGCTGGCCGAGGAGTCGCGCGAACGGCTCCGCCGGCTGGGTTACGGAGGCATTGAAGTCGTGTGGGGAGACGGGACCGAAGGCTATCCCGCCGCCGCGCCTTACCAGGTGATTCTGGTGACGGCCGCCTCACCCGACGTTCCGCCGCCGCTCGTCGGGCAGCTCGCCGAGGGCGGGCGTCTGGTGATCCCGGTCGGTGACCGGCAACACCAGGATTTGAAGCTCATTTTCAAACACGACGGCCAGCTGGCGGAACGCTATCTCGATCCCTGCATGTTTGTGCCGCTGGTCGGCAAGCACGGCTGGCCGGAAACGGAACGCGTCCATTGAGACTTCCGGTTGAAGGCCGGCCCGCATTTCTTCTATAGTCGGCGCGTGCCGGACCCCTTCCTGAGCGTCGTGATTCCCGCATACAACGAAGCCCGGCGTCTGGGCCCGACTCTCGACCGGGTGAGCGAATTCCTGGCTTCAAAACCTTTCGAGAGCGAAATGATCGTCTCGGACGACGGCTCGACGGATTCCACGCCGGAAGTCGTGCGCGAGGCGGCCGCGCGCATCCAGAACCTCCGGCTGTCGCGCCACGAACCGAACCGCGGCAAAGGTTTCACGGTGCGGCGCGGCGTGCTCGAAGCGCGGGGAACTTACGTGCTGTTTTCCGACGCCGACCTCTCCTCGCCCATCGAAGAGCTGGACAAACTCCTCGAAGCGCTCGAACGGACGGGCGCCGATGCTGCGGTGGGCTCGCGCGCTTTGCAGCGGGAATTGATCGGAGTTCACCAGCCGTGGGTCCGCGAGACGGCGGGGCGGTTCTACAATCTGCTGGTTCGCCTGTTTACGGGGCTCAAAATTCACGACACGCAGTGCGGGTTCAAACTCTTCCGGCGCCGGACCACCCGGCGCGCCTTCGAGTTGCAGACGATCGAGGGTTTCGGTTTCGATCCCGAGCTGCTGTTTCTCATCGAGCGGACGGGCGGGAGGCTCGTCGAAGTGCCTGTCCGCTGGAACGACAATCCCGCCACGAAAGTCCGATTCCTGCGCGACGCGACGCGCATGTTCAGCGACCTCGTGCGCATCCGCTGGCGCGCGCTGACCGGCCGGTACGGCATTTGAAAACCGGTCAACAGGTTCGAGATTTTTCTTGACTCTTTTTCGGAGCCTTTTTAATATCCGCCCAACGCTAGAAAGGAGGTGATCCATGCCAATCGAAAGTAACCTTAGCGAGGGTGCTGAGGCTTAGGCGCCCGAAGCGCCGGCAAGTGGGATCCCCTCCCTAGCGAAGAGGGGCGAAGTGGCAAGGCGCTCGACGGCGCCTGCTCCGACGCGTCGGAGCGGCCAATTCCCATCAGTATCCGGGCCCCTGGCTCTGCGGTCCGCGCAGAGCCAGGGGCCTTCGTTTTTCAGTCTCCCGACCTTCTATTTTTCCGACGGGCTCTAAGAGCGGCAAAGATGACAGCCGTCGCCCTCTCGGTGAGGTTGTATTTCCGCAGGTCCTCCGGCCGCACCCAGCGCGCGTCGAGGCAGTCGGACGCCGGTTTGAGCCGTCCGC
>CAZKXX010000007.1:0-62109 GCA_964556705.1 uncultured Acidobacteriota bacterium
GGCGGCGTGGCCCTGATCAAGGTGGGCGCGGCGACCGAGACCGAGATGAAAGAGAAGAAAGCCCGCGTCGAGGACGCCATGCACGCCACCAAAGCGGCCGTCGAGGAAGGCATCGTTCCGGGCGGCGGCGTCGCACTGGTCCGCTCCATCCCGGCCCTCGACAAGCTCAAGGCCGACGGGGACGAGCAGATCGGCATTGACATCGTCAAGCGGGCGCTCGAAGAGCCGCTGCGCCTGATCGCGGCGAACGCCGGCTGGGAAGGCGCGGTCGTCGTCGAGAAGGTCAAAGGGAACAACAACACGAACTTCGGTTTCAACGCCCAGACCGAAACCTTCGGCGACCTGGTCGAGCAGGGCGTGATTGACCCCACCAAGGTCACGCGCTCGGCGCTCCAGAACGCCGCCTCCATCGCCTCGCTGATGCTCACCACCGAGGCGCTGGTCAGCGAGCTGCCCGAGGAGGAGAAGAAGGCTCCGGCCGGTCCTCCGCACGGCGGCGGAATGTACTAAGACCAGTAGGCAGTCCGCAAAAAGCAGTAGGCAGCAAGGACCAAGGGCGGGGACGCGTTCCCCGCCCTTTTTGTTTATGGTTGGTCTTCGGACGGGATTGACTTGCTGTTTTCCGCTCGCGCGGCGTGCAGGGCGCTTTCACAGGCGGCCCGGGCTCCGTGGGCCGCCCGGAGCCGGGTTACGTCGCGCCCCCCTGACTTGCAGGCAGCGCTGCGCGGCAGGGCGATGGTCCTCGCGCGTCCAACCATCCCGCATCATGCCGTGCTCGGCGTGCGGGCAGGAACAGGGCAGCACGCAGGCAATGTGGCGGATGCATCTGCTCTCCGGGACCCTCGTCAACTGGCGAGCTGAAAACAACTCCTTTCAAATCTGCCTTTTGCAGAAGGCTTCCCGGACAGACCAAATTGTTGAGCCCCAGCCGTCCTCGGGTTGGGGTAGAATTTAGTGTTAGTCTGCGCAGTCCCAAAGAACCGAAAGTCCAGGAAGCCTTCGTAAGGAGTCCGCGTGAGACTCATACCGCGAGATGAGAAATTCTACGACCTCTTTCAGGAACAAGCCCGCATCATTCACGAGGCCGCCGAAAAACTGGTGGCCCTTTTCGAGGCGCAGCAGGACATCGAAAAGCGCGTGGCGGAAATCAAGTACCTTGAGCACAAGGGCGACCAGCTCACGCACGAGCTGATGATGAAGCTGAACCGGACGTTCATCACGCCTTTCGACCGCGAGGACATCCACGCGCTGGGCTCGGCGCTCGACGACGTGCTGGACCTGGTGGACGCGGCGGCGAGCCGGCTGGTCACCTACAAGGTGACGGCCGTCACCCCCGGCGCCCGCCAGCTCGGCAAAGTGATCCTGCACGGGACCGAGCTGATCGTTCAGGCGATCTCGCACCTCGGCAAGAAGGACGGCATCCTCGATTACTGCGAGCAACTGGCGCTCATCGAGGAGGAAGCCGACCGCATCAAGGGCGAGTGGGTGGGACGGCTGTTTGAGAATTCCCTCGACCCCATCGAAATCATCAAGTGGAAAGAGATTTACGAAGTCCTGGAAGCCACGACGGACAAGTGCGAGGACGTCGCCGACGTCCTGGAAGCGGTCGTCCTGAAGGGCGCTTGAAGGCCTGCGGCGCACCCCGAGGTCAATCCCGACCGGACACCAACTCTCAGACGGACAAAAATCCGTGGACCCCTACACGCTTCTTGCGATTATCGTCGCCACGACGCTTCTGTTCGAGTTCGCCAACGGCTGGAACGACGCGGCCAATTCCATTGCCACGATTGTCTCGACGCGGGTGCTTTCGCCGCTGCCGGCGGTGGCTTGGGCGGCCTTCTGGAATTTCTTCGCGGCCTTTACCTTTGGCACTGCGGTCGCCAAAACGATGGGCCAGGGGCTGGTCAGCCTCGACACCATCACGCCCTACACGCTCATCTGCGCGCTCATCGGCGCCATCCTCTGGACGGCCACCTGCACGTTCCTGGGTCTCCCCATCAGCGTTTCGCACTCGCTGATGGGCGGATTGGGTGGCGCCGCGATCGCGCGCGCCGGCACCGACGCTCTGATCGCCAGCGGGTGGTTCTGGCCCATCGTCTTCATCGTCCTCTCGCCCCTGATCGGCCTGATCCTCGGATTCATTTTCATGGTGGGGGTGGCGCGTCTGACCTGGAACCTGCCGCCGCGCCCCGTGGAAAAGTGGGCCCGGCGGCTGCAACTGGTTTCCGCGGCCGGTTACTCGCTCGGTCACGGCACCAACGACGCGCAAAAGGGAATGGGCATCATCACCGCCGGCATGGTCACCGCCGGCGTGCTCCAGGACTATGAAGTGCCGCTGTGGGTGATCCTGAGCTGCCACGCCGCCATCGCCGGCGGGACGCTCATCGGCGGCTGGCGCGTCATCAAGACCATGGGACAGCGCATCACCAAGCTCAAACCGGTGGGCGGGTTTTGCGCGGAGACCGCCGGCGCCATTACGCTGCTGAAGACGGCGACGCTCGGCATTCCGGTTTCCACGACGCACACCATCACCGGGGCCATCATGGGCGTGGGAAGCGTCCAGCGGCTGAGCGCCGTCCGCTGGGGTGTGGCGGGGCGCATCCTCTGGGCCTGGGTGCTCACGATTCCCGTGGCCGCGGCCGTCGCCGCCGGCGCCTATTGGATACTTTCCAGGTTCATCCCGGGAGCGTGAAGAGCAGTAGGCAGTAGGCAGTAGGCAGTAGGCAGTAGGCGGCAGGAAGGCGCAGTCGGCCGTTGACCGCAGGAAGTTCTACCTGGTCAGCAAAGTTGGATCATCGGGGTTGTCAATAAACCATCAGGCGGAGCGTGGGCGGTCGCACTCGCATCCCGCGATGGGAAACCTGGCTGCTCTCCGTTACTCGCCACTCGCTATTCGCTACTCACGGCTCCCCGTTTCCTGCTTCCGATCTTCCTCGTCACCATCATCACCCCCACCCGACTTCGGGCCCACCACGAGACGCGAACGAATTTCGCGCCACTTCTTGTGGCCGAGTCCGCGAATCGCCAGCAGATCTTCGACGCGACGAAACGGCCCGTGCTTTCGCCGAAACGCCACGATGCGCCGCGCGAGTTCCGGACCAATCCCCGGCAGTTTCGCCAACTCTTCCTCGCCGGCCGCGTTGAGGTCGAGCGGCTCAGGCAGCTGGTCCTTTTCGCGGTCGCGGTCAGAAGAACTTTTCCCAGTGTGCGGCTGAGCCCGGTCCTCAAGTCCGGCAGCATCGGCTAAGCCGTGAGGCGACGGCAGAAAACTCAGTGCAAGGACCAGCATGCAGAGCGGCGCGACAATCGCTTCCCCACGGTGACTGCAACGCCCCGGTTGAGCTCCCAGTTTTGCGTTGTAGCTCTGCATCAGGCAACCCCCAAGGTGTGCCATCTCCGTCTTTTCTCTTTGTGCCCGCGATGCCTGCTTGGGAACCAGCCGCGGGTCGAACCGCAGACCCGCGCTACCGGCGCGGGCGCCTGCCGGCGAGGCGCGCCATGTGGCGCGTGAGCGCGTCGTAAAGGGCCAGCGCGTCGGGCGCGAAGCGCCGCAAGGCGCGCCGGTGGCGCTCGACCGTCCCCCAATCGCCGCGCGCGGCCGGTCCGGTCAGCGCGCGCCGGGCGCCGAGTGCCGCGAAGTTTCTCAAGGTCTCCGCCGCAAACTGTGCCAGCAACAGCCGGGTGATCCTGGCGGGCACGCCGGCGCGCGCGAGCATTCGCGCCGACTGGTCGAGCTGCGCCACCAGCCCGCCGCAGGAAACCACCGCCGCGGCGTGATAAAGCGTCTTGCGCGAGGCGCGCATCGTGAAGAGGGTCCCTCGGAGCAATCGCACCCAGCGCCGCGCCAGACGCGCCGCCGCTCGGTCGCCCTCAAAACTCCAGAAGCATCCGACCAGATTCCGCGCGCCCGCTTCGCGATTAGGTACGCTCTGGAACGGATGAAGCGAGCCCACACGCGCGCCGCGCCGCGCGAGCGGCGCAAGCACCGACGCGGGAAGCGACCCCGAAGTGTGCAGGACGACGGTCCCCCGCCAGTCGTCGCGCCTTCGCGCAAGTTCGGCGGCGACACTCGCCACGGCATCGTCCGAAACGGTGAGGAGAAAAACTTTGGCGGCGCCGATTAACCCCGATTCGAACGCCACCGCCCTCCCCGCCCCGATGAATCTTGCGGCGCGCCGTGCGGCCGCTCGACGGCGTGCCACGATGTAGCGAATAGGTACGCCCGCGCGAGCCAGCAACCGCCCCAGCGCCTGACCGACGCGCCCCGGTCCGATCAGCGCCACGCTTTCACCTTTTCGCTGCACTCGTTTCACCGCACCCTCCGCCTCGGGTGAGGTGCCGCCTCGAAGGGCTGGAAAACGATTCGCATCTGGTGCATCCTGAATCGGAGAGCTTTCAGCGTTATGGCTGATCTGATAGCCCGCCTGTTTGTCCTCGGCCTGCTCGTCGGGTACACCGTCCTCTTCATCGCGCTCGCCGTGTGGACCATCCGCCACAACCGCAAGCCGTCGCGCCGCGCATCAGGCAGCCGCGGCTCATCGCTCTCGCTCACGCCGCGAGAAGACGAAACGGAACGCGACGGCCCGAACCGCGCGAAGTAAGGGCATCTCGCGAGGCGCCCGCAGCACCGGTCCCGCAAGCCTGCGAAGGCGCACGGCCCGGATGGCCGGGGTCCAGTCACCCCTGGCCCGACCGCGCGCTGACGCTTTTTTCCTTCAGCGCCTTGATCCGGTCGCGAATCTGCGCGGCCTTTTCGAACGCGAATTCCTTCGCGGCCACGCGCATCTGTTTTTCGAGGCTCGAAATCAACTGGTCGAGCTGGTCGGGCGTTTCCGGCTCGCCGATTTCTTCTTCCAGCGGCACCGTCACATAATCGGCCTCGCAGATGGCCGCGAGCGCCATATCCACGGGCTTGATGATGGTCTCCGGCGTGATCCCGTTCTCTTCGTTGTAGCGCATCTGCTTTTCGCGACGGCGGTTGGTTTCCGCAAGCGCCCGGCGGATGGAATCCGTCATCACGTCGGCGTAAAGGATGGCTTTGCCGTGCAGATTGCGCGCCGCGCGGCCGATGGTCTGGATGAGCGAGCCGGCCGAGCGCAGGAATCCTTCCTTGTCGGCGTCGAGGATGGCGACGAGCGAGACCTCCGGCAGGTCCAGCCCTTCCCGCAGCAGGTTGATGCCCACCAGCACGTCGAACTCGCCGCGGCGCAGATCGCGCAGGATCTTGACGCGTTCGAGCGTTTCGATTTCCGAGTGCAGGTAGCGGCAGCGGACGCCCACCTCGCTCAAATATTCCGTCAAGTCCTCCGCGATGCGCTTGGTGAGCGTGGTGACGAGCACGCGCTCGCCCGCCTTCACGCGTTCGCGGATTTCCCCCAGCAGGTCGTCAATCTGGTTGCGCGTGGGACGCACTTCGACTTCGGGATCGATCAGCCCCGTCGGGCGGATGATCTGCTCGGTCACGCGGCCGCCGGAACGCGTCAGCTCGTACGGCCCGGGCGTCGCTGAAACGTAAATCACCTGGCCGACGCGGTGCTCGAATTCCTCAAACGTCAGCGGACGGTTGTCGAGCGCGGAAGGCAGACGGAAACCGTAATTCACCAGCGTCTGCTTGCGCGAGCGGTCGCCGTTGTACATCCCGCGCAGTTGCGGCACGGTCTGGTGCGACTCGTCGATAAAGAGCACGGCGTCCTGCGGAAGATAATCGAGCAGCGTGGGCGGCGGCTCGCCCGGCAGGCGGCCGGAAAGGTGCCGCGAGTAATTCTCGATGCCGTGGCAGTAGCCCATCTCCTTCATCATTTCGACGTCGAAGAGCGTGCGCTGGCGAAGTCGCTGGGCTTCCACGAGCTTCCCCTGCTTTTCGAGTTCTCCCGTCCACCACTCGAGTTCGGCGAGGATGCGCTCGATGGCTTGCTCGCGCTGGTCGGCGGGCATCACGTAATGCGTGCGGGGATAGATGGGCAGTCGCGTCAGCGTCTGACGCACCTGGCCGAAGAGCGGGTCGATTTGCGCCAGGCTTTCGATCTCTTCGCCCCACATCTCGATGCGGCAGGCGTGGTCTTCGTAAGTGGGAAACACTTCGATGACGTCGCCGCGCACGCGGAACGTGCCGCGCTTGAAATCGAGATCGTTGCGCTCGTACTGGATTTCGACGAGGCGCCGCAGAATATCCTGCCGCGAAATTCGTTGCCCCTTTTCGAGGAGCAGCAGCATGCCGTAGTACGCTTCGGGGGAACCGAGGCCATAAATGCAACTGACGCTCGCGACGATGAGGCAGTCGCGGCGCTCGAAAAGCGACCGCGTCGCGGACATGCGCAGCTTGTCGAGTTCGTCGTTGATGGTGGCTTCTTTCTCGATGTAAACGTCACTCGCGGGAATGTAGGCTTCGGGCTGGTAGTAGTCGTAGTAGCTGACGAAGTATTCGACGGCGTTGTGAGGGAAGAAGGCTCGGAATTCGTGGTAAAGCTGCGCGGCGAGCGTCTTGTTGTGGGCCAGCACGAGCGTCGGGCGGTTCACTTCTTCGGCCACGCGCGCCATCGTGTAGGTCTTGCCCGAGCCGGTCACACCCAGCAAGACCTGATGCTTCTCGCCTTGCTGAAGCCCCCGAACGAGATCGGCGATGGCGGTGGTCTGATCGCCGCGCGGTTCGTAGCTGGAAACGAGTTTGAAGTCCATAGCCCCCGGCAGGCCAGGGCCCGAATGGCCAATCCTTGATTATACTCCGCCTTCCTCCGCGTCCTCTGCGCCTCCGCGCCGGAGTCCACCCCCGCTTCGCTACAGAGTCACGGTGACATCGTGGAGTATCGAAGGCAAGAACTCACCGCGGAGACGACGAGAGCTTCCATCAGTTTGCCCCTGGGGATCGTCAGGAGTCGCCTGCGTTCCCTCTGCGCCCTCCGCGTCTCTGTGCTGAGATGTTTCCTTGCCCTCAACGGCGCTCGTGCGCGGAGACGAGGAAAATGGGAATTTCCGCCCGGTGACGCACTTTCGTAATCGTTGTCCCGTAAATCAGGTCGGAGAGGAACCGGTGCCCGTGCGTGGTCATGGCAATGAGGTCGCACTTCTCGCGCCGCGCGGTTTTGAGAATTTCGTCCGCCGGCTCTCCCGTCGAGTGTTCGGCGGTCACCACAAACCCTTCGCCGCGCAGCTCGCGGCTGAGCGTTTCCAGATACCCCCGGTCTTCGCGGATTTCCTTCGAGTCCGCGAGGTTCAGGTCCTTCTGCCAGCGCGCCACCCAGCCGTGTGAAACGTGAAAGAGCAGCAGCTCGGCGCCCGTCAGCCTGGCCAGTTCCTTGACGCGCGGCAGCAGCGCCTGGTCGGCCTCGCTGTGGTCGAGCGCGACGAGAATTTTTTTCATCATGCCGGACCTCTCAGGCGAGCCATTCCCGCACAGTCTGCACCAGGAGCCAGGCGTTCAACAAGGCAATCACCACCGCCACCGTCCACGCCGCCACCTTCACCCAGCCGCGCGCGGTGAACTCGCCCATCAACTTGCGGTCCATCGTGAACCGCACGAGCGGAACGACGGCGAAGGAAAGCTGAAGGCTCAGCACCACCTGGCTCAGGATGAGCAGCCGCGCCATGCCCGATTCGCCGTAGAGGGCCACGGTGATGACGGCGGGGATGATGGCGATCAACCGCGTGATGAGCCGGCGCAGCCAGGGGGCGAGGCGGATGTTCAAGAATCCTTCCATGACGATCTGTCCGGCGAGCGTGCCGGTGAGCGTCGCGCTCTGACCCGAGCAGAGCAGCGCGATGGCGAATAGCGCGCTCGCGAACGGAATTCCCAGCAGCGGCGAAAGTGTGTGGTAAGCGTCCTGGATCTCGGCAATCTGGTTCAGCCCGTGGCGATGGAACGTGGCCGCGGCCATTACGAGGATCGCGGCGTTGATGAAGAACGCGAAGTTGAGCGCCACGGCGGAATCGAACAGGTTGAACCGGAGCGCCGTGCGAAGGCCCGCGGGCGTGCGCTCGACGGCGCGCGTCTGAACGACGGAAGAGTGGAGATAGAGGTTGTGCGGCATCACCGTCGCCCCCAGCATTCCGAGCGCGATGTAAAGCATTTCGTGGTTCGTGAAGAGCTCTCCGGTCGGGACGAAGCCGCGGCCGATGCCGCCGAGGTCCGGCCGCACGAGAAGAATTTCGGTGAAGTAACACAGCCCGATCGTGCCGATCAGCACCACGACGATGGCTTCCAGATACCGGAAGCCTTTCTGCTGAAGATAGAGGATGGCGAGCACGTCGAGCGCCGTGAGGCAGACGCCCCAGATGAGCGGAAGGCCGAAGAGCAAATTGAGCGCGATGGCCGAGCCGATGACTTCCGCGAGGTCGGTGGCGGCGATGGCGATTTCGGCCAGCACCCAGAGCGCGAAGCTCGCGCGCGGCGAATAGGCTTCGCGGCAGGCCTGAGCGAGGTCGCGCTGCGCCACGACGCCCAGCCGCGCGGAAAGCGATTGCAGCAGCAGCGCCATCAGGTTCGAGAATGCCAGAACGAAAATCAGGCGGTAGGCGAAGCGCGAGCCGCCGGCGATGTCCGTGGCCCAGTTGCCCGGGTCCATGTAACCGACGGCGACCAGAAATCCGGGACCCGAAAACGCCCAGAGCTTGCGCCAGAATTTGGCTCCGGGCGGCACCGCGACCGATCGGTAAGACTCCTGAAGCGAGGGTGTGGAGGAAGTCGGCTCGGTTCCTGTGGACACTCGTTCCTTTGCGGACGAAAGTTTGGCGAGGGAGTTTTGACGTAGCGCCGCCGTCCCGGCGGCACAGGTCTGCCGGCCGGAGGCCGGCGCTACTGTAACGGCGATGATCGCCGACTGGCTTGGCGGCGATTTCTGATCGCCGGCGCGTCACCGCGGCGAATGACGGCGCTCACTTCGCGCCGCCACGCTCACGCCATCACGAACAGGCCCGTCACGTACATCACCGCGAGTCCCAGAACAAATCCCGCCACGTTGTGCGCCGTAGCGAGCTGGGCGAGCGAGGTGCGCGCCAGCCGCGCGGTAATCTCCACGACGACCTGGAACACCGCGCCCGCGCCCACGGCCAGAAACGCCACGGCCCAGACGTCGGAATAGGTGAACGCGCCGAGGCAGGCGCCGAGGATCGTCGGCGCGCCCGCCACCAGCCCCAGCCAGACGAGGTGCGACCAGCGGAATTTCGAGTGCACGATCGGCGCGACAACCGCGACGCCCTCCGTCAGGTTGTGAATCGTGAAGCCCAGCACCAGCAGCGCGCCCATGGCCACCTCACCCAGCGCGTAGGCTCCGCCGATGGCCAACCCTTCGCCCAGGTTGTGCACGCCGATGCCGAAGGCGACGAGGTAGGAAAGGAGCAGCGGCGACATCGGCACGTCCGCGCCGGCCCGTTCGCGCGCGCGGCGCTCAACTCCGCGAGCGAAGCCGAAGAGCAGCAGCAGGCTCCCGAGAAACGCCAGGACCAGAATTCCAAAGCCGTTGTAAACCGCCGGCAGCCGCTCCGCCACTTCCAGCGCCTCCGCCAGCGCTTCGATGCCGATAAAGACCAGCAGTCCCACCGTCACGCTGAGCAGGAAACCGTACCAGTGTGCGGCCAGCCGCCGCAAAAACGGCAGCCAGAGGATGCCGAGATAGACCGGGATGACGCCGACGTACACGCCGAGGAGCGAAAACCGCCCCACCATCTCCCAGGTCGGCACGGGCGTCTCCGTGGCCATCTCCACGCCGCGGGAAAAAAGGAGTCCGTTCGAGGAAATCAGAAAAATCTCGTAAGGCTCGCCTGCCACCCAGGGATAGGGAATCCGCACCTGCGCCTTGCCGCGGCGGGGGACGGTGGGGCCGGGCGTCACCTCAAACTCCCAGCTCGCGCGGTTGAACCACGCCACCTGCACGTGCGCGACGGTGACGGGCTCCGGGCCGGAGTTGACGACGTGCGCGACAATTTCGTTGGGGCGGAAGACCAGCCGCTCGATCTCCAGCCGTTCGAGCGGCGCGGGCGCGCGCGGCGTAAGGCCGGTTCCGCGGGCGAAGAAGGCGTAAATCAAGCCGCCGAGCAGCACCAGCGGCACGACAGCGCTCACGACGACGAGTTGAAGCGAAGGCTTTTTCGGCGCGCGCTCGGTGGTTTCTTCGCTGGTCAGGAGTTCGGGCATGGAGTTTTTCGCTGTCGCCGTGCCGCTCCTACTTCCCCGCGCCGTGCGCGTGATAGCCGTGCGCGGGCGGCGGGCCGGAAGACGCCGCGGGCGATTTCGGGTCCACCACGTTGAACCAGCCCATCAGCCCCTGCTCCATGTGCTCGGTGAGATGGCACTGGAACATGTAGTAGCCCGGATACTCGTAGGTGAACTCCAGAATGGCGCGTTCGGCGATGGAGAGGCTCACGATGTCGGTGGTCTCGTCCGGCTGCATCTTCGTCCCCGTGCGAATCAGGCCGAAGACGTTCCCATGGATGTGCGGCGCCATCGCCTCTTCGAAAATGTTCATCACGTACATGCGCACCGGCTCGCCGACCTTCAGTTCGATGGGATGGTCCGCGTACTGAAACGCCCGGCCGTTCCAGGCGTAGAAGTCCGCCTCGCCGTCGCGGTCGAGATCGAAGGCGCTCATCACCATCGCCAGTTCCTTCGCCGGCGGGCGCGGCGTTTTCGGGTCCACGATCATCATTCCGTACAGGCCGTTCAGGATGTGTTTCGACGCCGGGTTCGAGTGGCAGTGGTACGGAAAGACGCCGTAAGGCCGGGCGACGAAGTCGTACGTGTAGGAACCGCCGGGCGGGACGAGTTCGAAGACGCCGTCCATGTCGGCCGGGTGGATGCCGTGGAAATGAATCGTGTGCGGATACTTTCCCTTGTTGATCAGCGTCACGCGCATTCGCTCGCCTTCCACGGCCCGCAGCACGGGAGCGGGAATCGAGCGGTTGAACGTCCAGGAAGGCACGGTCACGCCCGGGGCCACTTCGTGCGGGACGTCTTCTTCAACGACGATTTCATATTCGCGGACGCCGTCGGGTGCGGGCTGGAGCGGCGGCAGCAGGGCCGGATACGGCTCGGCCGTCGCGGCGCGCGGCCCGGCCGGGTCGGCGTACTGATAGAGTTCGCTGCCGCGCGTGGCGGGCGGCGCGTGGTGCGCGTGCGCGCCTTTCGTCTGTGAGCCGCCCTCGGCGCGCGCCGGCGCCGGGCGGTCGGCGCGAAAGATCATCACGCCGGCCAGCACCGCGAGCGCCACGAGTGCCGTCAGCATCCCCCGCCGTTTAACGTCCTGCATTGCGATGCCCTTCCCTTGCGGATGTTAACCATGGTTAATCCGCGATATTAACACTATAAAACAAAACGCGTTCCGCGTCAAGGCGGCTCGGGCAGCCGGAGAACCGGGGCGGCCTACGACGCCGCGCCGGCGCGCTCCGCCAGGACGCGTTCCAGGCGGGTCTCGAAAATCAGCTCGGGACGGAAGTTCTCGATGCGCAGGTCGCGGGCGGCGGCTTCGTCGAGCGCGCGGCGCGGGACGAGGCCGACGATTTCACTCGCGGCGATTTCGACGCCCGCCGCGGCCGCTTCGGCGCGCACCGCGTTGAAGACGTCGCGCAGCGAAGTCTTCTCAAAATCCGTGAGGTTCATCGAGACCTGCGCCAGGCCGCGCGAGCGGAGTTCAACGCCCATCGCCTTGACCCCCGCAAGCCCGCCGCTCGAAGCGCGAATCTTGCGCGCGATGGCCTGGGCGACGCCCACGTCCGCAGCTTTGAGGTTGATGTTGAAAGCGATGAGAAAATTCCGCGCGCCCACCACCGTCGCGCCCGCCGTGGGATGCAGCCGCGCCTCGCCGAAATCTGGCCAGCGTTCGGGGTTCTCGCTGATTTCTTCGCGCAGGCCCTCGAATTCGCCGCGGCGAAGGGTTTCAAGATTCCGCCGTTCGTGGCGCCGCGCCGCAGCCTGGTAGAGGTAGGTCGGAATGCCGAAGCGCTTCCAGGTTTCTTCGGCCACCGATTCGGCGATGCGAACGCAATCCGCCAGCGTCACGCCGCGCACGGGCACGAACGGCACCACGTCCGCGGCGCCGAGGCGCGGGTGCTCGCCGCGATGCATCCTCAGGTCGATGAGTTCGGCGGCTTTGCCGATGCCGCCGAGCGCCGCTTCACCGATGCTCGCGCGAGTCCCGACCATTGTGACGACCGAACGGTTGTGGTCGGGGTCCGAATGGCGGTCGAGAAGATATACGTCCGGCGGCGCCCGCATCGCGGCGACGATCGCCTCGACCTTCGTGGCGTCGCGGCCCTCGCTGAAATTCGCGACGCACTCGACGATGGATTCCACGCGCCCATTCTATGCGAATCGGCGTCGCCCGGCGCGGGCCTTCTGTAGAATGAGCCCCCGCCAAAGCGCCGAGGCGTGGAGCGCGAAGGACGGCACTGGCAGGTCAAAGGACGATCGGAGGCGCGAACCCCGCGATAACACGCCGTGTCAGCGGGAATGACAAAGCCAGGCAGTCCTGGCGGCTCGGCCGAGACCGGTGACGATTGGCGAGCCGGGAATCATCCGCTGTTCATTGTTTCTCCATGCAAACCGCGCTTGAGGCATCCCCGCTCTGCGTTCTCGGCCCATCGAAAGGCTCGGGGCCGTCCGTTCGGCTCCGCTCCGGGTCCCGAGCGAAAGTCGAGGGATGGGCGAAGTCGAACGGCGTCTCTGCGACGAAAAGGGCGCAGGCTGGAATTGACGCGCTCGGACGTTCTGCTAAAATATCTCCCGAATCAGATTTAGCAGGGGGTTGTCATCATGCCCAGCTACGAATATGTCTGCCAGGAATGCAAGAAAACGTTTACCCAGATTATGACGATTTCCGAGCACGAGAAGACCAAGCCCGCCTGCCCCAAGTGCAAGAGCAAGAAGGTCCAGCAGAAGATGGCGGCGTTCTTCGCCGTGACCTCGAAGAAGAGCTGAGCACGGCGGAAGGCGCGGCATGCCACACGGCGGGCTGGCGCCTTCGCATTTCCATTTCATCTTTCCTTTGAGCCGAAAACCCGCTCGATGCGGCCCGCCGCCGCCGGCGTTCCGTCGGCAACCACCGCCCGGCTGGCGCAGCTCACGCTCTCCTCGCTCTGCGACACAACCTCACACGCAACCCAACTCGCGCCCGAAGCCAGTTGAAGAAGCGCATCGAGCGGCGGACGGGTGTCGCCGCCCGTCGCCCGCAGGGCTTCGCGAAGCGAAGCCGCCAACCGCGGGTCAATCTGGGTCTCGCAGGCAATCACGACGGGCGCTTTCAACTCGCCTTTCGCGACCAGTTCGTTCAAACGCGGGGCGAAGAGAGCGCGTTCCTGCCGCCCCAGCCAGGCGCTGCGCGACGGCAAGCCGCGCAATCGGACGCGCTCGCTCACCTGCCGGATGTAACGCGCAAGCACGGCGTTGCCGGCAAAAAGTTCGAGAAGCATTTCATCAGCGCGGCGAATGTCTGAACCTTCCCCGGAAAGCGCCACCCAGCGCAGCGGACCTCCGCCCCCGGCAAGCATCGGGCCAAGATAAACCTCAGCAAAACCAGGAAATTCAGACGCATCGGTCACGCCGCGTTCGCGGGCCGCGGCGCGGAGCCCGTTTCCGAATTCGAA
The DNA here is from genome assembly GCA_964556705.1 of uncultured Acidobacteriota bacterium. Classification (GTDB taxonomy): domain Bacteria; phylum Acidobacteriota; class Terriglobia; order UBA7540; family UBA7540; genus CAZKXX01. The sequence continues at coordinate 13,570 of CAZKXX010000007.1, forward strand.
AACGCAGGCGCCGAGCTTCCGAAGTTCGAGCATCGCCTCGACGTGCCGCGCGAGCGATTCTCCGGCGCGTTGGGAGTAAATTCGGGGATCCGCGCGCCGCAACTCGGCGGCTTCCGCCGGAGTGATTCCAATTGGAATGTAATCTTCCACTCTGGTCTGATCGGTGAGCAAATCGGGCACGACGCCGCGCCGCGCAAACTCGGGAAGAATTTCGGCGCAATTGCCGATCAGGCCGACCGAGACGGCTTCCTGTTTGCGGACGGCATTTTTGAGAATTCGCAGCGCCTCGCCGAGTTCGTTGACACAGATGCCGCAGAAACCGTCGCGGACGCGACGCTTGATTTTTTCACCGTCCGCTTCGATGCCCAGGAAAGCCGCCCCGTGGAGCGTCGCCGCGAGCGGCAGCGCGCCGCCCGCGGCACCCAGGCCGCCGGAGACGACGAACCTTCCGGCAAGGGTTCCGGCAAAGTGTTTTTGCGCGGCCATCGCCAGCGTGCGTTCGGCCAGCGGCAGCGCGTCCTGCGGGCCGGTATCAGTCCAGCTCGCCGCACGCACCTCGCTCGCCATCGGAAGGGCGAAACGTTCGGATTCGTCGAGTCGCCTGGTGTCCGGTCGGCTTTTCAAAAACGCCTCATTCAGAATCACCAAGCGCGGTGCCGCTTCTTCGCTTCGGATGACGCCCGCGAGTTTGCCGGATTCAACGACCAACGTTTCGTCGTTCCCGAGAACGCGCAAAGCTTCGACAATGGCGTGAAACGACGGCCGGTCCCGGGCCACGCGGCGCAAGCCGGCGGCGGTCAATTCCGCGACGTCCGCGTCCAGAGAATTCATCAGTAGGCGCATCGCGCCTTCCTGCTGCCAGGCGCGGCAGGCGAGCGTCGTTCCGCGCGGCGCGCGCACCGGCCGGGCCTCAGCGGACGGCGGCCCGGGCCCTTCCTGATTGTGATTGGGACGCTGGGGCATGAAACAGCAATCTTAGCCCACGGGCCGCACGCGAGAAAGCCCCGGCGCACGATGCGCGCGTCGTCGCCGCCGATCTGCGTCCGTTGGTGGCGAGGCCTGTGCTAACATGGCTTCCCGCAAGCCGATTCCGCGCGCGTCAGGCTTCATGGGCTCTCGGCATTTTTCAACATTGAACGAGCTCTTTCTCCGAGCCGTGGACGAGCGGCCGAAGGCCGCGGCGTTTCTCTCGAAATCCGGCGGAGCCTATCGTCCCCTCTCGTCCGCCCAGGCGCTCCGGAAGGCGGCAGCGCTGGCCGCAGCGCTCGAGCGTTTCGGCATCGAGCGCGGCGACCGCGTCGCGTTGCTCGCCGAAAATCGCGTCGAGTGGGCGCTGACGGACTACGCCGCGCTGGGCCTCGGCGCGATGGACGTGCCGATCTTCCCCACGCTGCTCGAGCCCGACATCGCCTACATCCTCGAACATTCGGGCGCGAAGGGCGCGGTCGTTTCCAGCGAAGTCCAGCTCCGCAAGGTGCTGAACATCCGCGACCGGCTGCCGGGATTGAAGTTCGTCCTGGTGATGGACCGCGTGGAGTCCGCCGATCCCTTCGTGCGCAACTGGCACGACGTGGTGGAGGAACGCGCGCGCGAGGTGCCGAACGCCGTGGCCGATTTCCGTCGCAGCGCGGCGCGCGCGGCCGCTTCAGATACCGCGACCATCCTTTACACCTCGGGGACGACGGCCGAGCCGAAGGGTGTGGTGCTGACGCATGCGAACATCGCCTCAAACATCCTCGCCACGCAGGACCTGTTTCCGTTCGGCAGCGCGGACGTCGGATTTTCGTTTCTTCCCCTCAGCCACGTCTTCGAGCGCATGCTCGACTATTTCTATTTCTGGTGCGGGGTGAGCATCGCCTTTCCGGAAACGCTGGAGACGATGCCGCAGGACCTGGTCGAGGTGCGCCCGACGGTGCTGGCGGTGGTCCCGCGCGTGCTCGAGCGGATCCACGACCGCATTCAGAGCACGCTGCGCGAATCGCCGGCGGCGAAGCGAAAGCTCTTTGCGTGGGCGCTCGAGGTGGGCCGCCGCACGCTGCCGTACGAACTCGAAGGCCGCCAGCCGCCCGGAGGGCTGCGCGCGAAGCGCGCCGTGGCCGCGGCGCTCGTCTATTCCAAAGTGCGCGCGCGCATGGGCGGGCGCGTTCGGGCGATGATTTCCGGCGCCGCGCCTCTGCGGCGCGAACTCGCGGAATTTTTCTTCTCGGTCGGCCTGCCGGTGTACGAAGGCTACGGGCTGACGGAGACTTCTCCCGTCGTCGCCGTCAACTATCCGGGACACGTCAAGCTCGGCACGGTGGGACCGGTCATTCCGGGCGTCGAGGTGAGACTCGGCGAAGTCATCGAAGACGAAGAGGGCGGCTCGGGGCGCGAAATTCTCGTGCGCGGCCCCAACGTCACGCCCGGGTACTACCGCGACGAGCAGGCGAACCGCGAGGCGTTTTCCGACGGCTGGCTCCACACGGGCGACCTCGGCGCGCTCGATGCCGACGGGTATCTTTCCATCACCGGCCGCAAGAAACACCTCTTCAAGACTTCGGGCGGGAAATACGTGGCCCCGGAGCGGCTGGAGAACTTTTTCCAGGGCCATCCCTACGTCGCGCAGACGGTCGTCATCGGCTACGGAAGGAAATTCGTCAGCGCGCTGATGGTGCCGCAGTTCGCGGCGCTCGAAGCCTATGCGCGCGAAGAGGGATTGCCCTTCTCGAGCCGCGAGGAATTGATCGCGCGACCGGAAATCCTCGAGTTTATGCAGCGGCAGGTGGACGAGGCGATGCGCTGGCTGCCGCCGCACGAACGCATCCGGCAGATTGCCCTCCTGCCGAAGGAATTCACGGTCGAATCGGGCGAGCTGACGCCTACGATGAAGATCAAGCGGCGCGTCGTGGAGGAAAAGTACAAAGACGTGATTGAGGAAATCTATCGCCGCCCGACGACGCGCCCGGCGTGAGGAACACCGCGAGGTCGGTTTGATGCTCCAATCAAAGACCTGGGATGTGGTGGTGGTGGGCGCGGGAGTGTTCGGCGCCTGGACGGCGCTCTCGTTGCGGCGCGCCGGCCCGACCGTGCTGCTCACCGAAGCCTACGGGCCCGGCCACAGCCGCGCGAGTTCCGGCGGAGAGTCGCGCGTCATCCGCATGTGCTACGGCGCGCACGAAACCTATACGCGCTGGTCGTGGCGCTCGCTCGACCTGTGGAAGGAACTCTTCGAACGCGCCGGGCGGCCGCTTTTTCACCGGACGGGAGTCCTCTGGCTGGCCGAGCCGGCCAGCGCGAACCTTGCCACGTCACAGAAGGCGCTGGAGAACCTGCGCATCCCCTTCGAAAAGCTCGGCGCCGCGGAGCTGCGGAAGAGATTTGCCGGGATGCGAATCGAGGAGGAGCTGGAGGCCCTTTTCGAGCCCGAAAGCGGCGCGCTGCTGGCGCGACGCGCCGTCGCGGCCACAGTGGAAGAGGCGGTGCGAAGCGGCGTCGAATACCGCACCGGAAACGTACAGGCGCCGCGCGGTGCCGGGCGAGTCAGCCGAGTCAGGCTTCAATCGGGCGAAGAAGTCTCGGGCGGGCTGTTCGTCTTCGCCTGCGGCCCGTGGCTGCCGAAACTCTTTCCCGCCCTTCTCGAAGGGCGCATCCGGCCGACGCGGCAGGAAGTTTTCTTTTTCGGGTTGCCGCCCGACGCGTCCGACCTTCGCGCGCCCGCGCTTCCAACGTGGATTGACGAAACGACGGAGTACTACGGAATTCCCGACCTTGAAGGCCGCGGCTTCAAGCTGGCGTGGGACAGGCACGGCCCGCCGTTCGACCCCGACTCGGGTGAGCGGCTGGTAACGCGGGAGGGAATCGAGCAGGCTCGCGCCTACCTCCGCCGGCGCTTTCCGGCAATGGCGCAGGCGCCGCTCGTGGAGAGCCGCGTCTGCCAGTACGAAAACACTTCGAACGGCGACTTTCTGATTGACGTCCACCCGGACCACGAAAACCTCTGGCTGGTCGGCGGCGGCTCGGGGCACGGCTTCAAGCACGGGCCGGCGCTCGGCGAGTACGTCGCGAAACGCATCGTGGAAGGCGGCGCGGTCGAAGCGCATTTTTCGCTCGCCACCAAAGGGCGCGAGGCCGCGCGCGCCATCCACTGACTGGACGCAGGAAACGTCCAGCGGTTGTCATCCTGAGGAGGGCCGACCGTAAGCGTCGGCCCGACGAAGGACCTCCGCAGGGGATCGGCGCTCCGAATCCCAGGACGATCCGTCCGCCGCCCCGGACTCAGGGAAGTTCTTTGATCCGGATGTTCCGGAATTCGACGTATTCGTTGTGGCCGAGAAAGCCCACGTGCCCCGAGGTCCGCGCCAGGCCCGGATGCTTTTTCAGAATCTCCGGGTCGGTGACCGAGTCGAGGTCGGCGTCGAGAATCACCGTGCCGTTCACCGTGACGCGAATGTTCCGGCCGTTAACGTAAATCTCTTCCGAGTTCCACTCGCCGGCGGGCTTCAGCGCGCCGCGCTGGGCGGGAATCACTCCGTACACCGAGCCGTGGTACTGCGCGGGCTTGAGGTCGGCGTAGCGCGGGTGCTCGTTGTCGAGGATCTGGATCTCGATGCCCTGATACGCCGCGTCGCCTTCCAGCGGGGCGCGAATGCCCACGCCGTTGTTGCTGCCCGGCGCCAGCTTGAACTCGAAGCGGAAAATGAAGTTCGCGTACTCTTTTTCCGTGAAGAGATTGCCGCCGCCATCCGCGGGACAGATCAGGATGCCGTCCTGAACGAGGTAGCCGGGGCCGATCTTGCCGACCAGCGTCCAGCCATTCAGCGTCTGGCCGTCGAAGAGTTGGGTGAAGCCCGCTTCGTCGTCGGCCGCGGCGGGCGAGGTCTCGACGGGCGCCTCCGGAGTCGTCGCGGGCTGACAGGCAAAAGACAGGAGCGCGAAGACAAGAAGAGCGGTCAGTTTTTTCATAGTGCCGCAGTCTTTATCACGAACTTGTGTTGGGTTCAAGTCGGGCGATGCCCCGGAATTGCAAATCCCCCACCACGCGTCTAGAATGAGCGAAAAGGAGAACTTCATGTCCAACGATGTTTTGCGGATTGCCGGGAAGGAGTTCCGCTCGCGCCTGATCGTGGGCACGGGAAAGTATCGCAGCCCGCAGGAGATGGCGCGCGCGCACGAGGCTTCGGGCGCGGAAATCGTCACGGTCGCCGTGCGTCGCGTGAACCTCGACCGCACGAAGGAATCGCTGCTCGACTACATTGATCCGAAAAAATACTTCCTCCTTCCGAACACCGCCGGATGCTACTCGGCCGATGAAGCGGTCCGCACGGCGCGCCTGGCGCGCGAAGTGGGGCTCTCGAACTGGGTGAAGCTGGAAGTGATCGGCGACGAGAAAACGCTCTTCCCCGACAATTTTGAACTCGTGAAAGCGACCGAAACTCTCGTCAAAGAAGGCTTCGTCGTTCTGCCCTACACGAACGACGACCTGATCGCCGCGCGGCGGCTGATCGACGCCGGGGCCGCGGCCGTCATGCCCCTCGGCGCGCCGATCGGATCGGGGCTCGGCATCCAGAACCCCGCGAACATCCGCATCCTGCGCGAAATGATTACGAGCGTGCCGCTCATCGTGGACGCCGGAGTTGGCACCGCTTCCGACGCCGCCATCGCCATGGAGCTCGGCGCCGACGCCGTGCTGATGAATACCGGCATCGCCGCGGCGCAGGACGCCGTCCTCATGGCCGAGGCCATGAAGCACGCCGTCCTCGCCGGCCGCCAGGCCTACCTCGCCGGCCGCATGCCGAAGAAACTTTATGCGACGGCGTCAAGCCCCCTGGAAGGCGTTGTTCGCTGACGGGAACCGGGAATCGGGAACCGGGAACCGTCAAGAAGGTCCGCGGTTCAGCTCGCAACTAGGATTTCAGCCTGCCAGGAGGCGAGCTCGCAGGGAGGTCAGCATCTTGCTGATATCCGTGATGAGGCGAAGCGTGGGTTGGGACTCATCTTCCGAAAGGTATTTCAGACGCAAGGCCAGCATTAGAAGTGTCTCTGTTTCCATGAGCGACCCTTTGGCGATAGCCAGGAAATTCGCGTAGTCCCTCTTCGATCCGCGGGCGTTCCCTTCCGCAATGTTCGCAGGAACCGAGGCGGCCGAACGAGTTATCTACATCGATAGTCGATAGGTCTCTTTGGCAGGGAACTTCTCTGTCAGCTCATAAATTCGCTCTGCCAACTCCATCGCCATTCGCCACACTCGCAGATCGCGGTGCGATCTGACCTTTTCGGTTGACGGTTTGCCCTCGCTCGGCATCCCCAGTCAATCCTGCGGTTCCTGGCTCCCGGTTCCCGGTTCCCGATTCCCGGTTTCCGGATCTCGCTTCTCCGGCAGCACGTAAATGTACTCCCCCGGCCGCGCCAGCCGCATCTTCTCGCGCGCGAGTTTTTCAATCGCGTCGGGATCGGACTTGAGGCGCTCGATTTCCTTTTCGAGCCGCGCATTTTCTTCCTGAAGCTGCTGGATTTCCCGCTGAAGGGCTTCGTGCTCGCGCCGCTGGCGTCGCAGCGCGAGGTAGCCGTGCTCGCCGAACACTTCGTGAACGAGCAGGGCGAAGACGACCAGGATGAGGCCGAGCAGCACGCCGCGGCGGAAGCGGGAGTCTTGCCACGCGAGCTTCATGCGTTCTCGATGAATTCCCGCGCCGCCTTCGTCAGGCGGTCGCGTTCGGCTTCCGAGGAAGCTTCGCAATAGAGCCGCACCACGGGCTCCGTGCCCGAGGGCCGCATCAGCACCCACGAGCCGTCGTCCAGAATCATTTTCAAGCCGTCGGCGCGATTGATCTTCGCAACCTTGCGTGAATCAAACTTGTCGTAATCGCGCTTGAGCTTTTCGCCGAGCTTCTTCTGCACCTCGGGCTTGAGGTGCAGGTTGACGCGCACGGGGTAGAACGCGCCCACTTTCCTGAAGAGGTCTTCGAGTTGCTGCCTCACCGACCGCCCGCGCCGCGCCACGGCTTCGGCGACCAGCAGGCAGGCGAGCACGCCATCCTTTTCCGGCAGGTGGCCGCGGATCGAAAGCCCCGCGCTCTCTTCCCCGCCCAGCGCGATCTTGTCCTGCTTGATGAGTTCGCCGACGTATTTGAATCCTACCGGCGTTTCAAAGAGCGGCACGCCGTGGTGTTTGGCGACGGCATCCATCAGGTGAGTCGTCGCGACGCTCCGCCCGATTCCGCCCGGGACTTTCTTCACCTCGATGAGGTAATCGGCCAGCAGGGCCAGGACGTAGTTCGGCTGGACCCACGTGCCGTCGGCGTCCACCACGCCGAAGCGGTCCGCGTCGCCGTCCGTGGAAAGCCCGACGTCGTATTTCTTTTCGCAGACCAGCTGAATCAAGTCCGCCAGGTTCTGCTCGCTCGGCTCGGGCCCGGCGCCGGAAAACATCACGTCGCGAAAATCGTGGATCGTCGTGACGTTCGCGCCCGCTTCGACGAGCAGATCGTTCAGATAGCCGCGCGCCGTGCCGTAGAGCGGATCGTAGGCAATTTTCAGTCTCGATTCCGCGATAGCCTTCAAATCCACCTTGGCGCGAAGGGTTTCGAGGTAAGCGGGGCGCGGGTCGGCCGGATGGCGCAGGGGCGCGGCAAATTTCGGCCCTTTGACGGAAAACTCGCCGTCGAGAATCCGCCGCACCAGGCTTTCGATTTCCTTTGTCACTTCCGGCAGCGCGGGCGCGCCGTCCGCGGAAGAAAATTTCAGCCCGTGGTATTCAGCGGGATTGTGGCTGGCGGTCATGTTGATGCCGCCGTCGTGCCGCCGGTGGAGGATTTCGTGCGAAATGGCGGGCGTGGGATCGGGCCGCGAGCAGCCGAAGACTTCCAGGCCGTGCGAGGCGAGCGTCTCGGCGGCGGCGTCCGCAAATCGTTCGGACATGAACCGCGTGTCGTAGCCGACGATCACGTGCGGCCGGCCTTTTTTCGCCAGCAGGTGATGGGCAATCGCCGCCGCAGCCAGGCGCACGTTCTCGACCGTGAAATCATCGGCGATGATGCCGCGCCAGCCCGAGGTGCCGAATTTTATCGGGTTGTCCGCCATGCGGCGGCTATTGTATCTTTGGCCGAGCGTCCCTCGCAACCGCCCGAACTTCCTGGAAGGAGGCCTCGTGACCGACAAAATCGTGATTCTCGTTACCGCCGCGAGCCGCCGCGAGTGCCGCAAGATCGCCCGCCATCTGATCGAAGCGCGCCTCGCCGCCTGCGTCAACATCACGCAGCCCATCGAATCGCTCTATCGCTGGGAAGGCAAAATCGCCGATGACGACGAATTCCTCATGCTCATCAAGAGCACGCGCGAGCTCTTCCCGAAAATCAAAAAGGAAATTTCCCGGATTCACAGCTATCATACGCCGGAGATTATCTGCCTGCCGATCATCGACGGATCGCGGAATTACCTCCAGTGGGTGACCGACTCGCTGAAAAAGACCCCCGGTGAGCGCGGCTGAGCGCCCGGCAGTCGCGCCCGCGCCTTCCTCGGTCGCAGCCTCGCCACGCCCCATCCACAGATTTCGCAGATTGCGCCGATTTTGTCCCACCGGCATAGGCCGAGAAATTGTCCGAACCTCGCAGGCGAAACGCACGACAGGCATAGCAGAAGCCCGGATGGAAGCATCTGTAACTTTCTTCAATCCAATAGGTTACGGACAGGATGCGGAAACAAAGCCAACCGTTTGCCGATGTGAATCGAAGCTGCGTTCGCAGTGACTTTTCAGAACTGCACGAGGTAGGAAAACTTGACGAAAAACTGTTTCGCGTCGGTCAGCATATTGTTCGTGCGGCGCAATTGGCTGCCTGCCGGCTCGGTGAGCAGCTCCAGGTTCTGCCGGTTGCCGTTATAGCCGATGTAGAGTGCCGTCCAGGGATTGACGAGGTAGGTGAAGAGGAAGTCGGCGTTGAAATTCTTCCGCCTTTCAAGCGCCGTGGACTGGGGATTCGGAAGGATGGCGTTGTACTGGAGGATGACGCGCAGCGAGAGTTCCTTGGAAAACTGCCAGCCGATTTTGGAGCGCGCGATGTGATTGTTGAAGACGTTCGCGCCCGTCGCGCGGTCGCCCAGCCGTTCGAGCAGGTAGGTGTTTTCGACTCGCAGCGGATTGATGGGCCGGATGAGCAGCGTCGCGGTCGAGCGCGTCAGGCGCGCCAGCGACGGCTCCTGCCCATCGGGGGGAACGAAGTTCAACGCGTTGCCGCGCGAGAACTCGCCGCGAAAGTTGAACGAGTGCGAAAGATTGGTCTCGAAAAAAACTCCCTTGCGCTGGCGCAGAAAATCGCGGTTCTCCGGCAAGCCCGCGAAGTCCTGCGGCCGGAGCACTTCGCGGTCCGCCGAGTAGAACAGTTCGAGCATCGTCTCGCCCGTCATCTCGACGCTCAGGCTGTAGTCCTGGAACATATCGAGCCGCGTGCCGCTGTGGTCCCAGATTGGATTCAGGACCACGTTCGGCCCCCAGGAAATCAGCCGCTTCCCTTCCGGCCGGAAACGGTACAGGACGACCTGGCTGACGCTGCGGACGTCGGTGCGCAGCGGCGGCCGGACAATCGTGCGCCCGCCGCGGAGGGGCCGCTGCACCACTTCTTCGGTGAGGAAGCCGGTCTCGGTAAAGAATCCCGGGCTGCGGTCATTGAACTCGAAGTTCGAAAAGAGCTGGCGGCCTTCGTGCCGCAACTCGGCCTTGTAGGCCGGTCCGGCGATGCGCCGGCCGTCGAGGAACTGGGTGGCGCTCGCGACGCCCTGAAGCGTGGCAATCCATTTCGGCGAAAGCTTCAGTCGCGCGTCACCTCCGCCCACGCGGTTCGTGCTGCCGGCAAATTCGCGGTCGGTGTAGATCGCCCCCACCAGCGACTCTTTCCCCAAATCGCGGCTGACGCGCACAATGCCGAAGCGCGCCCGCTTGCCGAAGACCGGGTCGCTCGGCGCCACGGTCTTGCCGGGCGCTTCGTCGTCGGCCGCCAGAGCGCCGATGGCGTACGGCCCCTTCTTCCCCGTCAGCCGCACGCCGAATTGCGGGTCGGCGATGCGGCGGGAGAAGAACAGGTTGATGGGGGTCTCGAAATAGCTCGGCTGCTCGAGGAAAAACGGGCGCTTTTCAGGAAAGAAAACCTCGAACCGGCGGTTGATGGTCACCTGCGGCTCGTCGGACTCGACCTGGCTGAAATCCGGGTTTACGGCCACGTCAAGCGCGAAGCTGTCTTTCAGGACGAACTTGGCGTCGAGTCCGCCGTCGACCTCCGCCTTGTCGCTCACGAAGCGGGGCGCGACGGGGTCGCGCGTATCGAGCGCGCGGAAGGAGCGCAGGAAACCGTAGGGAATCAACTGGATGTTGCGGCCCGGGGAGATGTCGCGGATGCCCGTCATCGCCGCCGCCTGGTTGATGCGCCCCTGGATGCGCGTCGAGGCGTGCGGCCAGGTGGCCGACTCGTTCGAGCGGGGAATCCAGCGGACGAAGATGAGGCCCCAGGTCTGCTCGGGCGCCGTCGGAAAGCGCAGGCTTTTGAAGGGAACGGCAATCCAGACGACGAAGCCTTCGTCGGTCCGCCGGCCGCGCGACTGCCAGACCGAGTCCCACGAACGGTCGTACTGCGCCGTGCGGCCTTCGGTCCACAGCCCGTCCATCTGGTAGCCGAACGGATTCACCGTGAAGACGTAGGCGCGGCGCTGGTCGTTGAACGTGTCGAGAAACAGGTCCACGCGCTCGTCGCCGTAGAGGATGTCGCGCGGCGCGTGCCGGGCGCGGACCTTGTTCGGCTCGGAATCGAAGCAGACGAAGAGGGTGTAGAGGTTTTCGTCGTCGTAGCCGAGATAGACCTCGGTGCGCTGCGTCGAAGGCGCGCCGTCGCTCGGCAGGCGCTGGATGAAGCCCTCAACCTTCGCGAGCTTCCCTTCCCATTCGGCGCTGGGCTTCATTTCCAGAAAATCTTCGAGCGCGGGAGGTTTGGAAACGCGAGGGATTTCGACAACCGGCCGCGGCCGGTCGTTTTGAGCCGCAAGCACTACGCTCGACGCAGCGTGGAAACCGATGAGGCAGAGGATGAGTCCAGAAACCAGAGCCGACGAGCGCATGAAGCAGCAAGTTTAGCACGTGGCGGTTCGCTTCCGGCGGCGTTCGCCGCGCGGAAAGGGAGGACTTTCGGACTTCGTGCTCCCAGGCGATTCGAAACTCGACTGCGCGAGAATGTTATCCCCGCGAAAGCGTGGATCCAGAGCAGTGTCATCGGGGCGGCGAGCAGGAAATCTTGGTCCCGCCCAGCGGACTCAGACTGACACGGTCAACGCGATTTCAGCGGCCTGCTAAATCTCCCCCAGCGCCTGGTCGAGGTCGGCGACCAAGTCTTCGACGTCCTCGATACCCACCGAAATACGCACCAGACCGTCGGTGATGCCGAGCTTCTCGCGCTCTTCGCGCGGCACGCTGGCGTGGGTCATGGTGGCGGGGTGCGAGATGAGGGTTTCGACGCCCCCCAGGCTTTCGGCCAGCGCGCAAAGGCGGACCGACTTGAGGACCGCGGCGGCGTTGGCGAGCGAGCCGGTCTCGAACGCCAGCATGCCGCCGAATCCCGTCATCTGCTTCTTCGCAAGTTCGTGCTGAGGGTGGGTCGCGAGACCGGGATAGTAAACCTTCTTGACTTTGGAATGCGACGAGAGAAAACGCGCAATCGCCAGCCCGTTCTGGTTGTGGCGCTCCATGCGCACGGCGAGCGTCTTGACTCCGCGCAGCACCAGCCAGCTATCGAACGGCCCGAGGATGGCTCCCGCGGCGTTCTGAATGAATTTGAGGCGCTCGTAAAGCTCGCTGTCATTCAGAACCACAGCCCCGCCCACGCCGTCGCTGTGGCCGTTCAGGTATTTCGTGGTGCTGTGGATGACGATGTCGGCGCCGAACTCGATCGGCCGCTGGAAGTAAGGGCTCATGAAGGTGTTATCCACGGCGACGAGCATTTTGCGCGCGTGGGCGAGCTCGGCCGCGGCGGCGAGGTCGGTGATTTCCATCAGCGGGTTGGTCGGCGTCTCGATGAAAAGCAGCCGCGTGTTCGGCCGGAGGGCGCGTTCGATTTCCACGAGGCGCGCCGTATCCACGTAGCTGAACTCGAGGCCGAACTTCGTGAGAATCTTGTCAAACAGACGGAACGTTCCGCCATAAACGTTCCGGCCCACGACGACGTGGTCGCCGGCCTTGAAAAGCGTCAGGACGGCCTGCGTCGCGGCCATCCCGGAGGCAAACGCCAGGCCGAAGCGGCCGCGCTCGAGCACGGCGAGGTTCTTTTCGAGCGCGCTGCGCGTGGGGTTCGATGTCCGCGCGTACTCGTAGCCCTTGTGTTTGCCGAGCTCTTCCTGGACGAAGGTGGAAGTCTGGTAGATCGGCGTGATGATGGCGCCCGTGGAAGGATCGGGCTGCTGTCCGGCATGGATGGCGTCAGTGGAAAATCCCATATGACCTTTCCGGGACCGTCAGGATCCCTTTGGCGCAAAAGAGTTTGCCCGGCGAAGTTAACGGAGGCGCAGCGGCGAGTCAACCACGGGCATCCCGCCGCCACGAGGATTCATCTTTCCGGAAGACGGTCTGGTATAATTGCAGGGCGCCTTTTCCCTCGCGAGCACAGGAGAGTCTGATGCGAAGGTCACTCGGCAATTTCGTGCAGATCAGCGCCATCCCGCTGTTCATCGCCGTTCTGGTCCTCGGCGCGGCTGCCGGACCGGCGCGCGCCGAGAGGTCCGCTCTGGCCGACGTGAACATCGTCGTCAAGGAAGCGGACACCGGCGAACCGATTCCGAACGCCCAGATCACCGTGCAGTTCCGCGAAAATCCCGGCAAACTGAAGCGCGCCCGGACTATCACAATGACCGCCAAGACCAACGCCCAGGGCAAATGCAAAGTGCCGCTGGTCCCCAAAGGCACGATTCGCCTGCTCATCACCGCCGAAAGGCGGCAGTCGTTCGGCCGCGAGTTTGAGATCGAGGAAGACGAACCCGTCATTGAAGTCACGCTGCGCCGGCCGCAACCTCTTCTCTAACCGCTTCCCGGCCGCCAAGTCACCGCTGAAATGACATTTGTCCGCTTCGCACGCAGCGACCGGCTCGGTTGAGCGCCGCTGTCGTCCCGATTTTCTCCCGAAACGAAAGACGACTCCGAGTTTGGAAGGTGTCGTGCCCTGCGCGCGCCCTCCGAAATGGATTCGAGTCGTCGCTTGTTAAGCGAATGCTACAGATTGGTGCAAAGAGTTAAAACCCGTTGCGAACTGAAGCCTTATCGAGCGGTGGAAAGGGATTTTCCACAAATTTTTCAACAGAACTGTTGAAAAGTTGTTTTGCCGTTTAAGAAACGCGACGGCGACGATGCTCCGCGGAAAAATCTGAAGCCAGCGCGTCACTTCGGAGACCGCTGAAAATCTCAGCGAGAACTTCAAGCGGCCGCGCGGAACTGATTGACGCGCAAGACTGGAATGCGCGCACGGGCCGATGGCGCGCTTTACTGCCTCGGCGCCGCCGGCGCGCCCGAGAAGAATTGCTCGTCCATCCAGATCGTGGCCTTGCCCCGCAACTCGTTGATCTGCTGCTGGACCTTGAACCGGCGCATCGCCGTCTCGATTTCCTCAGACGCCTCTTCCAGCGTCAGCATCCGGCGCCCGGCAGACTGGAAAACGATCACGGCCTGGGGCGTTTCTGTGGGTAGCGAAAAGTCCCCGTCTTTCAGGCCGAAAATCACGGTCTCGAGGTTGGTGTTGTCGGGAAACTGCCCGCGCCTCACCGGCCGCGGATCGGCGACAACGAACACTTCCTGGCTGCCTTGAAGTTCCGTGGCCAGCGCCTTCCAATCTTTGCCGCCCGCGAGGGCCTTGCGAATCTCCTCCGCGCGGGCGCGCGCGTCTTCGGCGCTCAAGCCGGGCGAACCGGCCGCGGCCCCTTCCGGCTTCTTTCTCACCACCACCTGGCGGACGCGAACTTCTTCAAATTCCAGCGGATTCCCCGAATAGTACTTGCTGACCTCTTCCGGCGCCACGCTGACCTGGTCCTCCAATTGCTCGACGGCGGTCTCCGCCAGCCACTGCAACATCTGCAAAGCCAGGCGGCGCCGGAACTCCGGCGTGACATCGAGCTTCTGCGCGGTGGCGTGCTGCGAAAGGACGATCATCGTTGCGTACTGCTCGCCAAGCTGCCGGCGGCCCTGCGTTTTGATCGCCTCCTTGATGTCGGGGCCCATCGCCTCAACGAGGAAATCAATATCCGCCTCGGTGACCTCCTCTTTTCCGACCCGGAGGACCACCTTGCTGCCCGGAGCTTCGGCTTTTTGCGCGGCCCCCGCCGCGGGTTTCGGCGCCGGCGCCTTGGGAGTTTGCTGAGCCAAGGCCGCGGGCGCGAGCACGAAGGTTGCCATCGCCGCTGCCAACGTTCGAATTCCGCAGCCCAAAGGAGTCTTCATCGGTTCTGCCTGCTTTCTGTAAAGAATCGAATTCAATTTCAAACCAGCCAGTCTAGCATACTTGGCGGCAGCCGTCTCCGCCCTCGCGAGCCGGCGGATTTGCGATTGTTTCCCGCACCGTCGTGGCCCCATAATGGGCCTCAGGTTAATCGAGAGGGTGAATGTCCATCTGGAAGTTGCTGGGCCTCAGTGAAAAAGCGGCTGAAGGGGGAAGCCCCAGGCCGTCAGGCGGCGATACGGACAGCGTGCGGGAAATTTCCGAGGCGCTGGCGCGCCTCGAGCCCGCCCGGGCGCGCTATCTCGCGGCGTTCGCCTACCTCCTCAGCCGGGTCGCGCACGCCGACCGCCAGGTCTCTCCCGCGGAAACCCGGGCCATGGTGCGCATGGTCGAGCAGTGGGGACACCTTTCGCCCGAAGACGCGCGGCTCGCCGTCGAAATCGCCACGCGCCAGGCCGTCCATCACGGCGGAACGGAGAATTTCCTGGTCAGCCGCCAGTTCAACAGCATGGCGACGCACGAGCAGAAGCTGGAGCTGCTCCATTCGCTCTACGCCGTCTGCGCCGCCGACCATCCCGTGTCCGCGGTCGAGGAGCATGAAATTCGCAAAATCTCGCGCGAATTGCTCCTCCACCACCGGGATTTCATCGCCGTGCGGATCGCACATCGCGACCAGGTCGCCGTGCTGAAGAAACGCTGAGCCCCGTTTCCGCATCTCCGCGGCGCCGGCGCATGCCGAACCTTCGATCCGGGAAGAAATCGGGGAAATCACTCCATGCTGAGACCTGGATTCGCCACTCCGGAAGGCACCGAACGCTTCCGGGCGCGATTTGAGAAATCGCTGCCCGGCCACCACCGTGAGGCGCAGGGCTTGCACCTTTCCTCCCTCGGCCTGGGAACGTATCTCGGCCAGCCCACGGCCGAGTTCGATGAGCTTTACCGCACGGCCGTCCAGCGCGCCGCCGAGATGGGGACCAACGTCTTCGACTCGGCCATCAACTACCGCCACCAGCGCAGCGAGCGCTCGATCGGACAAGCGCTCACCGAGTTGTTCGATTCCGGACGGCTCAGCCGCGAAGAAGTCTTCGTCGCCACGAAGGGTGGATTTCTGACCTTCGACGGCGACGAGCCCCCCGACCCGGCCAGCTACTTTCACGAACGGCTCATCAAGACCGGCCTCGTGGACCTCAACGAGGTGGCTGCCGGTTGTCACGTAATGTCTCCGAAATATCTGCTCGACCAACTGGAGCGGAGCCGTCAGAACCTCGGCGTCGAGACCCTCGACCTCTATTACATCCACAATCCGGAAACGCAGCTCGCGGCGGTCTCGCGCGAGGAGTTCTATCGCCGGCTTCGCGCGGCGTTTGAGGCGCTGGAAGGCGCCGCGGCGGAGGTAAAGATCCGCGCCTACGGCACCGCCACCTGGAACGCCTTCCGCGTGGCGCCGGACGCGCGCGAGGCCGTTTCGCTCGAAGAAGTCCTGCGGCTGGCCCGTGAAGTCGGCGGAGCCGACCACCACTTCCGCGCCATCCAGCTTCCCTTCAACATGGCGATGCCGGAAGCCCTCGGCGGCCGGACGCAGTCCGTCAACGGCCGGCTGCTCTCCGCGCTGGAAGCGGCGCGAGAAAACGACCTGATGGTCTTCGCCAGCGCCAGCCTGATGCAGGGGAACCTGACGAACGGCCTGCCGGAACAGCTCCACCGGCATTTTCCCGGCCTGGCCACGGACGCGCAGCGCGCCCTGCAATTCGTCCGCTCGACGCCGGGAATTACCACCGCGCTCGTCGGCATGAGCCGGCGCGACCACATCGTCGAAAACCTTTCGACCGCGCGCGTGCCTCCCATGTCGCTGGCCGAGTACAAGGCGCTGCTGGCGGGGTGAGGAAGATGGAAGTGGGAAGTAGGGGAAGAAACGTGGACCTTGTCATCCTGAGCCCCGACCTGCCTGCGGAAGGCAGGCGGTTTGGGTCGGGGCGAAGAATCTCTGCGTCGGCCCGGCAGAAAAAGCAAAAGATCCTTCGTCGCCCCGATCCCGCCAGGCGGGACCGGAGCTCCTCAGGATGACAACGTGTGAAGGTTTCTCTGCGAACGGGCCGAGGAACATGACCGGGTGAGTTCGGAATTGGCCGCAAAATTCGAGCAAGCGCGGGCGGCGCTGGGTCGCGCCGACTTTCCCGCCGCCATCGAACTGCTGGGCGAAGTGGTGGTCGAAGACGCCTCGAACGCCGAAGCCTGGCTGACGCTGGGCGTCTGCTACCTCGAAACGCAGCAGCCGGAGCTGGCTCTCGAGGCGCTGGAACGCGCCGTGCGCGCCGAGCCCGACGACGCGACCGCTCACTACGTCCTCGGCAACGCCTGCGGCACCGTGGGGCAGCTCGAACGGGCACGCGAGTGTTACCGGCGCGCGCTGGCGCTCGACCCGCAGCACCAGAAGGCGGAAGAATTTCTGGTGCGCGTCGAATCGCTGCTCGAAAGCCGCGAGCATTTCCGGCGCGGGCTCGAAGCGCTCGCGCGGCCTTCGCCTTCCGCCGACGACTTGAACCGCGCCGTGCGCGAACTGGTGCAGTCGGTGATGCTTTTTGACGGCTCGCCCGCCGCCGAACATCTGGGTGAATGCGCGCGCCGGCTGCTGGAAATGAAACGCGAGTGGACCGTCGAAATCGAACCCGGCGCGGCCGGCGAGCCCTGGCTCAAAGCCTGCGAGCGCGCCTGGCACTGCCTTCAGTCCTCGAACTGGGTGGGACTGCGCGCGGCGCTCGAGGAGGCGCTCGAACTTCGCGCCGAAGACGCGTTCGTCCACCACGCGCTGGGCTTCGCGCTGCTCGAAACCGGCGAAATTCCCCTCGCCGTGCGCGCCTGGCTGCGCACCCTCGAGCTCGACCCCGACTACGACTTCACGCGCTTCGGGCAAGTCCGTCGGCGATAAGGCTTGGGCCTCATCGGGCGGAGGCAGCTTCTTGTTCGTCTGACGTATACCAATGAGACATTAAGTCTCTTGACATATATCGTCGACAGGCACACAGTTTCTCCAAATTGAGGTCAGTTCGGAGGAGGGCAATCATGCAATTGAAAAACGCTGTTGAGAGAATTGGCGCGGGGGGGCGCGCATCTCAGATCCTCTCGCGGATGACGATTGGATCCCTTTTCGGTATTCTACTAACCACCGTCCTTTTGTCCGGCCAGGCCGTCGCTCAAGAGACTGAATCCGTCAAAAAGGAAACTTACCAGAATCAAGAGGTCGTTGCGAGTCAAATACTCATCAAGTTTCGCGAGCGGCTCTCAAGTGAGCGCCAGTTCCTCCTTGAGTACCTCGCCGACGCTGACAGGTTCCAAGAGATTGGTGGAGCAGGATGGTTTCTGCTCCGGTCAAGGAGCAAGAAAGTCGCCGACCTTCTTGAGACGGCCAACTCCTTTGAGGAAGTCGAGGCGTCTGAGCCCGACTACATCTTCAAGCTCGTGCGGCTCCCCAACGACCCGTAATTCTCTCTGCAATGGGCTCTTCAAAACACGGGTCAGGTAATCAACGGCCAAGCCGGGACACCTGGGGCAGATGTGAAGGCGACGCCTGCATGGGACACGACGACTGGCTCGGCAAACTATGTCGTGGGAATACTGGATTCAGGAATTTCCTACAACCACCCAGATTTGTCTGGAAACATGTGGACAGCGCCGCAGCAGATCACTGTCACGATTGGGGGACAGCAAATCACGTGTGCGGCCGGCACTCGCGGCTTTAATGCGCTCAATAACACTTGCGACCCCTTTGATGACAACGGACATGGAACCCATGTTTCGGGGATCGTCGGCGGACAGGGAAACAACACCGCTGGGATTGCAGGCGTCAATTGGACGACGAAGTTGATGGGACTTAAGATGTGTGATGCAGCAGGGAACTATTCTACGTCGGCAGCCGTCAACGCGATCGAGTTTGCGATCCAAACACGAACAGCCTCCGGAAGAGTTCGCGTGTTGAATGCGAGCTGGTCCTGCGATGATTGTCTGGGATGTTCCGAACCAGGTGCCTTGCGCGATCAGATTACTCGTGCTCGAGACTTCAACATGCTTTTCGCGGCAGCTGCAGGCAACTGCGCCAAGAACAACAATTCCGTGGGAGTGTATCCGGCGAACCACAACATTGTGAACGTCATGTCGGTGGCTGCAACGGACAATCGGGACAATCTTGCATCATTCTCGAACTATGGCTCGAACAAGGTGCATTTGGGGGCTCCGGGGGTCGGAGTCCTTTCGACTTGGCCTGGAAATCAGTACCAGTTTTTGGATGGAACCTCGATGGCCGCACCCCATGTCGCGGGGGCGGGAGCGTTAATTCGCTCAGTTTGTGCACGGAATACCTACGCGATCAAGCAGACGATCCTCAACAACGTCGACCTAGTACCCGCGCTTTCCGGGAAAACCGTCACAGGCGGGCGGTTGAACCTGGAGAGGGCGGTTCGCTCCTGCACCGTCGGGACGCCCGGGTCGACGAGCTACGCGTACGTCAAGTACAGGGTTTGCCCACCCTTCCCCAGCTGGTACGACAGTGGGTTCGCGAAGGTAACCATCGATGGCGTGACTTACACGACGACTTGGACGCGATATGACACGCCGCGCAACATCGCTGACCGCTTGGCGAGCCTCGTTAACGGGGACTCTGACGGCACGACCACTGCAACGGTCAGCAACGTCTCATCGACGTGCAGCGGATACTTCGACGCACGACTCACGCTGACGGCCAAGGCCAAGGGGCCTGTAACAAACTACACCTACTATCTAACGCTCATCGACCAGCCCCCCGGGGGATGCTACGCGTGCCCGTACTTCAGAGTTGAACCGACTTCGGTCTTTTACTTCTCGGGCGGAGCGAATTGATTTCTCGGATGCGGAACGCGCGGAGGTGAAATGTGCGTTGGAGATCGCGAGTCGTCTTGCTCTTGGTGGCTTTAACCGTGGCTCCCAATGTCGCACGGGCGCAGAATTCGTTCCAAATCGTCAACCCTTTTGGGGGCTTAAACCGTGTGCCTGTGAAGATCGAGCTTGAACCGAATGTGGGTGGTTTCAGCGGTCTCGGTTCGGCTCACGACTCTTCCGTCGGTGGAGCCTACGGAGCGCATTTGACGGTGGGTGTGTTCGAGCGAATGGACTTCAGCGCCCGCTGGCTCTACAGCGACCACGTCCGAAGTGCCGACATTGGGGACGCGGGGTTCAAGATGGTTTCAAATAGCCTGAACATGTTCTATGGAACTGCGGACTTGTCTATCGCGCAGTCAAATGGGACGAGACTCTACCTTTCCCCAGGCGTTGGGTTCACTCGTTACGGAGACCGGAGAGGCGTCCCTTTCGACCCGCAGGCCGTCCCGTTCGACATGCTGCAGGCTGGAACAGCCCCCAGTTTCAGCATCGGATTCGGATTGAAGACCTTCGTTCAACGACGTATCGGACTCCGCCTGGAAGTGCGCCAGCATTTCATCGGCCCCGGGGTGTGGGACTTCACGGGATTCCAGCTCTTGCAGCCCAGTGCGTCACCGACCCGCGACTTTCCCGTCCAGAAGGGCCTCCAGTTCGGGGTTGGCGTAACGTTCAGGCTGCGCTGAAGGGGCGGCCAGGGGTCGGCGTTACCGCCTGTCGCGCCGCCGTCCTCGGCGGCGTCTCGCATCGCTGACCGCCGTCCGGCATTTTGCAGGCCCTCTCCTTGACAAAGCACCGCCTTTCGGATAGTTTGCGGGCCTGATTCATACCGCAATCGACGCAACCGAACAAGAGGGAGGAATTCTTGCCTCGCAAACCCATCATCACGCTGACCACCGACTTCGGCCTGAACGACCACTACGTCGGCGTCATGAAGGGCGTGATTCTGGGCATCAACCCCGAGGTCGAAATCGTTGACCTGAACCACCAGGTCAATTCCTACGACATCTTCGACGCGGCATACACCCTGGCGCAAAGCTACCGCTACTTTCCCACCAACACCGTGCATCTGGTGGTCGTGGACCCGGGCGTGGGCTCGGCCCGGCGGCCCATCCTGGCGCGCACCATTGACTACAAATTCGTCTCGCCCGATAACGGCGTCCTGTCGCTCATCTTCGAACGCGAGGAATCCATCGAAGTCCGCCACATTACTTCCGACCACTACTTTCTGAACCCGGTCAGCAGCACGTTTCACGGGCGGGACATCTTCGCGCCCGTCGTGGGCTGGCTTTCCAAATGGGTCGAGCCCGACAAGTTCGGGGAAGTCATCGAAGACTACGCCAAATTCACCTCCCCGAAGCCCAAGAAGGCGAACGACCAGTTGATTACAGGTGTCGTCCTCAAAGTGGACAAGTTCGGGAACATCATCACCAACCTGACGCCCGAAGACGTTCCGCAGCTTTTCTCCGAAAATCCGCCGCCCTTCAAAATCATCCTCAACCAGCAGGAAATCACGCGGCTCAACCTCGCCTACTCGATGGGCAAGCCGTCGGAAATCTTCGCCATCGTGGGGAGCTCCGGGTATCTGGAAATCTGCACGAACCGCGGCTCGGCCGCCAAAACGCTCAACGCCAATCGCGGCGCGGAAGTAGGCGTGGTGATCGGCGCCGGGGCGGCGCCGGGCGCCTGAGCGCAGGCACTTTCCCCTTTTCATCCAGGAACAGCTTCAGGCGGGCGGAGAAGGCGCCTCGGCAGGCACGCCCGGGGTCTTCTCAACGCGCACGCGGGCGATGCGCCGGCCGTCCATTTCGACGATCGTGAAGCGGCGGCCTTCGAAGACCAGGCTTTCGCCGCCCCGCGGAATGAAGCCCATCTGCGTGAGCAGGAATCCGGCCAGTGTTTCGTAGCCGTGCCCGCGCGGCAGCGGCAGGTCGTAATCGTCAGCGAGTTCGCGCAGGCTCAGCGAACCGTCCACCACGAACACGTCTTCGCTGACGCGCTTGATGGCCATCTCCTCTTCGTCGTATTCGTCCTCGATTTCGCCCACAATCTGCTCGAGCACGTCTTCGATGGTCACCAGGCCGACGTAGGTCCCGAACTCGTCCACCACCAGCGCCATCTGCGAGTGTTTGCGGCGGGCCTCTTCGAGCATCTGCCCGAGCGTCATCGCTTCGGGCACGATCATCGGTTCGTGCAGGATGGCGCGCAGGTCGAGCGGCGAATCGGGCGGAATCCCCTGCCGGCGGCGCTCGAGCACCACTTTCAGCAGGTCCTTGGTGAACAGGATCCCGATGATGTTGTCCGGCGAACCTTCGTAAACCGGGATGCGCGAGTGCTGGTCCTCGACCACGCGGTCGAGCACCGTGTTCAAGTCGCGGTTGAGCGGCAGGCAGGTGACTTTCGGCCACGGCATCATGATCTCCCGCACCATGATGCGGTGCAGGTCGATGACGCTGTGGATCATGTCCTCCTGTTCGACGCGCAGAAGTCCCTGTTTGCGGATGCCGGCCACGATGAGCTTGACCTCTTCCGGCGTGTGCAGCTCGCGGTGGCCAACGCTCGGCACCACGCCCACCATGCGGGCCACATGATTGGCCAGCCAGTCCATGAAGCTGACAGGGTAATGCGCCAGCCGCATGTAAACCGTGACCGGCCAGGCGAGCAGCAGAGAAACCTTTTCGGCTCGCTCGTAGCCGATGGTCTTGGGCGCCAGTTCGCCGAGCACCATCAGGACCATGGTGATGAGGGAAAACCACACGGCCGTCGCGACGATGTGCGCCGCGGGCCCGGCGAAGCGCTCGATGGGCCCGCTGAAGAGTTCGCGCAGGTACCCCGCCAGCATCACCTCGCCAATCCAGCCGAGCAGCAGGCTGGCGCCCGAAATCCCCAGTTGCAGCCCGGAAAAAAGCAGGCTGGGAGTGGCCAGCAGCTTATGCACCAGAATGGCCCGAGTGTTCCCGGCGCGGACCAGTTGCTGGAGCCGGCTTCGCCGGATGCTGAGCAGCGCGTACTCGGCGCCCACGAAGAAGGCGTTGAGCCCCACAAGGACGGCAATGAGCAGGAGGTGAAGTAGGACCATCGCGGTGGGGCCTATTGTAGCACCCCGCAGGGGTCAGCGGACTTGGGCGAGGGACGTGGGCAGTTCGGGCCGGCGCGAAAGGCGAAGCGGCGGAAGGGCTCCGCCTGCCGTGATCTCGCCGAGGATTTGCGCCCGTAACTGTTCGTAGCGAAGGACTTCCGCGCGCGCGGTTGCGAATTCGGAAGGCCCGGTCACGCTCACATTGGCGACTTCTCGGCTCGGGGTTCTGCCTTGGGTGGCTTGCTGCGCCCGGCGCGCCCGGCGCTGCGGCTTGGCCGTGTTCTGCAGGGAGATCGCCCGCGTCAACAGCGAAGCGAGTTCGGCCTCGCTTTGAAGGAGGGTAAGGCTTCCGGTGCTCACCAAAACCCAGCCCGAGCGGTGCGCCCTGCAGTACACCTCAGGCCAATAGATGACGCGAACCCGCAGCGGCCTGTTCAGACCGCCCGGCCGGCTCAGTTTTGCCGCGACTCGAGCCACATAGCTGTTCACTGCGGGACCGGTCCAGGGCATCGCGGTGGCCGCGCAGTCTTCAGTGAGACAAACAGGTCCCCAATCGCCCGGCCGGTCTTCGGCGGAAATGACGCCGCCGGCAGCGGCCGCCACAAGCAGAACGACGGTCATCGCGAACCGTCCAGGAGTCACGCGATTCACCGACCCCTGCGGTCCTTATCGGCTGGTAGGCAGCCGTTCGGGACGCCAGAGGCAAGTTCATCAATCAGTTGGTCCAGGGCCCTGAGCCTGCCCGCGTGAGGAGCGACTTCCGCCCCGCAGGATGTTCGCGAGACGTTATATCAGTTTCCGGGGGCAATTTGTCCGAGAAGATTAGAGCGGCGGGCTGGGCGGCGCGAATTTCGATTCAGAGCCGGCTGCCGGCTAATGGATAGGAATGGCCGAACCGCAGGATGTACAGACGTCGTGCCGCTTGCCGATCAGGCCGCCGCAGACGGGGCACACGTGGGGGCGCAGGACCCGCGCGGCAATCAACATTCCGCAGCCGATGGCGGCGAAGACGAATCCGACGCCGCCCAGAATCAGAGGTACCAGGAAGAAACCCGCATCGTAGCCGGCGTCGAAGTATATCTCCCGGGGGTTGGAAGGATTCAGGAGGATTTCATGGCGGCTTCCGGGCGCGAAGCGGTCCACCCTGGCCTGCATGCTGGAATAACTCGACGTCCAGTAAGACGCAGTGGAAGGCGTCTCGTATCCGTGGCCCTCGAACTCGTAACGGAATTCGATTTCGGCGCGGTACATCGTCGTCGAGCGGCCTTCGGGATCGGTGGACTCCCGCTCCGCAACCCGGCTGCTCAGCACCTCGGCTTCAACCTTCGGCCACATCGTCAGGTTCTGATGCTTCGAGTAGCCCGAGTAGGCGCCGCCAGCCAAAGTGGCAAAGCCGATGAGGGCAAAGAGCGCGCCCAGGACCTTGAGCACCGCTCGCACGAGCGTGAGTCTCGGGTTGGGATCAACCTTGGGACTTGAATGATTCATGCCGGCTCCCGGGGAAAGGTGCGGGGATTGTAGCACTGCCACGCCGGCTCTGCGCGCCTTCTCCGCGGCGCGGCGAAGGCCTTCAAGGGGTGTGGTAAAATCCCTGCCGGCGCGCAATCTTCCGGCTGGCCTCATCTCGCGTGGAACACTTCCTGACCGCCGCGGTCCGCTGCTATTGTAACCTCGAACGCCCTCGCCGCCGTTCCGGGCGCGGGAGCCGGCGCTTTCCGCTTCTCATCGCGCTGCACGGCTTTCAGGGCAACAAGGACTCGATGATGCGTCTGGCGCAGCGCATCAGCGCCGGCCGGATGGTGGTCATTTCACTCCAGGGACCGTACCAGTTCTATTTCCGGCTGGGCGGCGACCGCGAGAAGTACAACGTCGGGTTCGGCTGGGGCACAAACTGGAAGCTGGAGGAATCGGTGGACCTCCACCACCGCCTGATTCGCAGGCTCATCCGGCTCGCCGTGCGTGATTACGGCGCCGACCCCAGGCGTGTTTTCCTGCTGGGCTTTTCGCAGGCCTGTTCGTTCAATTACCGCTTCATGGCCGCGTATCCTGGGCTCGTGCGCGGCGTCGTCGCGGTCTGCGGCGGCGTGCCGCACGAATGGCACGAACCTCCGGGCCGACGGCGGGCACCCACCGACGTCCTGCACATTGCGGCGACGAACGACGAGTGGTACTCGCGCGAAAAAAACCTGGAATTCCGGCGCCTGCTCGCCGCGCGCGTCCGTTCGCTCGATTTCCGATTCTACAAATCCACACATCGCTTCCCGCGCAAAGCCATTCCGCATATCCGGCGATGGATGGAAAAGGCCGGGACCTCGCGCGACGACAAGTGATGCGCGCGCGTCGGCCCGCCCTGCCCCGCAGGATTGTGCTACGATAAACAGGATGTACGACGACGTTGTGGCCGTCACGGAAAACCGTCCCCTCACCGGCGGCCATTTCCTTCTGAGTTTGGAAGCTCCCCGCCAGGCGCAAGCCACGCGCCCGGGCCAGTTCGCCATGATTCGACTGCTCGGCCGCTCGGACGCCCTGCTGCGCCGACCGATGAGCATCTACAACGTGAAGCCGGCGGGCGGGTCGCGGGCGAACGGCCGCGGCCGCTCGAAGCCGCGCATCGTTCAGGTCCTCTACAAAGTGGTCGGCCGAGGCACGCGGCTGATGTCCGAACTCGAGCGCGGCGACCGCGTCGGGCTGCTCGCGCCGCTCGGCCATGGATTCTTCGAGGAGGAATACCTCCGCGAGGCTCAGGCCGCTGACGAAGTGCTGCACGTGGCGGGCGGAATCGGCATCGCGGCGCTGTTGCTGCCCGCGAAGCGGCTGCATGCGGCGGGAATCCGCCAGCGCCTCTTCTTCGGAGGGCGAACGAAGGCCGACCTGGTGGGCGTCGAAGACTTCAGGAAACACGTCCGCCACCTCGAACTCGCCACCGAAGACGGCTCGCGCGGCCACAAGGGATTTGTGAGCCGGCCATTTGAAGATTTTCTGGCCCGAAATGCCTCCCGCAAATACCTGGTCCTCGTCTGCGGGCCGTGGCCGATGCTGGAAGCGGTGGTGGCGATTTCGAAACGCTTCGGCCATCCCTGCCTGGTCTCGATGGAAAACCGCATGGGCTGCGGGCTGGGCGTGTGTCTGGGCTGCTGCATTCGCGTGGAAGGCGAAGGGCACGGAACGTACCAGCGCGTGTGCACGGAAGGGCCGGTGTTTCGCGCCGAGAAAGTCATCTGGGAACGAGAGAGCATTCCGAAGACGTGAGAAGCAAATCAAAAGTCAAAGGACAAAAGGCAAAGGGCCAAAGTGCGGCCGCGCGGACGTTGAAGCCCGGAGGGCGCCACGTTGCGGCGGTGCTCAACCGAGAGGCGCCTGCGCGGGCGGAGTTCGATCCCGTCCTCGAAACCGAAATCGCCGGCATTCGTTTTCAGAACCCCGTGCTGACGGCGAGCGGAACGTTCGGCTACGGCCAGGAGTTCGCCCATTTGATTGACCTGAACCAGCTGGGCGGCATCGTCGTCAAAGGGATTTCCGCCGAGCCGATGGCGGGCAACCCTCCGCCGCGGATTTACGAGACCGAATCCGGAATGCTGAACGCCATCGGGCTTCAGAACGTGGGCGCGCGAAAATTCCTGGAGGAGAAACTTCCCTTCCTGCGCACCCTCCGCGCGCGCTGCATCGTGAACGTCTTCGGCTACGCGACCGAAGACTACGTCCGCTGCGTCGAAATCCTGAACCAAGGCGAAGGGATTGACGGATATGAACTGAACATCTCCTGCCCGAACACGCGCTGCGGCGGGATGATTTACGGCAACGACCCGAAGCTGACCGAAGAAGTGGTGGGCGCGGTGAAGCGCGCGGCGCGCTTTCCGGTGATCGTGAAACTTTCGCCCAACGTGACGGACATTACGCTGACAGCGCGCGCCGCGGAGTCCGCCGGCGCCGACGCCCTTTCGCTCGTCAACACCTTGGTCGGCATGGCGATTGACGTCGAGTCCCGCAAGCCGCGCATTTCGAACGTCACCGCCGGCCTCTCCGGCCCGGCCATCAAGCCGGTGGCGGTGCGCATGGTGTGGCAGGCGGCGCGCGCGGTGAAAATCCCCATCATCGGCATCGGGGGAATCCAGTCGGCCGAAGACGCGCTGGAGTTCGTCCTGGCGGGCGCGCGGGCCGTGCAGGTGGGCACCGCCAATTTCTACGCCCCCGACACCGCGCTGCGCGTGGCGGAGGGAGTGCGCGGCTATTGCCGCCGCAAGGGGCTGCACTTCGGCGATCTGGTCGGCAGCCTTGAGGTTCCCGAACCGGCCGCGAGCGCGGCGAGCGAGTACTAGAGGCCTCTTTCGATTGGCCGTCCGGCGTTCATTCTCTCTCGAGGTTGAGCAAGGCCGGGCGCTGGCACTCCGCTTGCCTCCCAAAACCTGGAGGAACACATGGCGGAGCGCTGCCGGCCCGTGAATCCAACGAGTTGGAAGCGGCGCGTTCCGGCCGGTGCCAGCGCCGGTTGGCGGGCGCGGAGCGGCATCCTTGCGGCAGGGCGGCAGGCTGGCCGCGTCTGGCGGTAGCTGCTTGACCGCAAAGAGGTTACGGATTTTTCAGCGTTGACACATCTCGCCGCATCTGTTAAAGTGGGGGATTGGCGATACGTGAGATATTCCTGCGTCAGAACGCCGCGTCCCGGGCTGTGGGGGCTGTCGGTCATCATGCTGCTCGCGATCCCGGGCTGCGCCGTCCGGCGGACGACGCACGTCCCGCCCTCCCAACTCCCGCCTCCGATCCTGGAAGCCTCGTCTGAGGACCTGCTGGCTCGCGTGAACGCGCAAAGCGAGGCCATCCGAACGATGGTGGCGACGGTGGATCTGGAACCGACCGCGGGCTCTGTCTATTCCGGCGTCATCCGCGAGTATCGCGACGTCCGGGGCTTCATTCTGGTCGAGCGCCCCTCGATGATCCGAATGGTGGGCCAGGCGCCGATCGTCCGCACCAGCATCTTCGACATGGCCTCGGACGGAAAGGAATTCCGGCTTTACATTCCGCTCAAGCAGAAGTTCATCGTGGGGAAAGAAGGCTTCCGGCGGCCGGCTAAGAACCAGCTCGAGAACATGCGCCCGCAGCACATTCTGGACGCGTTGCTCGTTCCCCCGATCGAGCCGGAGCAGGAAGAAGCCGTGATCGAGGAAGCCGAGCAGGCCGCCCGGAAATATTACATCGTGATGGTCCTGGCCCGCGGGGTGGACGGCGGTCTGCAACTGCGCCGCAAGATCTGGTTCGATCGCGCCACCCTGGACGTCTCGCGCCTGCAACTTTACGGGCCGGGAGGAAGCTACATCGAAGACGTGCACTACTACCGCTACCAGACGTTTGACGGCGCGCGTTATCCGAGCTCCATCCAGGTGGTTCGTCCCCTCGAGGACTACCGCCTGACGATTACCGTCCTGAAGGCCACCTTCAACGAGCCCATCGGGCCGGAAAAATTCGAGCTGGCACGGCCCGACGGCACCGAACTCATCGTGCTGGGCGAGAATCATTCCGGGGAGGAAGCACGTGGTCAATAGGATGGTCCTCTCCAACCTGCTGCACCGCCCCGTGCGCACCGGCGTGAGCGTTCTCGCCGTGGCCATCGAAGTGGGCATGGTGCTTCTCGTCGTGGGAATGACCACCGGCCTGCTGCACGAAAGCGCCAAGCGCGTGGAAGGCGTGGGCGCCGACATCCTGGTGCAGCCGCCGGGCGCCTCGTTCTTCTTCGGCCTGACTTCCGCGCCCATGCCCGCCAAAATCGGCGAGCGGCTGGAGGAGGTCCCGCGCGTCATCGCCGTCGCGCCTGTGCTCTTCCAGTTCCACTCCGCGGGCGGGCTGAGCCTGGTTTACGGAATCGATATGGAGACCTTCTCGCGGGTCACCGGCGGGTTCGTTTACCACGATGGCGGGCCTTTCGAGGGGCCGAACGACATCCTGGTGGACGACTGGTACGCCAAGGCCAATCAGGTCCGCGTGGGGCAGACGATTCACCTGCTGAACCACGACTTCCGTGTGGCCGGCATCGTCGAGCACGGCAAGGGCGCGCGGCTCTTCATCCCGCTCAAGACCGCCGAAGAGCTTTCCGGCGCCTACGACAAAGCCTCCATCTTTTTCGTCAAGCTGACTGACGCGGCCTACGCCGACCAGGCGATGACCTCCATCCGCAACCTGCTGCCGCGCTACCAGATCCTCTCCATCCGCGAGTACATGTCGCTGATGACTTCCAGCAACCTGCCGGCGCTGCGCGCCTTCATCACGGTGATGATCGGCGTGGCCGTGGCCATCGGATTTCTGGTCATCTTCCTTTCCATGTACACGACGATTACGGAGCGGACGCGGGAAATCGGCATCCTCAAGTCCCTGGGCGCTTCCAAGGCTTACATCATCGGAGTCATTCTGCGGGAAGCCGGCCTGCTCGCCGGCGTGGGTGTCGTGTTGGGTTACGCGGGAACGCTGGTGGCCAAGGAAATTATCCTCGAATCGTTTCCGACGCTGTCGGTGGATTTGACGGTCCAGTGGGCCGTCTGGGCGGCCCTGCTGGCGCTGGTGGGAAGCATGGTCGGCGCGTTCTATCCGGCCCTGCGCGCCGCGCAACTTGACCCCGTGGACGCGCTGGCGTACGAATAGGAAAGTCCGGAGTCCGAAGTCCGCAGTCAAAGGAGCGAGGGATGACGTCGAAGGGAGCCATCGGGCTGACGGCTGAAGGTTGACAGATTTCTTAATGGAACCGATCATCTCGACGGAAAATTTGAAGAAGGTTTACCGCCTGGGGAAGGTGGATGTTCCGGCGCTGCGGGGCGTGGACCTCATCGTTCAGGAAGGCGAGTTTGTGGCCATCGTCGGCCCCTCCGGCTGCGGCAAGTCCACGCTGCTGCACATCCTCGGCGGCCTGACGGGGCCCACCAGCGGCAAAGTCTGCGTGGACGGCAACGACTTCTCGCGCATGACGGACGCCGATCGGACGCGCTTTCGCCGCCACAAGATCGGATTCGTTTTCCAGCGCTTCAACCTGCTGCCCACGCTGACTTCGCGGCAGAACATCGCGCTCGCCCAGCACATCCAGGGCAACGGGTTCAATCCGCACCGCTTTCAGACCATCGTCGAGATGCTGGGGATTCAGCCGAAGCTCGACCACAAGCCGAACACCCTTTCGGGCGGCGAACAGCAGCGCGTCGCCATCGCGCGCGCGCTCATCTGCGAGCCGAAAATCCTGCTCGCCGATGAACCGACGGGAAACCTCGATACGGAAAACTCCCAGATCGTCCTCAACATGATGCGCGCGCTCAACCGCGAGTTCCGCCAGACGATTCTGATGATCACCCACAACCCTGAAGCCGCGGCCGTGGCTGACCGCGTGGTGCGCATGCGCGACGGGCGGATTGTTTCCGATTGATTCCGGCCCGATTTCCCGTTAGATTTCTCCCGAAAGCCCTGAGATGAGCCGCAGCACCGAATTCCGCGAACACACCCTGCCCCAGACCGCAACGGGCCCCGCGGAGAGCGCCTTCAGCCGCGCCTGGGCCAAATTCAAGGCGGGGGTTCACCACACCGTCTTCTGGTCCTTCGAACGCGGCACCTGGCCCTACGACCTGATGGTGATTGCAATTCTCGCTTTCGTCTTCCTGACCCCCCGCGCCTGGTTTCAGGACCGCCCCACCCTTCAACTTACAGCCCTTCGGCACAGTCAAGGCATCGTAGAAGTAGGGCGCGGAAAGGACGGCCTGAGGTTTCTGGTGGACGCCCGGCTCGTGGATGCGGTCAACGCCCGCGAGCCCGAAAAAGCGGTCCAGGAAATCCTCCGCAGCCGCCTCGACCGCCCCGTGACGGTCAGGTCCGTGGACCCCGTCCGTGACCGCAGCAACGTGGTGCTGGGTTATACGGTGGTGGTGGAATAGGGGCTTCGCGCCCAGGAGCAATCCTTCGTGAAAAATCTCTCTGATTCCCGGACGCGGCGGCGCGCCACCCTCGCGCTGTGGGCCCTCCCGCTGGCGCTCGTTCTCTTCGCCCCGGCCGCTCGGGCGCAGAACCCCAAGCCTTCACTCGACCAGGTCCTCCTCCGCATGGACGAAAGCGGCAAACGCCTTCGCACGCTCTCCGCGGAACTCTCCTATACCAAGGTGACCGTGCTCGTGGACGACCACTCGACAGAAACCGGTCAGATCTTCTTCCGCAAAGGCGATTCGCCGTTCATTCGCATTCAGATTGAAAAGCCCGAGGAAAAGACCATTCTCGTGCGCGGCAGCCGCGCCGAACTCTTCTATCCCAAAATCAACCAGATTCAGGAATACAGCCTCGACGACCACGCCGGGCTCATCCAGCAGTTCTTCCTGCTCGGATTCGGAACCGACATCGCTGAACTGCGGAAGGCCTATACGCTCAAGCCGGCGGGCGAAGAGAAGCTCGATGGCCAGGCGACGACCGTCCTGGAACTGACTCCCCGGCAGCAGAAGGTCGCCAACCAGGTCGAGAAAGTCCACCTCTGGGTGAATCCGGAATCGGGGCTGCCCGTGCAGCAGAAATTCTTCCAGCCCGGCGGCGATTACATGATCGCCCGCTACAGCGCCGTAAGAGTCAACCGGCAGCTTCCCGGGTCAACCTTCCAGCTTCAGGGCGCGCGAAACGCCAAGCGCATCAAGATGAACTGAGGTTTTGCATCTTGCCCGTGCCCACCGCGTCACGGCGCCCGCCTCAGCACTGCGTTCGCGCCCCGTTCGACATCACGCGCGACCGAACGTTGTCCTTCAAGAGCGTCCAGTAGGAAGCGTCGAGGTAGGCCCGAATCGAAACGTAGCACCCGCCGCAGGTGTTTCCCGCCACGAACCGCTCGCGGATTTCTTCCAAACTTCCGTACACCGGCTCGTGCATCGAGCAGGGCCGCAGCCCCCCGTCCGGCGTGACCACCAGAAAGCGCCGCCCCGCCTGGCAGCCGGGGACCGAGCCGTCCCGGAAAAAGTCGTGCGTACCGGAAAGCGTCCAGGGAGAATTCGCCACGCGATTTCCCCGCGCTTTGAGCGCCAGCAGTTCGTCCATCGTGCGGCGCAACAGCGCCAGGTCTTCCGCGGACTCGACGGAATGCTCCATGGCGCCCGTGCGCAGCGGCGTGTAGGCGCTGTAGGAAATCGAAACGCCCCACTTCTCCGCGGTCCGATAGGTCTCGAGCAACGTCGGCAAATTCTCGCGCGTGATCGCCGTATTGAGCACCACGTCGTCGTAGCCGTGCCGCGCCAGCGCCGGCACCAGCTGCTCCAGATGCCGGAAAAGTCCGGGCGAGCGCCGGAAATCGTCGTGACGCTCGTCGGGAAAATCCAGCGAAATGGAGAACTGGTTCACGCCCAGCGCGCGCAGCGCAAGGTATTTCTCCTCCGTCATCAGACGCCCGTTGGAAACGAGGATCGTGTAGGGCAGCCCGCTCGGCTCCTTCACCGCGCGGATGATTTCGCCCAAATCCCTGCGCAGCAGCGGCTCGCCGCCGGAAATCTGGACGGCCAGCGGGTTCCATTGTTCGCGCAGCCGCCGGTAATCGTCCGGGCCCAGCAGGCCTGGAGGGTCGGGCTTGATTCCGCCCTTGTCGCAGTGCCGGCAGTTGGCCGTGCAGGAATGAGTGACCTCAAACGAGACGACGAGCGGACGCCCGGTGAGAAAACTCCACGTCCCGCGCGCCACGAGACGCGCGGCGCGGGCCATCGGAATCGCCCTCACACCGAATCTCCTGTGTGAAATTCTGAAGGCGTCGCGCTCCGGCGCGAGCCTTGCCGCTTTCCGGATATGGACATAGCATTCGTCTGGCCAAATTGGCATGTCGTTGGTCAGGAACACGGTTGGCGTTTGTCAGGAATGCGCGCGCCCGGGTAACGCTGGGCGGCCTGCTGGCGCATTTCAAGCGGCAATTTTCTCCATTCGAGGCTTTCCCGTTCTAACCCGCCATTTCCCTCAGCTAGACTGAACTCGTTTGTTTCCAGAGCCCTGCGGGCAGCCATTGACATTCTGACCCGGCCTCGGCGATAAAATCTTCCGGGGCGCTCAGGGAAGAACGGCACACATTCTCATTCGGCAGAAATCGGCTCGCACGATTTCGAGGAATTTCATGCACGCGGCCACCCGCTCCATCGCGCTGAGGCGAAAGCTGAGGTTTGCAAACACCCGCCTCCGCGAATGGCGGATGATCGCCAAAGGGCTCCTCTCGCCCAAGCACCCCGTCCTCGCGCACGTCATCCCCATCCGGCGCTGCAACCTCTCGTGCGCCTACTGCAACGAATACGACACGTTCTCCAAGCCCGTGCCCACCGAAGTGATGTTCCAGCGCGTGGACCGGCTGGCTTCCTTCGGCACCACCATCATCACCATGAGCGGCGGCGAACCGCTGCTGCATCCGGAACTCGAGCGCATCATCCAGCGCGTGCGCAGCCACGGGTGCCTCGCCGGGCTCATCACCAACGGCTACCTGCTGACGCCGCAGCGCATCGAGTCGCTCAACCGCGCCGGGCTCGACCACCTCCAGATCTCGATTGACAACGTCAGGCCCGACGAGGTCTCGAAGAAGAGCCTCA
Source organism: uncultured Acidobacteriota bacterium (assembly GCA_964556705.1). Lineage (GTDB taxonomy): Bacteria > Acidobacteriota > Terriglobia > UBA7540 > UBA7540 > CAZKXX01. Next base: position 46,530 of record CAZKXX010000007.1, read on the forward strand.
AGGTGCTCGATCAGAAGCTCGTGATGCTGGCGAAATACGCGGTGTTTCACGTCAACATCAACTCGGTGATCGGCACGGCGGTGCGCAATCCCGAAGATGCGCTGGCCGTGGCGCGCCGCGCCATCGAGCTCGGCTTCACCAGCACCGTGGGCATCCTCCACGACGGCAACGGGCAGCTCCAGCCGCTTTCCGGGCGCCAGCAGGAAATCTTTGCGGAAATCATGGCCATGGGGAAACGCTCCTACGCGCGCTTCAACCTGTTTCAGAAAAACATCGCGCGCGGAATCCCCAACGACTGGCGCTGCCGCGCCGGCAGCCGCTACCTTTACATTTGCGAGGACGGCCTGGTCCACTACTGCTCGCAGCAGCGCGGATTTCCCGCCATCCCGCTCGCCGAATACACCGCCGAACATCGCGAGCACGAATACCACACGCTCAAGACCTGCGCGCCGCGCTGCACGGTTTCCTGCGTCCAGCAGGTGGCCATGCTCGATAACTGGCGCGCCCCGCAGACCCGCCCCGCCTTCGTCCCCGTCGGAGCGCTCGTCGAGCTCCAGACGCCGGCGCAGGATTAGCGCCGCGAGCGGCGTGTCCTTCTTCTCCGCTTTGTCTGTGGCGCGTGGTGCCGCCTCTCGGAAACTGGAAATTAGAAATTGGAAACTGGTGCGCCGTCGCCGGCGGGTCTCGTTTCAGGCTTCTCGAGTGTTAGTGTTATTGATTCTGAAGCAAGTTTGAGGAAACCACGGTCGAGAAGGCAGGTTCGAATCTCGACGATTCGCCTCCTCATGTTGGGCGTCTAAACCCTTTGATTGCGAAGCAGATTTGGCTTACGATAGACGCAAGCCAGCGAGACCCGTGACCCGAAAGAGGCAATATGGCGACGACGAACATTAAAGAAGAAGCTCGCCGTCTGGTGGAGAAGCTCCCGGAGAACTCCACATGGGACGATTTGATGCACGAGATTTACGTGCGGCAGGCGATTGAAGCGGGACTCGCCGACAGCGACGCGGGCCGCACCACAGACGTTGAAGCGGTTCGCTCGAAGTTCGGCCTACCGAAGTGAAAGTCCATTGGACGGACACAGCCGTCGCGCACCTGCAAACCATTCACGCCTACCTTGCGAAAACCTCTCCTGATTATGCGCAGCGGATGGTGGACCGCCTGACCAGAAGGACGCAACAAATCGGCGAGTTTCCCCTATCAGGGCGCGTGGTGGCCGAGTTTGAAACGGCCCAAATCCGAGAAGTCGTGGAAGGACCTTACCGGATCATCTATCACATCAAGCCAAACCAGGTTGATGTCCTTGCGGTCATCCATGCCGCCCGGCAGCCGTTTTAGTCTGTAGATTCTCGTTGTCCAAGTTTAATTTCCACTCCACCTGTGCCAGCACGCCGCCCAGCACGCGCGCATCGTTGTTGGTGAGTTCCAGATCAAGCAGCAGCCGACGGAGTTTGCGCAGCGTGGCGGCGCGGCTTTTGGGCTTCAGGTAGCCCGCCGCGTCGAGCAGGCGCGCCGCGCGGTTGAAAAGGTGCTCGAGCGACTGGAGGTTGGCGGGGTCGGAAAGGTGGATGCGCGCCTTCGGCGGTCGCGTCGCGACAAGCCCGGCGCGCGCCAGCTCGTAGCAGCAGACGGCCACGGCCTGGCCGAGGTTCATGGATGGCGTTTCGACAGAAGTGGGAATGCGCACGAGAAGGTGGCAGGCGGCGAGGTCGTCGTTCGAGAGCCCCGTTTTTTCCGAACCGAAGACCAGCGCGGCTTTTCGGTGGCGCGCGGCGTGGCGCCGCAGTCGCACGGCGAGGTCGTCGAGCGGAACAAGATCGCGATCGAGGTTGCGGCGTGTCCCGGCCGTTGTGCCGATGGCCAGCGAACATTCGCCGACCGCTTCGGCCAGCGTCGCCGCGACGCGCGCGCTTTTCAGCACATCCTCGGCGCCCACCGCCGAGCGCGCTTCCTCCCACACCGGCGGGTGCGGCGCGAGGAGGACCAGGTCGCGCACGCCGAAGTTGGCGCAGGCGCGTGCCGCCGCGCCGATATTGAGCGGATTGCGCGGCCGCACCAGCACGACGCGCCAGGCTATTCGGGGCCGCTTCATGGAAGAGGATCTTATCAGGTCCGATGGGATTGGCCACAGAGACTCTGAGAAGAGAGTTGTTCGGTCCGGAGTCGTTCAGTCCGGAGTCCGCGAGAACCGTTTCTTTCAGTCTTCAATCTCTCTTTCCCTCTGAGTCTTTGTGGCTCTGTGGTGAAAGAAGCGCTCGTTACTTGATGGGGATGCGGTCCTTGTTCTTCGCCAGCCACTGTTCAAACGTTTGAAGCGCCGGATTCAGGCTCCGCGAGAACTCGAGGCTGCGCGCGCCGCAGAAGTAGTCGTTGAAGTCGCGCTTGAACTGGAACATGTTCCCGAGGTCTTCGGCGCCGGGAAATCCCAGGCCGCGATACACGTCCGGCTCGACGGCGTTGTAGCGCACTTTCTGGCCCAGTGCTTTGGTGAGCGCCGCGGCCATCTGCGCTCCCGTCAGGTGTTCGCCGGCGATGCCGACCGTCTTGCCGAGGAATTCCTTGCCGCGCCTGAAGATTCCGAACGCGCACTTGCCGATATCCTCGACCGCGATGCCGGGGAGCTTCTTGTCCCCCACGGGAAAGGTCAGGGCGAGCTTGCCGTCGGGCCCGCGCTGCGGACCCGAGCCGAAGTAAATGAAGTTTTCCCAGTAGAACGACGTCAGCAGGAACGTCGTGGGCACTCCCGCCTCCGTAAAGAGCTTGTTGGCCTCGCCCTTGGCGTCGAAATGCGGGACCTTGTACTTGCCCATGAGGGTGGGCATGCGATTGTCGCTGAGCGGCACCCACTGGCGCGTATCTTCGAGCGTCGACCAGATAACGTGCTGGAGTCCGGCGTGCCTGGCCGCCTGCGCCATGTTCTTCGCCTGGGCGAATTCCTTCTCAGGCGAAAAATGTTCCCAGAAGTTGGTGATGCAAAAAGCCCCGTAGGCGCCCGCAAACGCGCGTTTCAGACTTTCGACGTCGTCGAGGTCGGCGGCGACGACTTCGGCCCCCTGCCGGGCCAACGCTTTCGCCTTGTCGGAATCGGGCTTGCGCGTCAGCGCGCGCGCGGTGAAACCGGCCGCGGGCTCGCTCAGAATGGCGCGCACCAGCCCGCCGCCCTGCGCGCCGGTCGAGCCGACCACGGCAATCACCTTCTTCTCAGGCATGTGTTCCTCCTCGATGAGCCGCGCGCAAACGCAGGCTCAGCGGTGTTGGTCTTGTGCCCTGACCCGGAGTCCGCAGAGGGAAGCTCTGCGGAGTCTGAAACTCAACTCGTGACTGCCGAATTCGGCCGGAGGCCGCAAACCTGGCCGCTTCGCCGCTCCCTACTGCTTCGGTTCGCTCGCCGGCGCGCTCTTCCCCGGCTCGTCCACGGCCTCGGCGCTGACGATGCGGACCTTCGCCTTGAACTGCTTGTAGTCCGTATAGCGAATCGTTTGCCGGATGCGCACGGGGCCAGACGAAAAATGCAGCGTATCGTCGGCCATGGTAAACGTGGGAAACCAGTATTTGCCGTCAATTTGTTCGCGGTACGTGGTGAACCGCGGGAAAAGGTTTTGTCCGCGCTTGGAGGGCTTGGGCTCGGGAACGGTCTTGCCGGTGGACTTGACGATTTGCAGGTCGCGGTCGTCCACCCAGATCACGCCCTGAAAGTACAGCCGGTCTTTCTTCAGTTCCTTCGGCCGCACGTTGAACACGTAGGCCGTAATCTCGTCCACTTTCACGTGGCCCAGGTAGCGGACGTCGTATTCGTCGAGTTCGTCGGAAGTGAGCACAAACGGCTGGATGTTGCGCATCGAATCGAGGTCTTCCTGCGTCACCATGATGCGCTTGAGCGTATCCACGGGCGCGTAGGTCACGCGCTCGATGCGGCTTCCGTCATCGTTGTAGAGGATGTCCCATTCCTGATGGAAGACGCCGACCACGCTGCCTCCGTCGTCGAGTTCCTGGACGCGGTTGATCTGATGATAGGTGTACTGATTGCGCGCCTCCTTAAACATCTTCTCCTTGGCGGCGAACTCGTGGATGATCCGCTCGATCTGGTCGGGGCTCGGGTCGGCGAGCTTCGCGCCGGCCACGGCCGAGGCGGGCACGATATCTCCACCCGCCGGGGGCGGGCTCGTCGCCGGAGCGGTTCCCGTCGAAGGCGCGCCGGCCGGCGCCGGAAGCACCGCCACCGCATCCGGCTCAGCCGCGACGGCGGGCGGCACAACGGGGGATTCCGCCATCTGGAGCTTCGGTAAGCCCAGCAAGTCTCTCGTCCAGCGCTCCACGCTGTCCAGGTTGACGGCGCCGACCACGCGGTAGTGAATCTTGCCGTCGCGCCCGATGAGGAACGTGGTGGGCAGCGCCGCGATGCCGCCGTAGCGGTCAATCGTCTTCCGGTGGCTCATCGCCACCGGATAGTTCATCTTGTACCGCGTATAGAACTGCTGGACGGGTTCGGTCTCGTCGTCGGTGGCGATGCCGATGACCTGAAAGCCGTGCGAGCCGTAGCGGTCCTGGAGCTCGACAAACGCCGGGATTTCGATCCGGCAGGGCTCGCACCACGTGGCCCAGAAGTTGAGGAGAACGACTTTGCCCTTGTAGTCGGCGAGACGCACGGCCTGGCCGGAAATCGACTTGAGCGAAAAGTTGGGCGCGTCGAGGAGGTCGCCGGGAGCCACGGCGGGGCGGCTTCCCAAATCTTCCAGAATCGCGTCCACTTCCCCTTCCACAGCTTTCTGGGAGGTCGCGGCCGGTGTGCCGGAGGGGGAAGCCGGCTGGCTCGAACCGCCGCCGGCCAGACGCAACGCGTCCAGAAGCAGGTCGTCGGCGCCGAGGTTGCGGAGCTTGCGCTCGATTTCAGGTGTCAGCTCGAAGCCCACGCCGCGCGTCTCAACCAGCACGAGGATCTTCTCCGTGTCCGCCCCCGCGGAGAGCAGCAGGGTCACGTCCTCCTCGCTGAGCGGCTTTTCCGCGGCCGGCACCGGCGCGGGCGCGGACAGCGCCAGCGCCAGGACAGCCAGCATCCAGCTTCTCGTGACAAGCGCTCGCTCCACCATGTCCTCCCTCGGCGCGGCCCCGTTTCGACCGGCTCCTTTAATAGAATCTCATGGCGCCCCGCGAGTTGCATGCGAGGTCCCAGGCGGTTCGGGGCCCGCGCGTCCTGGCTTATCGCGCGCGGCGTTTGTTCTTGAGGCGCATCTGGCGGATCTTTTTCGGGCTCCGCTTGGGCTTGGAAATGGCAAAGCTCGCGGTCCCCACGCGGCGCACTTTCCATTCTCCCGCCGCCGGAGAGTCCTTTTCCGTGGTCATCCATCCTCCCGGAACCTGGGTCTGAAAAAAGTCCCGGAAAGATTATAGCAGGAGGGAGGGCCGTCGAGGGCGCGGAAGGCGGGCAGCGCCCTCCAACCGAATCGCGGGAGTCTTCCAGCGTCTCAGGAGGTTTTCGGCCGTGTGGCAGACACTCCACACGGCCACGCTCCGCCCCGGGCCCGCCCACCACCAGACCGCGCGCCCGCCGAACGGCCCTGAGGCCCTTTCGACTTCACTTCGCGGCTTCGATGGAAGCCACCTCGATCGTGTCCCCCTTGAGCGCGCCCGTGACTTTCACCTTCTGACCTGCGAACTTCTCAGGGGTTTTCTGATCGCTGAGCTTATAGACTTTCCCGGCCTCGCGGTCCGCCAGGATGTATTCGCTCCCCGCCTTGACGCACATCAACGTGCAGTCCTTGTCGCTCTGCCCTTCCATGCCGTGCTTCAGGCCGCACATCGCGTCGCCGATGTGGCCGGTGAAGGTCTTCTGCTGGGGCGCAGCCAGCGCCAGGGCAGTCCCGAAAAATCCGGTGAGAATCAGATACGCAGCCTTTCGCATCTTCGTCCTCCGTTGCAGTAAGTTTCAGCAAGTTGCGCGGGGCTCCTGAGGGACCGCGCCATTCCCGGCCGCCTCAGTAGCCCCACGAGCGATTAGATGGCGGGTCTTCTCTCACGATTCAGGCCTTGGAGGGTCTTCATCACGCGGCGCGCGCCGCCCAGGTCAGGTTGATTTCGCGAGGCAAGCGCAGGACACTCTTGGGAGAAATCAGTTACGAAGGGGGTGGCGTATGCAGATCGAACTGCATGACAGGGAATGCTCCCTCTTACTGGAGTTGCTCGAGACCTACTACGGCGAGTTGCGGGCGGAGATTCGACGCACTGACAATCCCATGTACAAGAGAGAACTGAAGGGACGGGAGGAGATTGTCGAGGGGCTGCTCGCCCGGCTGAGAGCGGCCGGGCAGGCTGCGGCGTAGGCCGCGGATTGGAAAGACTTTTGTGGAAGTGGAACCGCCGGAGAGTCCAGGCGGTTCCACCTCGTGCGGTCAATTCCTGGAAATCCTCAGGATGCCGCTTCCACCGACTCGACCGTAATCTTGCTGCCTTCCATCTTGCCCTTCACCTTCACGGCCTTGCCGGCGTGGTCCTTGAACTTGTCCTGGGCGTCGAGCTCGTACACCTTGCCGTCGGAAACGAGGACGTAGGTGGCGCCACCCTTGACGCAGCCCTGGACGCAACCCGCCGCCGCGTTGCTCGCCTCCGAGTGCTTGGCGCCGCAATGGCTGTCGCTCACTACACCTTTCCAGCTCCCTTCACCGGCCCACCCCAGGCACGTAAAGGCCAGCACCATGACCGAAAGTAACGCGATCCGCTTTACCATGGAGAATCCTCCTTTAAAGTCCGCTGGTCCGAAGACCTTCGTTCAAAGCCGATGACCGCTCAAGCCGCGCTTGCAGACCGCCGCCGAGCTGCGACTGGCTCACCCGGTCGCGGTTCTGCCCGGAATCTCTCTAGTTCACTTGAGCCCGACACCGCAGATTGTACGGACATTTTGACGCTAAAAGCAAGCCGCAGGTTGTAGCTCTGTTGAACCCTGGAAGGACGGCCCTTCTCCAGCCACTCGGCCTGCAACCCAGTCTTCTGCGAACCGGCAGGCCTGCTTCGACCGCCTTCCAAGTCGCCGGACTATCGCTTGGAGGTTTTCTTTGCCTGGCTGGCGGGTTCCCGGAGGAAAGAGTCGAAAACCATTCTCAGCCATCTCACGACGCCATCTTGGTTGTCTTCAAGCACTTCCGGTATGGGCCGGTGGCGAAAGTCCTTTCCGATGCCCGTCTTAACGGCCAGAACGGCAAAGCCTCGGCGGCTGCTCCAGAGCAGTCGTCCCTCGGGGTCGCGAAGGCGAAGAACGGCCGTAGCTGCCGGCACGTGGCCTTCCAAAGGAATCAAGGCAAGGAGAGACAGTGCGCGCATGGTCTTGCCGGCGATGGGCTCGCTGGCGCCGTCCCAGTTGGCAATGTCGCGCACCGTGGGAGCCTTGGTCTGGATGAGGTCCAGTTCCAGCACGGCGTCCACACGCGTCTCCTCGGCGACGCGGCGCACCACATCAAGCTTGGCCTCCTTAAACCGGGCCATATCCACTTCCCCCGTATCGGGATTGATAAAGTCCAGCATCGAATCGGGAACTTTGGTGCGGCTGCGAATCTCGCGCGCCAGGATCCAGGGCGCCACGTACCAGCCCGTCTGTTCCTCCAGGAACGAAGAGAGGACGTCGAAGAATCCTTCCGCATCGGGGACTTCGGACTGGGGCAGGAGGATGATCTTCTTGATCCCGGTGCGGAGTTGGTTCACAGGAACAAAAGCGTTCTCGAGCGGCGGCTCAAAGTAATGGACTTCGTTTCGCCCGTCCCTCGAAACGTACCAGAGCGTCACGCGCGAGCCGACGGCGACCTGTTCGACATAGTTTTGTTCCGCGTCAATGCGCACCTCACCGCCCTTCTTAGGCACGACGGTCAGGTGGGCCGGGCCAACGTCACTGACGACCCCTTCCAGCTTGACGGGTTTCGGCTCCTTCGGCGGCGGCGCGGCGGCCAAGCCTGCGCCCGCGGTGAGAATCGCCAGCGCCAGGAATCCCCGCACAGCACGAGCCATCTTGAACACATCCCTGTTCAAAGGTCACCCTCGGGACGGACGCGCCCGCCCCTCCTGTCGCCTTCCTTGGCGGTCGCGGGACTTCCTATTCTACGTCGCCGGGGCTGAGGGCAACAAGGTTGCGTCCCGCAAATTCGCTCGTCATCCAGAGTCCGTGCGGGCCGTGAGCTGCCGGAATCTGCTCCACGAGGCAGGCGCCTGGGCCCGCGCCTCACGGCGACTTTACTTCAGCTCCAGCCACTCCCGACCCAGGTAAAGTTTGGCCGGCTGGCCCGCCGCCAGAACCACTTGAAGGGGTCTCGGACGACTGATGGCGTCGTCCCGCTTTGTCGCGCACGAGGCCACGTCCTTGCCCGCCTGGTCGTAAAGGCGGAAGGTGGCGGCTTCGCCCGCGGCCTTCGGCTTCACCAAGCCGAAGCCGTAGCTGCCCACGGCCAGCTTCTGGCCGCAGACCGTGGCGCCGCCCTCGACGATCATCATGCCGATGTACTTCTCCTGAATCTGGGAGCTGTATCCGGTGGTGTCGATCAGCGAAACGAGCAAGCGCGCGCCGGTCGGAGTTTTCAGTAGCGCGGCGTTGCGCTTCTGCGTGGGGATGGCGTTGCCTTCCAGATAAAAATCGCGCGGCAGCGCCGAGTCAAACGTCTTGCCGGTCAACTGTTCGTAGGCTTCCTGTCCGTGCACAAAAGCGGGAGCAAGAGCCAGACCGGCGAAAAACACGGGAACGAGAATTGCCAGAACGCGTTTCATGGTGAACCTCAGTTCGGCGGACGGTGCCGGAATCTGCGAGGGCTTTCGGCACCCGCTATTGTAGCGCGGGTCAGCCGTGCAACGGGCCGCTTTCTGCGCCGGGGCTACGGTGCCGGAAACGCCATCGCGGTCATCAGCGCCAGGGCCGGCTGGGTCGAATCGAGCCGGGTGTGCTGGACGATAATCGGCACGTTCGATTTCACGGCAAGCGCGAAGGGAACGCCCCGCGGGATCTTTTCTCCGCGAGCGTTTCGCAGATGGTTGATTCGGATGTGCCTCGTCCGGCGCGGCGGGCAGACCGCTTCAAAACCCTCCAGCGGTTCCCGGTCTTCGAAGTGCGCCGTGAGTTTCACCGTCGCCGCGCGCCTCCCGACATTCAGCACGCAGGTGGACTCGTGGCTCTCCAAGCCTCCCGTGCTCTTTTCGGGGAGGTAGGCGTCAGGAATGAACCATTGTCTCGCACCGGGTGTTCGCTTGGCCATGAAACCTCCACAATCACCTCGCGCTCCCTGCCGGCAGGGCTAAGGCAGGTCAATCAGCAGGAATTCAGCGGCCTCTCGCGCCCCAAACTCCAGACCCTTTTCTTCAGAAATCTTCGCGTAGTCGCCTGCGTTCATTTCCTTTCCGTTTGCCCTCAGTCCGCCCTCAATGACGAACAGATACGCCCGCCGCCCCGCGCCGAGCGCGTGAGTGAGCGCCTGCCCCGGCTCGAGCGACGCAAGGTAGAACGTCGCGTCCTGGTGGATGCGAACGACGTCGTTCGACTCCGCGACCCGCGGCTCGCCAGAAGCCACCGCCAGCAGCTTTCCCCGCTTGCCCTCCGGCTGAAAAGCTTTCTGCTCGTAGGAAGGTTTCAGTCCCCGCACGGCGGGCAGCAGCCAGACCTGGAGCAGGTGCACGGGCTCGGTCTGCGAGGCGTTGAATTCCGAGTGGCTGATGCCCGTCCCCGCGCTCATGCGCTGCACCTCGCCCGGAGAAATAATGCCGTGCCCGCCCGTGCTGTCGCGGTGCTCGAGGCGGCCTGCGAGCGGCATGGTCACAATCTCCATCTCGCGGTGCGAGTGCGTGGGAAATCCTCCGCCGGGCTGGACGACGTCATCATTAAAGACGCGCAGCGGCCCGAAGGAGACGTTGTTCGGGTCGTAGTAGTGGTCGAAAGAAAAGTGCCAGTAGGTCGAGAGCCAGTCGGTTTCGAAATGATACCGCTGGTCAGAGCGCACAACGTCCAGCATCGCGGACTCCTCTTGCACGGGACAGAGCGGTCGAAGGCGTCAGGCCCTGCCCGGCCGTCCCATTGTCCGTCGGCGGGGCCGTTCGAGCAAGCGGGTCGCGAACGGGCTCGCCTCCCGGCCCCCGCCTGTGTACAATGTGAATTCCGGCATATCGCACAATTTCAATCTCGACTGAGGTGAAGCATGGTTCGACGTTCCCTGCTGCTCGCGGCGCTGGCGATGCTCGTCGCGCTACCCGCCCGGGCGGACCATCACGAGTGGAAGCCATTGTTCAACGGCAAGGATTTGACGGGCTGGAAACACGTGGGCCCGGGAGGATTTATCGTTGAAGACGGGGCGCTCAAGACCCAGGGCGGCATGGGGCTGCTCTTCTACGAAGGCCGGAAGTTCGGCGATTGCGTCATTCGCGTCGTCTGGAAAGTGGCGACGCCGACCTCGAACGGCGGCGTTTTCATCCGCATCCCCGTCAAACCGCGCGAGGAATGGATGCCCGTCCATTACGGCTACGAGGTGCAGATTGACAACTCGATGGACGACTGGCACTACACCGGCGTCCTCTATTCGCTGACCAAGGCGATGGCCAAGCCCGGCAAAGGTCCGGGCGAGTGGAACACCACCGAGATTACGCTCGACGGCGACCGCACCATCGTTCACGTGAATGGCGTGAAAGTGACGGATTACGTCGAAGGCCAGGAAGTGCCCGAGCGCACCAAGGACTACGAACCGGCGCGCGGCCGCCGGCCCGATTACGGCTACATCGGCCTGCAAAACCACAGCGATAAAGACATCGTTTACTACAAGGAAGTCTCGTTCAAGCCGCTGAAGAAGTGAATCGTGATGCAGCGCGGCCCGGCGGCGGATTCGCGTCCCCGGGCCGCGTCTCTCTCACCACCAAGTCACAAAGACACAAAGCCCATAGTGCGCCGTCATGGCGGCGAGGGCTTGTCCTCCGTGAAAGCGGGGGACGGGCATTCAGCGCGGGCAAAACGGGAATTCCCAGGTGCGCGGGAATGACGCAGCGCGTTCTCACGTAGCGTCAGGCGATTCGTGCAGGCCAGATCGCGCGGATGTAAACGTCAGGTCCGTCTGTCCGGTAGTAAACGATCCAATTCGCGGCCAGGAACCAGCGGTGGTTGCGGAAACGCCCTTTGGTGCGCGCCGGATACGTCCGCGGGAATTCGGCGACCCGGTCCGTTTTTGGAGGATGAGTTCGCGTTCCTTCACGGGGAGGTCAGCCAGCAGGTCGCGTGCCGCGTCCGGCCAGAGGACACGGCCCATCACTTATTCCTTTTGCTCCTTGCAAACCGCCTTCTGACTTCTTCCTGCGTCGAAACCCGTCCAGCCTTGATGTCGGCGGCAGAACGCTCCATCAGGCGCAGAAATCCGGGGTCTGACTCGATCTCATCCAACCGCGATTCGAGCGCTGCATAGAGCTGGATCGCCTCTCGCACCACAAAACTGCGGTTGCCCGCGCGCAAAGCGGCAAGATCTTCAAGCATGCTCTCAGTTTCCTCGTCGAGGACGAACTGGCGGCGCATGCGTCCTCCTCTCTCGGCACCTTCCCGCTGTTATATTTGCGCTGCACTCGCTTGTCAGCATTAATCATGAGTGTTCAGGAATGGTTCACGAATCAGAGTCGAGGCGCGGAATCAATACACCACCACATCCCCTTCCCGCAGGCCGTCGAGGATTTCGATGTGCAGGCCGTCGTGCGCGCCGGTGCGGACGGCCTGCGGGCGGATGCCGCCCGCCGACTTCACGCGCACCGTGGCGGCGCCGTCGGCGACGTGAACGGCGCGGCGGGGAATAATCAGGACGTTCGTCCGGCGTTCGAGCGGGACTTCGACGTCCACGCGCAATCCGACGCGCAGCGGCGCTCCGGGGTCCAGCCGGACGAACGTCTCGAGAATCTCGACGTCCACTTTTTCCGTGGGATTGTCGGTCTGAATCTTCTTGCGTCCCAGGCCGCCGCTGATGCGGACGACCTCGCCGGTGAAGACCCGACCGGGGAAGGCGTCGCAGCGGATTTCAGCGCGCTGGCCGACTGCAACCTTGCCGATATCGGTCTCATCCACTTCGGCGCGCACCATGAGCTGCGAAGTGTCGGCCACCGTCACGATGGGCTGGTAGAGCGACTCGTAGCTGATGGACTCGCCGGGATTCATGAAGCGCTTGACGACGATTCCGTCCACGGGTGAGCGGACGAAGGTGTTGTCGTAATAGTCTTCGGCCTGGGCCAGGCGGGCTCGGGCCATGGCGACTTCGGCGCGCGCGGCGGCCACATCTTCCGGACGCGGCGGGGCGATGATGAGCGCGTGGCGCTGCTTGGCCGTTTCGAATTTCGCCTCCGCTATCTTGAAGTCGCGCTCCGCGGCGTCGAGTGCCGCCTGCGAAACGATGCCACCCTCTTCGAACAAGCGGCTGCGCCGGTTGTATTCGAGCCGCGCGTTTTCGAGCAACGCTTCGGCCTCCTCCATCTCGGCGCGGGCCGCGGCGCGCTCCTCCGGGCGCGCGCCGTTCAGCAGGCGTTCGAGCGCGGCTTCGGCGGCGCCCAGGGCGGCGCGAGCTTCTTCCACGCGCGCCCGCGCGTCGTTGTTCTCGAGCACCGCTACGATCTGGCCCGCCTTGACCGGATCGCCGTCCGCCACGCGAACTTCCAGAATCCGTCCGAAGGTGCGCGCGGCCAGCTTGATTTCCTGCGAGGTCGCGCCTTCCACGCGCCCGCGCGCCGCGAAACGCCGCTCGATGTTTCCGTAGCGCGCGCGGAACTCGTGCGTGGAACTGCCGGCGTTCTTCCGCATCTCGGAAAGCACCACGAGCAGCAGAGGAACGAAGAGGAGCAGCGCGATTCCCGCAAAAACGTAGAGGTTCTTCCTGGGCGCGAGCATGAGCTTCAGTCCTTCAAATGGCCGTCTTCCATCGTGAAGATGCGGTCGGCGAGATCCAGAATCCGGTTGTCGTGGCTGACCATGAAGACCAGGCGTCCTTCGCGGGTCGAAAGGTCTTTCAGCAGTTCGACGATCATGCGGCCGGTCTTCGAATCGAGCTGCCCGGTGGGCTCGTCGGCGAACAGGATGGGCGGATTCGCCGCCAGCGCGCGCGCCACGGCCACGCGCTGTTTCTCGCCGCCGCTCAGGTCTTCGGGCAGATGGTCGAGCCGGTGTTCGAGCCCCACCTGGGTCAGAAGCCGCCGGGCTTCTTCGGTCGCCGCCGCGCCGCGCATCCCTTTCAGGTTCAGCGTCGCCTCCACGTTTTCAAGCGCCGTGAGCGCCGGAAACAGGTTGAAGCCCTGAAAGATGAACCCGATTCGCTCCCGGCGCACGCGCGGCAGTTCCGATTCGTCGAGCGCGCTCACTTCCTCGTCGAAGATGTGGACGGAGCCGGAGGTCGGCCGCAGCAGGCAGCCCATCAGCATCAAGAGCGTCGTCTTGCCGCTGCCCGACGGTCCCATGAGGATGTAGAACTTGCCCGGCTCGAGCTGGAGCGAAAGGTCTTCCACCGCGTGCACGGCGGATTCTCCTTCGCCGTAAGTCTTGCTCGCGCGTTCGAGCCGGATGATGGTGTCGGTGGCGACTTGCATCGAAGCTCTCAATGGCCGGCGATCAGCTCTCGGCATTCAGCCGTCAGCTCGAAATCGTCGGTCGCGGGTTGCTGGTTGTCGGTTGTTTTCCCATCGATGGGCCCCTCCGCTTTTCGATCTTCCCTGCCTCAATTTCCAACTTCAGGCTTCCCGCCTTGCTGCGCCCAACCCGCGACCCACTAGCTCTTGAACACCAGCGCCGGGTCAATCTTCGTCACTTTGTAGATCGAAAGGATGGAAGACCCGAGGCACATCAGCAGCGTGACCAGAAAGACTCCGATGAGCACCGGCCAGGGCAGCAGCACCTCGAGCTTCCCTTTCTTCATGAGCTGGATGACGAAGAAGCTGACGGACATCCCCACGCCGAAGCCGATGACGGAATTGATCACCGCCTGCTCGATGATGATCTTGTAGAGGTCCCAGTTGGAAGCGCCGATGGCCTTGAGCGTTCCGAACTCCTTCAAATGCTCGGTGGTCGAGGCGTAGATGGTGTTGCCGACGATGATGGTGCCGATGACGAGGCCCATCAGCGCCGTCACCAGCAGCGCCACGCCCGCCCCCGTGTTGATCATCCAATAGCTGCGCGTCTTGCGGCTGAATTCCGCCGACGTGTAAACGTCCACGTCCTGGATCGTCTCCCGCAGCAGGCGCTGCACGCTCGCGACGTCGTAACCCGGGCCAACCTTCACGAGCACATAGGTCACATCGCCGGGACGGAAGCCCAGCGAAAGGTTTTGGGCGTTTTTGAAGGAAGTGAACAGATACGCGCTCTGGATGAACGATTTGGCGCCGCGCGTGATCCCCGCCACGCGCACGCGGCGATTGTTGACTTCCGTCTCAGCGCCCACGGGCAGGTCCCCGAGGCGGTTGCTCTCCGCTTCGTCGTAGAAGACCTGGTTGAAATACTTCACGTCCTGAACGTTGCCCTGGCGGACCTCCCACGGCCCCCCGACCATCGTCTCGGGGTTAAAGCCCACCAGCTGCACGTTTTCCCGGCTGCCTTCGGGCGTCTTCCAGTAGCCCCAGGCCAGAAGATACTTCTCCGCCCACTGGACGCCCGGCACGCGGCGCGCCTGGTACATCTTCTTCTCGCTGAAGGGGCGGCCGAAGTCGAAGTTTTCCAGTTTTTTCGAGGTGATCCAGATGTCGGCCTCGGTGTTGTCAATGAGCACGCTGGAGTTGGTGAGAAATTTGAGAAAGACGCCGACCTGGATGGTGATCAGCACCACGGCAAACTGGATGCCCGCCAGCGCCACGGCGAAGCGCACGCGATCGTGAAACAGGTTCTTGCGCGCGATGGAAACCACGGCCGCACGACCTCAAAGCTTTTTATTCTATCACGCAGTCTCCGCCGGACGGCCGGCGGGAGGGGAAGGGTCCGGCCGCGGGTCGAGGCTCAGCTCGAGGGCGCGGGGCCGGTGGACTCGCGAATGACGAGTTCGGGTTCGATGACGATCTCGCGCCCGCCCGCCGGCGTTTCTTCGCCGTGGTCGGGGACCAGACTCTGGAAGGCCAGGTGGCCGATCCGTTCGCGCGGAATGTTCAGCGTGGTGAGCGGCGGAAAGGTGAACTGGGAGAGGTTGATGTTGTCGAAGCCGGAGACGGAAACGTCGCGCGGCACGTGGAACCCCTGCTCGCGCAACTCTTTCAGCACGCCCACCGCCATGAAATCGTTCACGCAGATGACGGCCGTAGGACGAAACCCGGAAGAAAAAAGCTGGCGGGTCGCCTGCTGTCCGCCCTGCGGCCCGTCGCGGTCCGCCGCAGTGGCGTATTCCACCTCGCCCGCGTAAGCCTGCATGATTTCAAGAAACGTCCGCTTGCGGTCCATCAGCGGATCGAGCCCCGTGTGATGCCCCACAAACGCCATTCGGCGATGGCCCAGCGCGTAGAGGTATTCGACCACCTTCTGGATCCCCTTCTGATAGCGCACCTTAATGTTGCTGATGTTCCGCGCCGGCGTGCCGACGTCGTAGAAGACAATGGGCAAGTTGCTTTCCGAGAGTTCCTGCATCAACGACGGTTCCAT
>CAZKXX010000008.1:0-61825 GCA_964556705.1 uncultured Acidobacteriota bacterium
AAAATTCCGCAGCCCGGGCAGGCGGAATGTTTCTCGACCCGGTGCGGCATCTCGGCCAGCTCTTTCAGGTCGATCTTTTCCTTGCCCGCGTTCTTCGTCGTCTCTTCGGTGGTCAGCGGTTCGATTTTCGGCTGCGGCGTCGAGCCCGGCTCGCCCGGCCACGCCTGGTAGTAACCTTTCCAGCGCTTCTCGTGCTCCGGCACGTTGGGAAAATTGATAGCCAGCCGGAACAGGTAGTCGGCGTCTTCGGGATAGAAATTCAATCCGCCGATTCCGTACGTCCGGCTGAGGATCAGGTTGTTGTTGCCGGCGCGCTGGAGGACGGCGCCGATTTCGTTGGCGAGATAATTTCCCGCGCCGTACTGCGAGACGCGTTCCGCGACGAGGATGCGGTCCGCGGAAAAGAGCGCCTGGAGGACGGCGTCGGCGGGCCAGGGACGCAGCACCGTGGGCGCCACGACCTTGACGCGCCGCCCTTCCTTCGCCAGACGGTCCACGGCCACCTTCGCCGCTTCCGCCGCGGAGTTCAGGATCACCAGCGCCACGTCGGCGTCCGGGTCGCCATACACGTCGAGGAATCCGTAGTGCCGGCCGCTGACGGCCGCGTATTCGGCAAAAATTTTCGGAAGCAGCTTGAGCGCCTTTTCCATCTTCCGGTCGAGCTGCACCTTGGTGTTGATGAGGTCGTCGTTCATGTACGGGCCGAACGTGTGCGGGTGGAGGACGTCGAGCAGGCTGGGCCGCTTGGGCGGCTCGGGGCCGACGAAGCGCCGCACCGCATCGCGGTCCGTGAAGACTTTGATCCGGCGGTTGGCGTGGCTGGTGTGGAAGCCGTCGTAAGCGATGAGGGCCGGCAGCCCCGCCGCTTCGGCCGCCTTGAGCGCGATGATGTTCAGGTCATAGACGGCCTGAACCGTCGGGGCCATCAGCGTGATCCAGCCCCAGCCGAGCGTGGCGGCGAGGTCGGAGTGGCCGTTCTTGATGTTGAGCGGCGCGTTGACGTCGCGCGTGGCGAGATTCAGAACGACGGGGAGGCCGAGTCCCGCGATCGCGGGCAGCTCTTCCGCCTTCAGGAGGAGGCCCTGGGAGGACGTCACGTCCACCGCCCGGCCCCCGGCGATGGCCATGCCGGCGACGGTGGAAATCGCAGCCAGTTCGGAAGTGCCCACGACGAAGCTTAAATCCACTTCGCCCTGGGCGTAGGCGCGATTGACGTACTCTCCCACCTCAGATGAAGGCGTTATGGGGTAATACCCCTCCCCGTCATACCCGATATCAATAATGGCGCGAGCGGCCGCTTCGTTGCCGCTGGCGATGATGGTTCGCTGATCGGTCATGCGACTTTCTCCTCTAGCGGCGGCGCCCGCGCCGCCGGGTCAAGTCAAGGGGGCCCTCGAAGGCGGCGATGAGGACATCGCCGCTACAGCCCCTGCGCCGTCACCAGCTCCGGCTCGACGAGCGCTTTGCCGCGCTTCGTGGTCGGACAGATCTCGACGCACTGCATGCACCCTTTGCAATACAGCGCGTTGACGGCAACCATCTTCCTGTCTTTCCACACCAGTGAGCCCGGCTCGGGGCAAGGCACCAGACACAGTCCGCAATGCGAGCAGAGTTCGACCGAGAAAACCGGGACGCGGCCGAGCGGCTCGCCGTTGCCGTTCGGAATGTTGATGCCCGCCAGCGCGTCAATCGCGCCGCCGGCCAGCATGTTTTCGTAACCGAGGGCGGAAACGGGCCGCGCCGGCTCGAGGAGCGGGAACTCCTCGGACGGCTCGAACCTCTCGCTGAGTGCCAGGCCGACGGCCTTCTCAAAAGCGGCGAGGTTCGCTTCCCGCGCGCGCGGCCATTGCGCGGCGATGGCTTCCTTCACGATGTCCGCGGGGAATCCCAGCCGGTCCGAGAGCACGGCGAGCATCGGCATGTTGAGCCGCGACTTCGTCTCGCGGGCGATGCGCGTGGCGTCGAGCGCAACGATGGTGCCGCTGTGCAGGCGCAGCGCGCGACGGATTTCCGCGGGCGGCTGCGTGGTGTTCACCATCACCGTGGCGTCGGGCTCCAGACCCGCCGCCAGGTTCTGCGCGCGAATCAGCGCTTCGCGGAAAATGCTCAGCATGTGCGGGCGGCGCGTGGGCCCGCTCTCGCGCACCGGCGTGCCGTAGGCGCAGAGCCGGATCGAAACGTCGGTGGGCGTGCCGGTCTTTTCGCTGCCGTATTTGGCGTCGTAGCCGCCGTCGAGGTCGAGCTTCTCGACGGCGATCTTGAAGAGCAGCTTCGCCGCCATGTTGGCGCCGTCGCCGCCCAGCGCCGTCAGCAAGACATTGGTGAAGCCCAGCTCGTCGCGATACGGTAGAGCGTATTCGGCCATTGCAGACTCCCGAGTGCCGGATCGAGTTCGATCCAGACGCCCGAGAGAGCAATCGCCCGGCCAAAAAGCAGTTGAGGTCGGGCTGTCAAGCTATTGAAAAAGCAAGCAGGCGGGAGAACCGCTCGCGACAGGATGTCATTTTGTCGAGGCGCGGCTGACAGATTATCCGTGCCCTGCGACTTTTGACGCTGGTCTCGTTGACCCAGCCTCTCTGACTCCGGCGGGATGCAAGCAGCGAGCGAAGAGCAGCACGAGCCTGCCGGACCCGTCAGGGCATCGAGATGGGAACCGAACGGCCTTCGCGCGCGGCCTGGTAGATAGCCTGCATCACGGCGACGTCGCGCAGGCCTTGCACGCCGTTCGGTTCGGGCTCGCGCCGGCGGCGGATGCAGTCGGCAAAATAATCGAGCTCCAGCGCGAACTCGTCCATGATCTTCCACTTCTTCTCAAACCACTTGCCGTTGATTTTCCCGAAGAGTCGCCGCTCTTCATCGTAAGCATACGCGGGGTTGAGCGCCGCCCAGCCTTTCTCGCCGTGCACCTGAAGGAATGAGGATTGCGCCGCGCCGAAGCTCGACGTGGCCTGCATCACCAGGCCTCCGGGAAACTTGAGCTGGAAGGCGACGCTTTCCTCGACCTGGCTGAAGCGTTCAGGGTCCACCGTCCACGCGTGCGCCGTGGCCTCGGTGGGTTCGAGCCCCGTCAGCCAGCGCACCGTGTTGATGCAATAGACGCCCACATCCACCAGCGAGCCGCCGCCGGCGCGATACCGGTCGTAGTGCCAGTGCGGGTTCTTTCCGCCGGGAACGAAATAAATCAGGAACCCCGAGTGAATCGCCTTGAGCCTTCCGAGTTTCCTGGACGTGACGAGTTTCTTGAGCGCCAGGCTTGCGGGCTCGAAGTATTTTCGATAGGCGATCATGAGCCGGACGTTCGACGCCCGGCAGGTTTCGATCATGCGCCGGCAGTCCTGCGCGGTGGGCGCCATGGGCTTCTCGCAGAGCACGTGCCGCCCCGCCTGCGCGGCGCGCAGCGTGTATTCCACGTGGCCCAGGTTGTGCGTGGCGATGAAGACCGCTTCGACCTTGGGGTGGCTCAGACAGAGCGCGTAATCGTCGTAGGTGTAGTAGTCGGACGCACCGAACTGACGCGCCAGGCGCCGCGCCTTGCGTTCGTCGCCGCTGACCACCGCCACCAGCTTCGACTTCCTGGAGTGGCGGAAGGCCGGCAGCACGGCCTGCTGCGAGATCGATCCGAGCCCGACGACGGCATAGCCTACACGTTGTGCCATTCGCGACCCCCGGCGAAGATGGACTTGCCCCTTTGGGATTATCCTCCCGCCGTCAAGGGGGCAGGGCGCGCCTCCGGTCTGGTCCGGGACAGGGCGGCCGGTTGAACGGAAGAGGTTCAGGAGCGCTCGCCCGGCTGGCCTCGTTCCCAATGCAGATAGCCGTCGAGGTCTTTGCGAATCGCCTGAAGGACGAACGCCAGCACGCCGACGTCGTCGAGGTAGCCAAGGGCCGGGATGAGGTCCGGGAAGACGTCGAAGGGGTTCACAAAGTAGATGACGCCGGCCAGGGAAAAGATGAGGGTTCGCCAGGGGACGTTTCTGTAGCGCCCGCCGAGCCAGGCCCGTAACATGCGGAGGATGGAGCGCAGGTCACCGAGGACGCGGAAAAGCCTGCGGCGGTCGCGCCGCGATTTTTCTTCCGCCGCGTCGAGCAGCCGCTCGGTACGCTGCGGGTCCGCGGCGTAGCCCTCCGCCTCGCGGCGGGCGTTCTCAAAAGCTGGCGGCCCAGCCATTGCCAGCCTCCCCGCGACATTATACCAAGAACCCACGCGCGCGCTCCCACAAGCCGAGGTTCGTACACGGAGGCGCGCCGGGCTCGGACAGACTCACGCCGCCGAGGTGGTGACTTTCGGCTGATACACGCAGCAGGGTTCTTCGGCGAGGGGGTTACCGGTCAGGGCGTAGGCGCGGGCGCGCGAGCCGCCGCAGATTTCCCGGAACTCGCAGACGCCGCACTTGCCCTGAAGGCGCGACGGGTCGCGCAGGGCCGTGAAGAGCGGCGCGTGGCGGTAAATTTCGGCGAGCGGCTGCGTGCGGATGTTGCCGGCGGAAATGGGCAGGAAGCCGCTGGGGAAGACTTCGCCCGTATGCGAAATGAAGACGAATCCCTTGGCATCGTTCAGGCCGCGAGGAGCGCGCCCGATGCCGTCATCCGTCGCAAGCTGCGGCCCGGACGTCTGAGCGGGGCGCAAAGTTCCCTGCCGGCGCCCGCGGGCGCGCGCTTGCGCGACGTAGCGGCGGTAATGTTGCGCTTCCGTCGTCTTGACGTCGAAGGGCATGCGGCGCGCGAACTCATCGAGTTTGGCGAACACAGCTTCGAATTCTTCAGCGGTGAGCAGGTCGTCGGTTTTTCCGCGGCCCGTGGGGACGAGGAAGAACACACTCCAGAGCACGGGTTCGAGCGATTGGACCCGTTTCGCGACGGCATCGAAGTCGGCGAGGTTCGGCCGGCAAACCGTGGTGTTGATCTGGAAAGGGAGCCCGGCTTCGCGCGCCCAACGCAGCGCCTCGAGCGTGAGCGCGTAAGAACCGGCCACGCCGCGGAAGCCGTCGTGAATCCGGGCGGTTGAACCGTCCAGGCTGACGGCAAGGCGCGCGAGACCGCGATGCTTCAATTCGACCACCGCCTCGCGCGTCAGCAGCGGCGTGGCGCTGGGCGTCAGCGACGTCCGCACGCCCCGCCCGGTGGCGTATACCACCAGCCGGTAAAGGTCGGGACGCTTCAGCGGGTCGCCGCCCGTCAGGACGAAGACCGGGACCTGCATTGCAGCGATCTGGTCAATCAGCGCTTCGCCTTCAGCGGTCGAAAGTTCGAGCGGGTGCCGGAGCGGCTTGGCGCAGGCGCGGCAGTGAATGCAGGCCAGGTCGCACGCCTGAGTCACCTCCCAGATCGCAATGAACGGCCGTTCGTCAAAGTTCAGCTTTTCCGTCGAGTGGGTCATTCACGAACGTCCTTTCCTTGTGGCCCAAGTCGCTGATTCCCTCGGCAGCCAGTCCCAGCCTGCGCCCGGCAGACCTTCGTAGCGAGGACTAAGGTCACAGCCCGGGCCAGCACCCGCTGTGACAATTGTCATCGAGTGCTTCGCGCGGCCCCGGATAGAGTGGTGACCATCAATTCGAGAGGAGGAGGAGGTTTCAATGGCGACGATTACGAAGGATATGCATGTGGGCGAGATCGCCCGCACCTGGCCCGAAACAAGGAAGGTTTTCGCGCGTTACGGGCTCGACCTTTGTTGCGGGGGTGTTCATCCGCTCGAATACGCGGCAGGCAAACACGGGTTTGATTTGGACCAGGTGCTGGCGGAACTGAACGCAGCGATACCGCATGGCACGCAAGTCTGGAAGTAGGGCCGGGCGCCGGAAGCGCCCCCTCTTTCGCGGGCCGGGACCCGCAGCACCTGAGGATTCAAGATGAGTGAAATCACCAAAACAACCGGCGTCGCGGAAATCTTCCGCCGCTGCCCTTCGGCGCGGCGCATTTTCGACCGGCACGGCCTGCACGGCTGCGGCGGCGAGCGCGGCCCGGAAGAACCGCTGGAGTTTTTCGCGAGAGTCCACGAGGTGGACGCGGACCAGCTCGTCCAGGAGCTGAACGCCGAGTTGCGCAGTCCGACGAAGGGAATCCCCGCTTACCGGGAATCGCTCGGCGACGTCATCTATCGCCGGTTTTTCAAGGCCGGCGTTGCCGTGGTGCTGTCCTTCGGATGTCTTTGGGGCGCGATCAACCTTTTTGAAATCGGGCAGGCGAAGGGATTCCTTCAGATGGGTCTCGTCTCCTCGATTCACGCGCACGCCCACGCCATGGTCTTCGGCTGGGTTGGACTGTTTGTGATGGGCTTCGCCTACCAGGCGTTCCCGCGCTTCAAATATACCACGCTCTGGCGGCCGGACCTCGCCAACCTGAGTTTCGTGCTGATGCTCGCCGGAATCGGCGCACGAATCGGCGGGG
Organism: uncultured Acidobacteriota bacterium; assembly: GCA_964556705.1. Lineage (GTDB taxonomy): Bacteria > Acidobacteriota > Terriglobia > UBA7540 > UBA7540 > CAZKXX01. Next base: position 6,385 of record CAZKXX010000008.1, read on the forward strand.
AGATGACGGGCGGCGGTCCGGCGGCTTTGGCGCTGGGCGCGTTTTCGGCGGGCGCGGAGCTGGCGGCCATCGGCCTCTTCCTGGCCATCATCGTGCAGACGGCGCGCCGCGGGACCGGCCCGCGAAGCGGATACGAGAAGTTTATTTTCGCCGCGTTCATCCTGTTTTTTCTTCAGGCGATCCTCGACCACGTGTTTTTCTTCGCGAAGCTCACGGCGACGAGCTCGCAGGAGATGGTCCATCGCATCGCGCTGCTGGGCGGGCCGTTGCGCGACATTCAATTCCTGGGCTTCGCGTCCCTCATCATCGCGGGCGTCAGCCAGCGGCTGATCCCGCACGTGTACGGTCTTGGAAATCCGAAGAAGGACAGGTCTTCGCTCATCTTCGTGCTCATGCTCGGAAGCCTGGCGCTGGGAGTCGCGAGTTACGTGCTCGTGGTTTCCACGCGGATCCCTCATTACGCCCTGGGGCTTCAGCTCGCCTACCTGTTGATGCTTGCCTGGGCCGTTCTGCTGGTCCTCCAGCTCCGCATCTTCTCGCCGCCCAAAGAAACCGACCGCAGCTTCAAATTCATCCGCGCCGCTTACCTCTGGCTGCTTGTAGCGATGGCGATGCTGCCGTTTTTCATCCCCTACGGGATACTGACGGGCCAGCCTTTCGCGCATTCCTATATGGGCGCGCACCGGCACGCGTTCACGGTGGGATTCATCAGCCTGATGATCATGGGCGTGGGGGCGCGCATCGTGCCCATCCTGTCCGGCGCGGACTCAAAACGTCTGAGTTCGCTCTGGGGGCCCTTCATCCTGATTAATGCGGGGAACGCAGCGCGCGTCTCGCTGCAACTGCTCACGGATTTCTATCCGGACTTCGCCTACCCGCTCGTCGGCGTGACGGGTTTCGTGGAAGTTGCGGCGCTGGCTTGGTGGGGGATCGAATTGTGGCAGACGATGAACCGGGCGCCCGTGCGCCGGGAGCGGCTTGTGGCCGGGCCGCTGCCCCTTGCAGCGCGCTGAAACCCCGTGCCGCTCGGTGAAGATCGGAAGGTTCGGCCGGGACGTTTTGTCGCGCCCGAGAACTCGATCCAGCCCTCCGATTCAGCTTGATTTTCAACGGGCGGAGGTCTACCCTGTCAGTGACAAGGATACTATCGTCCACCGCGCTCGTGTTCACTTGCTGATTCGCGGCCACTCGCTTCGTTAACCGCCGGGGCCGCCATGCCCCGCATAGCCTTTACGCCGAACAGTAATTCCCGGGTGCTCCCGCTCCCTCGTCCTTATCTCATCCCGGTGAGTTCGGGGTTCGAAAGGAGGGCGGCATGTTTCAGATGATTGATGAGCAGAAGGCTTCCTCCGCGGATGACCGCAGGATGTTCTGGGTCAAAGTGGGGATGTTTTTCGTGGCGATGGGCGCCTTAGGTGGGCTCATCTACTTCTTTGCGTTTGTTCCTTACTCTCAGTGATCCCGTCCGGGGCAAAGGGAACTGCTCTGTGATCAATCGGAGTGCATCCTCGCGCGTCGGCAGCTTCCCTTCCAGCTGAGCGTCCTCGACCACCTGAAGGATCGTCCTGAATTCCGGCCCCGGGGTGTATCCGAGCGCGATCAGATCATCGCCGCGCAGAAGGGGCGGAGGTTTGACTTCTTCGGGGGGCGTTTCTTCGAGCATCCTTCGCGCCATCTCGTAGTTGGTCAGGTCGCCGTGACTGGCCAGGCAGTCGAGCCGGTGAAGTTCCAGGTGTTCCTCGAACCCCGGCAGGCGAAGAAATCGCATCTGCTTCGCGCGGCGCATGTGCGGAAAATCCTTGAAGCGAAGGTGATGGCGAACGAGCTCAACGACGCGCTCGGTCTGCGCAAGGGAAAGGCGCAGCCGCCGGCAGATTTCTTCCGCCATCTTCGCGCCCACCTCGACGTGGTTGTCGAAGCGGATGCGCTCGCGCACGGTGAACGTCCGCGGCTTGCCGACGTCGTGCAGCAGGACGCCCAGGGCGAGCGTGGGAGTGGGCGACCGCAGGCCCTCGAGCATCATCAGGGTATGCACCCAGACGTCGCCCTCGGGATGAAATTCCGGCGGCTGCTCGACGCCCTGCATCGCCTTCACTTCGGGCAGAACATGTTCGAGGAGGCGTGATTCGTCGAGCAGTTCGAAGCCGCGCCGCGCCGCGCCCTCGGTCAGGATTTTAAGGATTTCGTCACGCACGCGTTCCGCGCTCACCTCTTCGATCAGCGGCGCGAGCCGCTGGATTGCCTCGAGCGTCGCCGGATCGATCGAGAAACCCAGCCTCGCCGCAAAGCGCACGGCGCGCAGCATACGCAGATGGTCTTCGCGAAAGCGCGCTTCGGGGTCGCCGATGGTGCGCAGCCGCCGCGCCCGCAGGTCCGGCTGTCCGCCCACGTAATCGAGCACCTTGTTCTTGACCGGATCGTAGAGCAGGCCGTTGATCGTGAAATCGCGCCGGCGGACGTCTTCCTGCGGAGTCTTCGAATAGCGGACCTCGGCGGGATGCCGGCCGTCGGCGTAGCGCCCGTCGCTGCGATACGTGGCGACCTCGACGGGACCTTCCGGACGCGGCACGACGACCACGCCGAACTGCGCGCCGACTGTGAGGCTTTCCGGATAGAGGCGGACCACCTGGTCGGGCGTTGCGTCGGTCGCCACATCGTAGTCTTTGGGCTCGCGACCCATCACCAGGTCGCGCACACAACCGCCGACGAAGAAAGCCTGAAAGCCTTCCTTCCTCAGCCGCTCGACAATTTCCTTCGCAGCCCGGCGCTTTGCATCCATCGCCGCTATTACACCCGATGCCCGGCGCGGCTGCAAGCCGCCGGTCCGCTGCGCGTCTCCCGCCGGCCTAGCCGCGCCTCAGGCGCGAATGTTGACCCGTTTCGAGCCGCTTGTTACCATGGTGGAATCGCGCCGAAGCAAGGAGAGAACCGGTGGCCCATCTGACCCGCCACGAACTGAAGCAGGATGAGTTGCGCTCGAGCGTCGAGCGGCTGGACGAATTCGTCAAGCAGCGAGGCAAGGAGATCGCCACGGTCGCCGGGATCGTGATTGCCGTGGTCGCGCTGACGATCGGGTTGAGGATTTACGCCGACCGGCAGGAAGCCGCCGCGAGCGCGGACCTCGGCGAGGCCCTCCGGACCTTCAATGCTTACGTCGGGCCCGCCTCCGGCTCGCTTCTGCCCGGGATGCAGACGTTCGAGACCTCGGAAGAAAAATTCAAGAAGGCCCGCGAGCAGTTTCTGTCCGTCATCGAGAAGTATTCTCGTCTGCCGGAGCCGAAGGCGGTGGCCATTGCGCGATACCATCTGGGGATCTGCCAGGCGGAACTGGGCGAGCACGAGGCGGCGGTGAAAACCCTCGAAGAAGCCGCGCGCGCTTCTGACTCCAACATCGCGTCGCTCGCGAAGTTCGCCCTCGCCGGCGAACTGGCGAAAGGCGGCAAGCGCGATGAGGCGCTGAAGGTTTACGAAGAACTCGCGGCGAAGCCCACGGCCGCGGTGCCGGAAGCGATGGCGAAGCTGGCGCTCGCCGACTACTATCGCTCGAGCGACCCCGCGCGGGCGCGCGCGCTTTACGAAGACCTCGAAAAGCGGTTCAGTTCCGACGTCACGCTGGCTCAGGCGTTGAAAGAACAGATCGAAAGCCTGCCGCAGTAATTCCGCCCCGTCGAAGGCCGGCCATTTTCCCGTGAGGGCTGACCCCCATGCCGGAACCAGAACGCGAGCGGCTCGAGACCGACGTGCTGATCGTCGGCGCGGGGCCGGCAGGGCTGGCCTGCGCGTTGCGTCTCGCGCAGCGGATTGAAGCGCATCGCAAGCGTGTCGAGGCGGGGGCCGTCGCCGGTCCTCCGCTCAGCGCCGAAAACATCTACGTCCTCGAAAAGGCCGCCGAACTCGGCGCGCACTGCCTTTCCGGCGCGGTTCTCGACCCGCGCTCTCTCCGGGAGCTGATTCCTGATTTCGAGGCGCAGGGGGCGCCGCTCGAGACGCCTGTGGTTCGGGACTCCGTTTACTACTTCACGCGTTCCGGACAGTGGAAACTGCCCGTCCTTCCGCCGCCGCTCCATAATGACGGGAACTACGTCGTCTCACTCAACCGGCTGGTCAAATGGCTGGGCGGGTTGGTCGAGCGTGCCGGCGTAAGCCTCTTTCCGGGATTTGCGGGCGTCGAAGTGTTGTATGAAGGCGACCGCGTCGCCGGCGTGCGCACCGACGACAAAGGCATCGACCGCGAGGGACGGCGCAAATCGAATTTCCAGCCGGGCTACGACCTGCGCGCGAAGGTCACGGTGTTCGCCGAAGGTCCCCGCGGGTCGCTCGCGAAGCAACTCGTCCGCCGCTTCGGCCTCGACCGCGGGCGCAACCCGCAGGTCTATTCGGTGGGCGTGAAAGAACTCTGGCAGGTTCCGCCGGGGCGCATGGAGCGCGGCGAAGTGGTGCATACTTTGGGCTGGCCGCTCGCTTCGAGCCGGTTCGGCGGCGGATTTCTTTACGCGCTTTCCGACACGCGGGTCGCTGTCGGGCTCGTGGCCGGATTGGATTACGAAGACCCGCGCTTCGACCCGCACGACGCTTTCCAGAAGTTTAAGACGCATCCCTGGGTGCGGCGGCTGCTCGCGGGCGGCGAACTCGTCCGCTACGGCGCGAAGACGATTCCGGAAGGCGGATACTTTTCGATCCCGAAGACCGCCGTGGACGGCGCGCTGCTGATCGGCGATTCGGCCGGCTTTCTGAATTCGCAGCGGTTGAAGGGTATTCACCTGGCGCTCAAAACCGGCATGCTCGCGGCGGATACGATTTTCGACGCGCTGGTCGCGGGCGATCCCTCCGCCGCCCGGCTGTCGCGATTTGAGGAGTCCTGGAAGCAGAGCTGGGTGCGTGACGAACTCTGGCGCGTGCGGAATTTCCATCAGGGATTTGAGAAAGGGCTGTGGCATGGAATGCTGCACGCCGGGCTGCAATTCGTGACCGGCGGCCGGGGACTTCACGCTCGCTATCCTTCGCGGCCGGGGCACGAACGCATGCAGAAGCTGCAAGAATTCGCGGACCGGCCATTCGAGCGCGCGAAACCCGACGGCGCGCTGCTCTTCGACAAGCTCTCCGACGTCTTTCATTCGGGCACGCACCATGAGGAAGACCAGCCGTCGCATTTGAAAATCGCGGACCCCGAGATCTGCCACACGCGCTGCACGCGTGAATACGGAAACCCCTGCCAGCATTTCTGCCCTGCGGCAGTTTATGAAATGGAAGACTCCCCGCAAGGCGCCGGAAAGCGGCTGAAGGTGAACGCTGCGAACTGCGTCCATTGCAAGACTTGCGACATCATGGACCCCTACGAAATCATCACCTGGGTGCCGCCGGAGGGCGGCGGAGGACCGGGTTACGAGGGGATGTAGGCAGGGCCTGGTGGGCCGCCGCTTCCGGGTACGGAGTGGAGCCAGGATCGATGCCATAAAATCCCGAATGTTGATGAAAGACACCGAAGAAAAAGCGACGAGCGTTGAGGAGAGGGGCGCTGCGGGTCCGTCGCCGGCGGCCGTCCAGCTCGAAGAGAACCCGCGCACCTTCACGCTCTGGCAGCGCGCGCAGATTTTCGTCGCGGGCTGGGTCGGCTACTTCGCCGTGCTCCTCATCGGCCGCACGCTGCGCTTCGAAGTGCACGGCTGGGAGAATTGGGAATCGGCGCGCCGGGCGGGGAAGGGGCTCATCTACACCTTCTGGCATCGCGAGATTTTTCCCGCCACCTGGTTCTGGCGGAAGCGCGGAATCGTCGTGATGACCAGCATGAATTTCGACGGCGAATACATCGCCCGGATCATCCGGCGTCACGGCTATGGCGCGGCGCGCGGGTCGAGCTCACGCGGCGCGGGGCGCGCGCTGGTGGAAATGGTCCGATGCCACCGACAGGGGCTCGACACGGCGTTTACGATTGACGGCCCGCGCGGGCCGCGCTTCGTCGCCAAGCGCGGCTCGGTGATCCTCGCCCGCTCGACCGGAGCCGCCATCCTCTGCTTTCACATCGCGCTGCGGAGCGCCTACGTCTTCAAGCGGAGTTGGGACCAGTTTCAGATTCCTTACCCCTTCAGCCGCGCCGCCGTGTTCATCGCGCCGCCCATTTTCGTCCGTGAAGACGCCGACGAAGCCGAGCAGACGCGCAAACTCGCCGAAGTCCAGGCCGCGCTCGACGAATTGCGAAGGCGGGGAGATGAGTGGGGGGCGGGGAAGTTAGCGGAAGCTCGAAGGAACTGATAAGCCAAGCCCTTCGGCTTCGCGAGTTCCCCCAGTCCCTGATTTACAGTTTCCAATTTCCGCTAAGCTTTTGTCCGAAGCTGTTGCAACTCTCCGTAAAGTCGGTTCACCTGTTCGCGGGTCTGTTCTTTCGTTCCCGAGGTATCGATCACGTAGTCGGCGCGCCGGCGTTTCTCCTCGGCAGACATTTGCGCGGCCATGCGAAGCTCGGCTTCCTCCCGCGAAAGCCCTTTGGCTGACAACCGTTCGAGCTGCTGTTCGGGCCGGCACCAGGTGACGATCACTTTCCTGAACCGCCCGCCGATTCCCGCCTCGAAGATCAGCGCCGCGTCCACGAGGATAATGCTTTGGGGATGGCGCGCGCTCAATTCGCGCGCCGCTTCTTCCGTTCGCGTCACAATGAGCGGATGCAGGATGGCGTTCAGTCGGACGAGTTTCGCGGGGTCGGAAAAAACCACGGCGCCAAGCGCCTTGCGATCGATCTCGCCCGATGGATCGAGAATCTCTTTTCCGAAGACGCCGACGATTTCCTCGTGGGCGGGGAGCGACTTTCGGATCAGTTCGTGGCCAATCCGGTCGGCGTCGATCACGCGCGCGCCCAGTTCTTCGAACATGCGCGCGACGGTGGACTTGCCGGTGGCGATGCCGCCGGTGAGGCCGAAGTAGCTGGGGGGCGAATTCATGCCGCCGAATGCGAAATGGACAACTCAGAAACTGGAAACTGGCGGAGCGAAAGTGCCGGTTGGACCTGGCGGGCATTTCGGCCAGTTTCCAATTTCTATTTTCCAGTATCTTTCGAACCCTTCAGTGCCGGGACACCGCCACGCGCAGACCTCGCCGCGCGCGTGCCGCCTCGACCGTATTGGCCATGAGCATGGCGATCGTGAGCGGGCCGACGCCGCCCGGCACGGGCGTGTAGGCGCCCGCCTTCTCGACCACGTCTTCCGGATGCACGTCGCCGACAAGCACCTGGCCCTTTTCCTGCAACTTCTTCAGCGCCGCTTCCGGCTTGCGAAAGATTTTGCGGACCTCCTCCTCCGTCGTCAAGCGGTTGATGCCGACATCAATGACGGTCGCCCCGGGCTTGATGAATTCCCCCGTAACGAACGCCGCCTTGCCCATGGCGGCGACGAGGATGTCTCCCTCGCGCGCCACGCCGGGCAGGTCGCGCGTGCGCGAGTGGCAGACGGTGATCGTGGCGTGCTGGTGCATCAGCAACATCGCGGTGGGCTTGCCGACGATGTCGCTGCGTCCCACGATGACGGCCCGCGCGCCTTTCACTTCGATCCCGCTGCGGCGGAGAATTTCCAAGATGCCCGCCGGCGTGCAGGGCACCAGTCCCGCGCGCCCGCTGACCAGGTAGCCGATGTTGACGGGATGGAACCCGTCCACGTCCTTCGCCGGCAGCACGGCTTCGAGCACGCGCTTTGAATCCACCTGCGGCGGCAGGGGCAACTGGATCAGGATGCCGTCGATTTCGTCTCGAGAGTTCAGTTCATCCACCAGTCGGAGCAGCTCGTCGGTGGTGGCGGTCGCCGGCCGCTCGATCTTCTCGCTGTAAAGCCCCAGCGTTTCGCAGGTCTTGACTTTGCTGCGGACGTAGATGGAGGACGCCGGGTTGTCGCCGACCAGCACCGCCGCCAGGCCGGGCGTGATGCCCGCCGCCTTGAGCTCGGAGATTTCCTGCTCGAGGTCTTTCATAATTTCGTCGCGGATTTTGTTTCCGTCAAGAATACGTGCGCTCACAGAAGGTCTCCTTGATGAAGGCAAGATAGAGGGAGTTTAGCACAGCGACGGAGGCGGGCGAGCCGCGCGCCGGGCGGCGAGGGGTTCGGACAGCCTGTCCGCGCGGGGGCCAGGCATTCGACTAGGCATCTGGCCGCTCGGATCCGGGGATTTCTTTGAGCGCGCCGCAAAACCGCTAAAAGCTTGGGGGGCCGCAGCCTTTCGTCTATAATGAACAGACGCATTAAGCGGATTCCCTTGGGACCAGCCGGCCCACGCACGCGCGGGGAATCGAGTTTTTCAACTTGAAGGCGGTGCCCTGTGGCGGACCCTGTCGCCCTTCCGGAAGCCGAAAAGCAAGCGATCCACAACATCGCGGACATCATGCGGTTTCTGCCTCACCGCTACCCGTTCCTGCTGGTGGACCGCATCGTGGAGGTCGAGCCCGAGAAGCGCATTGTCGGCCTCAAGAACGTCACGGTCAACGAAGGTTTCTTCCAGGGACATTTCCCGGGCGCCCCGGTCATGCCTGCCGTCCTGATCCTCGAGGCAATGGCGCAGGTGGCGGGCGTGCTGATTTACCGCGACCTGCCCGACAAAGCGAAGAAGCTGATTTATTTCACAGGCGTCGAGAGCGCCAAGTTCCGCAAGCCGGTGACGCCGGGAGACCAGTTGCGCATTGAGATGGACCTGCTGAGCCGCCGCAACAATTTCGGCAAGATGCGGGGGCGCGCCACGGTGGAAGGAAAACTGGTGGCCGAAGCCGTCGTCCTGTTCGCAATCGTCGAGCACCCCAACGCATGAAAGCGCATCCCACGGCCGTCATTCACCCGGAAGCGAAAATCGCCTGCAGCGTTGTCGTCGGCCCGTACGCCGTCCTTGGCGCGGGTGTCGAGATCGGCGAGGACTCGGAAGTGCGGGCCCACGCCGTCATCGAGGGTCCGACGCGCATCGGCAAGCGCAACCGGATCTTTCCCTTCGCGGCCGTCGGCTTCGCCTGCCAGGACCTCAAGTACCAGGGCGAACCGACGCGGCTGGAGGTGGGAGACGACAACACGATCCGCGAGTTCGCGACCCTGCACCGCGGAACCGTGGAGGGCGGCGGCGTAACGCGCATCGGGAATCACAACCTGCTGATGGCTTACGTCCACATCGCGCACGACTGCCGGCTCGGCGACCACATCATCATGGCGAACGGGGCCTCTCTTGCCGGTCACGTGGAGGTTGGCGACCACGCCACGGTCGGCGCCTTCTGCGGCATCCACCAGTTCTGCCGGATCGGCGCGTACAGCTTTCTGGGCAGCTATACCATCGTCAACAAAGACATCCTTCCTTATTCGAAGACCACCGCCGACCGTCCGATGGGCGTTTACGGAGCGAACCGGCTGGGGCTCGAGAGGCGAGGCCTCAGCGAGGAAGACATCCGGCAACTCGACAAAGCTTTCCGGCTGTTGACGCGCTCCAAACTCAATACTGCGCAGGCGCTGGAAGCGATTGAAGCCGAGGGATTGGGAAGCGAGCACGTCCGAGTGCTGGTGGATTTTGTTCGCACTTCGAAGCGCGGCGTCGTGAAGTAAGCCAGCCGCGAAACTCGAAAGGCGGAATTCGAAACTCGCGTCTCGTTATTCGCATTTCGATTTTGGTCGGGACGATGACACGAGCCTCAGAAAAAAACGAGCCCCAGGGCCGCTGGGCCATCGTCGCCGGCAACGGGAGTTTTCCGTTTCTGGTTCTCGACGGAGCGCGCGACCAGGGCATCGAGCCCGTTGTCTTCGCCATCAAGGAAGAGGCTTTTCCCGAGCTTAACCAGAAGACGAAGACGATTTACTGGCTCAGCCTGGGGGAAGTGGCCAGGCTGCTCGATCTGCTGGCGCAGGAGAAGGTGTCGAACGTGGTGCTCGCCGGGCAGGTCAAGCACGTCCAGCTTTTCAGTTCGATTCGGCCGGACGCGGCGGTGCGCGACGCCCTCAACGGCTTGGCGCGCCGGAACACGGACGCGCTGATCGGCGCCTTCGTCAAAATGCTCGAAAGCCGCGGTGTTGAGGTCGTGGACTCAACGCATTTCCTCAAACCCCTGCTGGCCGGCGCCGGTCCCATGACTCGCCGGGCGCCGGACGAGAGCGAGATGGAAGACATCCGCTACGGGCGGGAAATCGCCAAGGCCGTCGCCGGGCTCGATCTCGGCCAGACGATCGTCATCGCCGAGCGCGCCTGCGTGGCGGTTGAGGCCATGGAAGGCACGGACGCGACGATCGAAAGGGCCGGACGACTTAGCAACGGAAGGCGGCTCGTGGTCGTCAAAGTCAGTAAGCCGCAGCAGGACATGCGCTTCGACGTGCCCGTGGCGGGCGCGCGCACGATTGAGGTGATGAAGCGCGCGGGCGCAAGCGTGCTCGCTGTGGACGCCGGCAAGACGCTGCTCTTCGAGCGCGCCCGCCTGCTGGAAGAAGCCGACCGGGCCGGAATCAGCGTGTTCGGCATGAAGGACTGAGCGTGAAGGTCCGCGTTGCGGTCATCGGAGTCGGGGAACACGGCCGGAACCACGCGCGCAACCTGCTCGAGGTGCCGGGCGCGGAGCTGGTGGGCGTGTTCGACCAGCGGCGCGAGCGGGTGCGCGACGTGGCGCAAGAACTCGGCGTTCGCGCGTTCGAGAGTCTGGAGGAGGTGTTTGCCTCCGTCCAGGCGGTGAGCATCGTCATCCCGACGACCGACCACGCCGCTGTGGCGCGACAGGCTCTGGAGCGTGGCGTGGACGTGCTGGTTGAAAAACCCATTACTCGGACGGTTGAAGAGGCCGACGGACTCATTGCGCTTGCCGAAGCGAAGGGGCGGATTCTCCAGGTCGGTCATCTCGAGCGCTTCAATCCCGGAGTCCAGGCGGCGAAAGCGATCACGCGCCAGCCGCTGTTCTTCGAGGTGCATCGGCTGGGAGTCTTCAGTCCGCGAAGCCTCGACGTGGACGTGGTCTTTGATCTGATGATTCACGACCTCGATCTCGTGCTCTGGCTGACCGCCTCGCGGGTCGCCGATGTGCGCGCCGTGGGGCTGCCCGTGCTTTCAGACAAAGTGGATATTGCGAATGCGCGCGTAGAGTTCGACAATGGGACAGTGGCGAATTTCACCGCCAGCCGCGTGAGCACCGAGCGCGTGCGCAAGTTCCGATACTTCCAGCCCCACGAGTACATCTCCATCGACTTCACGCGGCGGGACGCGCTGGCTTTGAGCGTTCAGGCGGACGGCGGGATGCCGCGCATCGCGTTCCGTAAGCTGGAGATCGGGACGGGAGACTCGCTGCGCGCCGAGCTCGAAGCGTTTGTCGAGTGTGTGAAGACGCGACAGCCGCCGCTGGTCGGCGGGCGGGAAGGCCGCGCGGCGCTGGCCCTGGCCGAGCGCGTCATGAGTTGCATCGAACAACATGCGGCCCTGGTCGGCGTTCCGCTCTCCCGACCGGCCGGGCAAAGCGGCGAATCGTAGTCGCCGGGCAGGACCCGCGGGCCGGAACCACGGCCCGGAGACCCATGGTGAATCGCGAGCCCGAAATCCATCTGCTTCTGGAAATCGAGACGGAAGCCGCACGTTGGCGCCGCCGCACGATGTTCCTGCTCTCCGTGGTGCTGCACGGGCTTCTGGCGCTTCTGATCCTGGTCTCCCCGGACCTGTTCCGGCGCGGCGCTGAGATGATGGGCATCGACCTCGTTCCGGCGCCCGAACGCGAGCACACTTTGCTCTGGATTCCGCCCGAAGTGCTGCGTTCCCTGCGGGAACCTGAGGAGCCGCCGGAAGACCCGCGCATCCTTTCGGACCGCGACCGTCGCGCGCAGGGACGCGCGCCGCTCATCGATCCCTTCGGCGACCGCCAGGCGTTCTCGCCGGGAACGAGCCCGCTTCCGGAAATAGCCGGCGGGGCGCCGCCGGTGCCCCCTCCCCTGGGAAGTCCTCCGGCGGGCGCGCCAGCGGTTCCGCCTCCGCCAGCAAAGGAAGAGCCGAGAGAGCAAGCTCAGCTCCGTCTTGAAGATGTTCCCAGACCGGGTTCGGGTGATTCCCGCCTCCAGTTGCCGCTGGCGACTCCGGGCGACGCGATTCGGCAGTCGCTCGAAGCCGCGGCGCGCGGACGCGCCACGGGGCCCGCGGAAGGCCCGGGAGATGGCGCCGCGCAATTCCGCAATTTCAATCCCAACTTTTCGACCGAAGCCCCGACCATCCTTTCCGACACGCGTGGAGTGGACTTTGGACCTTATCTGGCGCGCGTGGTCTGGGCGGTCCGGCGAAACTGGTACAGCATGATTCCCGTCTCCGCGCGGTTGGGCCAGAAAGGCCGGGTGGCCATCGTGTTCGAAATTCGCCGCGACGGGTCGGTCCCCGAGCTGCGGCTGGTGGCCTCCTCGGGCTCCGAGCCGCTTGACCGCGCCGCACTTGCCTCCATTCGGGCCTCGAATCCTTTCCCGCCGCTGCCGGATGAATTCACAGGGCCCAATCTGGTGTTGCAGTTCATCTTTCTTTACAACATGGGGTACTCTCCTTGATGGCGGCGTGGGCGTCGTTTAGATTAGAATCGTGGAGGGAGAGGGGTGAGGCGGCTCGCGCGGCGAAAGTGCCGGAGCGGATTCGAAGTCACGCCACGTCAGGCCTCCCCCACATTTTGAGAAGCTTGGCGCCATTCCGAAATCATGCGGTCCCCGTCACGGGCCCAACTCCTCGGATCCTTTCTGCTGCTTGCGCTGATCCTGGGCTGGCTGCTGGTGAAGTACGCTCGGCTGATCGAATGGAGCCGCTGAAGGCTGACCAGCCGCTGGTCGTCGTCGTCGGCCCGACGGCGGCGGGCAAATCGGCGCTGGCGATCTTCCTGGCCGAAAGGCTGGGGGGAGAGGTTATCGGGTGCGACTCGGTGCAAGTCTATCGAGGCTTCGACGTCGGCTCGGGAAAAATCCCGCCCTCGGAGCGGCGCGGTATTCCGCATCATCTCCTCGACGTCGCAGAACCCGCGGAGACGTTTACGGCGGGAGAATACCGCCGGCGGGCGCTGCCGGTACTGGAGGATGTTCGCCGGCGCGCGAGGTTGCCGATCCTCGTGGGAGGCACGGGGCTTTATCTGCGCGCGCTGCTGGAGGGATTATTTGAGGGCCCGGAGCGTTCGCCCGAGCTTCGCGCGCGGTTGCGGCGAATGGCCGAGCGGCGCGGGCGGGAGTTCCCGCACCGTCTCCTCTCGCGGCTCGACCCCGCCACGGCGGCGCGGGTGCATCCGCGCGATACGCAGAAAGTGATCCGCGCGTTGGAGATCTGTCTCCTCGCACGCCGGCCGATGTCCGAACAACTCTTGCAGGGGCAGGAGGGGTTGAAAGGATTCCGGGCGCTGAAGGTGGGGTTGCAGCCGCCGCGGGAGGAGCTGGCGAAGCGAATCAACGCGCGGGTCGAGCGGATGTTCGCCGAAGGCCTGATCGAGGAAGCGCGCGCCGCGCTTGAGACGTCGCGTGGCGCGTCGGCTGCGGCGCTCGGCGCGCTCGGCTACAAACAGGCCTGCGCCGTGCTGCGCGGAGAACTGAGCCGTGCGGAGGCGGTCCGGGAGGCGCAGACGGCGACACGCCAGTACGCCAAGCGGCAGATGACGTGGTTTCGTCGCGAGCCCGGCGTCACCTGGTTTGAAGGTTTCGGCGATGATCCGGCCGTGCAGGCGGAAGTTTTCGCCTGGCTCAGCCGTCTCTTGCCGATGGAAAGGAGCCTTGCTCCCGGCGACCGGCAACAGGGTCGCTGACTTTTTCTGGAGCTGAGTCCATGATTACTCCCCAACCAAGAAAAAAGGAAAATATGGAGAAGCCCTCGCAGAACATTCAGGATGGCTTTCTGAACGGCGCCCGCAAGGAGCGGGTTCCGGTGACGATTTATCTTGTCAGCGGCGTCAAGCTGACCGGACGAATCCGCAGCTTTGATAAGTACTCACTGGTCCTGGAGAGTAATAGCCAGGAACAGCTCATTTTCAAACACGCGATTTCGACCGTGGTCCTGCCGCGGTCGGCCGCGGCGGCTGCTCCCGCCGCGCCCGCGGCTGCGCCCGCGGAGGGGTAAGCTTATTCGCCGGCCGCAAGTCCTGGAGAAGAGTTTCCTGGTGGGCTGGATGCGGTCGTCAGCCCGCCGCAGCGCGTCTGTGTCCGGCACAGGTCCGGACGAAGAAGCGCTCGGTGAACTCTCCGAACTGGCTCGCAGCGCCGGGGCCGAAATAGTCGGCGCGACGCTGCAGCGCTCCCCGGAGCCGGATCCCGCCACCCTGATCGGGCGTGGTAAAGTGGAAGCGGTGCGCGCCGAATCGCGCGCCGCCGGCGCCGACGTCATCATTTTCGACCACGACCTTTCGCCTACCCAGCTTCGAAACCTCGAGCAGGGACTCGACCGGAAGGTGATTGACCGCACGCAGCTGATCCTGGATATCTTCGCGCGGCGCGCCCGGACGCGGGAAGGCCAGCTCCAGGTGGAACTCGCGCAACTGACCTACCTCCTGCCGCGGCTGGCGGGTCGTGGAACGCTGCTCTCGCGTCTCGGTGGCGGCATCGGGACACGTGGACCGGGCGAGCAGCAGCTCGAATTCGACCGCCGGCGCATTCGAGCGCGCATCCGCCGGCTCGAGCGGGGGATTGAGCGCGTGCGGTCGCAGCGGGCCCTGCATCGCGCCCGGCGCGAGGAGTTGCGCTTCCTCACCGTGGCCCTCGTCGGTTACACGAATGCCGGCAAATCCACCCTCTTCAATGCGCTCACACGGGCCGAAGTCCCCACGTCCTCGCGCATGTTTGCCACGCTCGACCCCACCGTGCGCGCCCTGCCGCTTGAATCCAAGCGGCCTGCGCTCCTTTCCGATACGGTGGGGTTCATCCGCAAGCTCCCTCCGCACCTCGTGGCCGCGTTCCGCGCCACACTGGAAGAACTCCAGGACGCTGCGCTTCTTTTGAACGTCACCGATGCCTCGCACCCCGAGCACGCCGAACAGGACTCCGCCGTGGAAGGCCTTCTTGACGAGCTGGGCGTTGCGGCGACGCCGCGCCTGCACGTCTGGAACAAGGTGGATTTGCTCGATGGCGCGGCCCGAAAGCGACTTCCCGAAAGTCCCGGCGATGTCTTCGTTTCCGCCCTCACCGGCGAAGGTCTGGACGAGTTGCGAAAGAGAATCGACTCCATCCTGGGTGACGACCCGGTCGTGGAAGCCGAATTTGAGCTTCTCTCTACCGATGGCGGCCGGCTGGCAATGCTCCATCGTCTGGCGAGTGTCCTGTCGACACGTTTTGAAGACAATCGCGTCCGAGTGCGCGCGCGGCTGCGCGCTTCGCTCCAGCAGCGGCTGGGGCTGGTCCCAACCGGCCGGTCGGAAACCCCACCAAGCCAGTAAGACCGCCCTCTTTCCGCTTGTGGAAAAGCGTGTGGAAAAGGTTTGGTGCGGCTTTGCGGCTCGAAAACCGCCGAAATGCGCGAAAAAGGCCGCGGCAAGGAGACGGCGTCTTCAACCCGTTGATATGACGAGGCTTATCCTGGCACCCGCGCTTTCCCGCAAAATCGGCGCCTTTTTGAGAGAGGCTCGGAGGCTGGTCTGCATGGTGCGAAAGTTTTGCACAATATTGAGGCAGACCGGGGTGCCTCCGCGTAGCCCGTTCGATGCTGAAAAGCCGCAAAAAGTCAGGATACTTTAAGCCTAGCCTCTCCGCATAGTCACTGGAGTGTTGCGCCGGTTGAGAAGATCCGGAGCCTCACGGAGGCCGCCGCCGGGGTTTGACAGTGGCCGGGTGCGGCGCTATAGTGCGCCTGAGCGTCGGAACTACACACCGCTCTCCGCGCCTGGCCCGCGGAGCGGCTGCACGTTTCCCTTCGAGCGCTCACCCCTGAAGGTCGAAAGCGCATGAATCTCCCCCTTTCGCTCACGCTGCTGCGGATTTTTTTCGTGCCTCTGCTGGTGGCGTTGTTATTCACCAAGGGACAGCACATGGATTTGTGGGCGGTGGGCGTGTTTCTCGCGGCCGCCGTAACCGATCTGCTCGACGGCTATCTGGCGCGAAAGCGCGGCCAGATCACGACGCTCGGAATTCTCCTGGACCCCATCGCCGACAAGCTGCTGATTTCTGCCGCGCTCATTTCGCTGGTCGAGCTCGGCCTCGCGCCCGCGTGGATGGTGGTCATCGTCGTGGGGAGGGAATTCGCTGTGACAGGCCTGCGGGCGGTGGCTTCAGCAGAGGGTTACACGCTTCAGGCTTCGGACCTGGGGAAGACCAAGATGCTGCTGGAGGTCCTTGCCGTCACCGCCCTGGTTCTCCAGCAGCGTTTTCCCGTCATCCAGCCGCTCGGAGAACTCCTGCTCTGGCTGGTGGTTGTGTTCGCGCTGGCTTCCGCGGGGCAGTACTTCTGGAGTTTCTGGCGCAAGCTCGACGCGCGGGTCAAGCACCGCGAGCGGGAGTCGCTCGGCCTGCTGGAACTCGGAGAGAGGAAAGAGGAAGAGAAGGATGTTGCCGCTCGATGAGGAGGACCAGCGGCGGCTGCTGCGCATCGCGCGCGAAGCCGTGGAGGCCGCGGTCCGGCACGGGGATATGCCAGCGGCGGCTCAGACCGGGCGGCTCGCGGAACCGTGCGGCGCCTTCGTAACGTTGAAGAAGCACGGCCGGTTGCGCGGCTGCATCGGCTACGTGGAACCTCACAAGCCGCTTTTTCAGACCGTGCGCGAGTGCGCCGCGGCGGCGGCGCTGCACGACCCGCGCTTCGACCCCGTCGCGCCGGAGGAACTCGGCCAGCTTCGCATCGAAGTCTCCGTGCTTTCGCCTCTTGCGGATACGCCGCCCGACGAGGTCGAGGTCGGCAGGCACGGGCTTCTCATTTCGATGGGCCCGCTGCGCGGCCTGCTCCTTCCTCAGGTTCCCGTCGAGTGGCATTGGGACCGGGAACGATTTCTCGAGGAGACCTCTCTGAAGGCCGGCCTTTCCCCGGACGCCTGGAAGCACGGCGCAAGAATCCAGACCTTTACGGCGCAGATCTTCAGAGAGAATTCTGACCAGCAGCGCTCGTCCCACCACGCGGCCTGAGCCGGAAGCCGCCGGCGATCAGGCTTCAACCGCGCCAGCGCCCCGAGGCTCGAAGTACGGCCTCTCCTTGGGCGCTGGTGGTTGAAGGCGGATTGCGGATTCGGAAGACGTCCGCTTACTCGAGTTCGAGACCGTCCCCGAGCGAAATCTCCCGGATGCTGGAAATGACCTTGGCCGTCGAAGAGCGCTCGTAAGTGGTCAGGACAACGAGTTGGCCGAGCGTCTCGCGCGGCGTTTCCGGAAGGACGCGGAAGCCGCGCTCCATTCCTTCACGGAAAATCTTGAAAATGCGGAATCGCTGGCCGGGTCTCACCCCGTCCTCGGTACCCAGGTTGATGTGGACGATCTGCTCCTGTCCCGTGTACCCGGTATTTCGAGCCGTGGCCGTGATGGCGCCGAGCTGCTTGCCGTTGGGCAGTGAGAAGCGGTCCATCGGCGTCGGAACATACTGGGGAATCGGCCGCGCCTGAAACGGAATCACCAGGTCGTCCGGGTAGATGGCGCTGCAGGAGAAAGTTACCTGAGCGATCGCGCCGTGAGGCGCGTTGCGCAAGACCTTCGCCACAGCCACGTCTTCATACCAGTGGCCGAGCGAGCGGATGGAACCGCCCTGCGCAGGGTACCACTTGACTCGCGCCAGTTCCTTCGCCGGGCGGACAATGCGGTATTCCGCTCCCACCTGGAAACTCCCCCCGGACCGGCTGCGGAGGTAAACGTAACTGCCTTGCGCGAACTGATGGACCAGGCGGCGGAAGTCGTTGTCCGCACCGTCCACTACGTACTGGTCGTTCGAGATTTTTGTGCCCTGAATGAAGCCCGAGCACTCGATGTCCGTGCGTGTGGCGGCAGGGATGGCTTCGCCTTCCTGGGCGAAGACCGGCCGGGCGGAAAGAGCCAGGCCCAGCAGAGCCGAAAGAAACACTCCCACCAGTGAAAAGGCGGTTCGGTTCACAGATGTCCTCCTGTCAATCCAGGACTGGCGCGGGCCCACCGGGGCGGGCAAGCGACGGCGCGACCCCCCTCATCGCCGCTAAGCCTAGAGAAATCAACGGCGAAAGTCAAGCGAAAGGACAGGAAAAAGCCCCTTTCCCCGACTATCTCCAACACACACGATAGGTTGTGGAGAAAGCTCGCGCCGACCACCATTTGTGCGGTTCGGAAGGCGCGGGACGGCCTGGACCGTCCCGCGCGCTTTCCGAATCAAGGCAAGGGGCTAACGCCAGCAGCCCCCATTAGTCCGGGTTGTTTTCGGCGTCGGTTTGGATTTGCCCGCGGATTTCCCCGCCCGGGAAGGTCACCGTATGGACATTCGCGTAGGTGTTTCCGCTGCGCAGGGCTCGCAGAAACTCCGCAAACTCTCCCGCGGAGATACCCTGGCCGCCGGGGCCGATGACGTCGGCGGCCTCAACCGTGCCCGTCACCGTGCCCCCAGTGGGCGGGCAGTCGGGCTTCCCTCCGCCTCCGCAGAGGAACACAATGATGCCGCCGTTGACCCCGCGCTGCCCGAGGTGGATGTGGGCCATAAACGCGTTGGATTCCACGCCTGAGTAACTGAGCCGATAGTCCGCCGCCGTGTCGTGACGGTTGATGCGGATTTCCAGCTCTCCGCTGCCGGTGGTCGAAATCGAGGGCACTTCCTGGAATCCCGTCAGGCGCGCTCGAAGCACCTGGCGATTGTCGGCTTGTGTTGTGGCGACCACCACGGTCAGGAGGATGATCGCGGAGAGGACGGTGAAAAGGGTCCGGTTCTTCATGGCTGCCTCCTTCGGACTCGACCCTTTTCCCGACGCACAGAAATGGCCAGCGGGGCGCTTCTCGCGACTCGGAGGGAGCGGCACCTGTGGTGGGAGCGATGCCCGAGTCGTCTCCCCGGCCCGTACAAACGATCCAAACTTTCTTCAGAGCCCTGTGTTGTGACAGCTTAAAGGGTAAACGAAGCCGGAAGGGCTGTCAAACCCGGCGCGCGCGGCACGGCGTAGTACTCCAGCGGGCGGAAAGCCTCGAGCAGCAAGTCCCGATATTTCGCGATGTCGTAGCCGCGCCAGGCTTCCCACATCGTGTAGGCGCGCACGCGGTCGTCGGCGAGGTTCGAGTCCGTGTCGGTAAGGATGTATTCGATGGTCTCCCCCGGCCGGAGCTTGACGCCCGCGCGGTCGAGCTGGCGCGCGGCGATGGCCGTCGAGCTGGCGTGCCGGTAGGTGTCCGGCGGGCGCGTCATGCGTTTGCTGATGACCAGCTCTTCGATCCCCACGCGCGTCGCGGCGATCTGCTCGACGCGCTCGAGGGCGTGCCGCAGCACTTCCCGCGCCTCTTCAAGCTTCCGGCAGTAACTCTCCCAGTCGTGCGCTTCGGCCAGAATGGCGAGCGCCTCGCGCTGCATGCGGGCGACGAGGGGCGGCGTATCGTGCCGGCGGCACTCCAGCCCGCGGATTTTCACCTCTCCGCCCGGCTCGGGCACGCAGAAAAAACGGTTGGGCACAGGCACTTCGGGCGATTGTTTGGACGGCAGAAAGACGACGTAACGATAGACGGCTTCGACGGCCATCGGCAGACGCGTCGCCTGCTCGATGCGGCGCGCCAGAGCCTCGTAATCGGCGCGCGTCGCGTTTTCACGCTGGACGTAAAGCGAATCCACCAGCGCGTGCAGCACGCGGTAGCCCGCCCGCTCCGCCGTTTCCATCGCCACCAGCAGCTTTTCGCGCGCCAGCGCGTTGATGGCCTCGTGCGCCTCGATTTTTCCGAAGCGCGCGTTCTTGTAACCCGTGTAGCCGAAACAGCAGACCAGCAGCCACTTGAGCGCCGAGCGGCGCTGGTGGTAGCGGGCGGGACTCGGGACTGGGGATTCGGGACTCGTTGTAGCGGCGATGTCCTCATCGCCGTCGCCGCTGGGGACACCGGCGCTACAGGTCGGGGCGGCGGCCCCAGAAGCCCGGGATGCGGTTTTTCCCCCGAGCCCCGGGTCTCCAGTCCCGAGTCCCGCTTGCGCCATCCGCCGCTTATACACCTCGCGTTTTTCGATCAACCGCTCCACCACGCGGCTGGTGATGCCGCGCCGCTTCCGGCAGATCCGGTAGCCGAGCTCGGGGACGCGAGGGGCTTCCGGGCAGCAGCGGCAGTTGACCGTTTCGGGCGAGACGTTGAAGCGCGCCATGATGCTCGGAAACTCGCTGACGAAATCGAGTTCGCCGACGTTGGTGAAAAACCCCAGGCGCGGCGGAAACACCAGCCCGCCGCGGTCGGCGCGGAGCAGCTCGTCGGGGTGCTTGGGACTTTCCGGCTCGGCCTTCTGCTGGGGAATCAGCGTGCCGTCGCGCCAGGCGATTTCCATCTGCATGTAGGAAATGCCCGTGCCGGTGGTGGTGCGGGCGCAGTACTGGACGGGCAGCTTGGTCACGCGCGCGAGTTCCCACAGCCCGTCGAGTTCGCAGTGGCCGGCGATAAAGGAGTTCTGCGTGTCCACATGCAGGCGGCCGCGGAGCGTGGCGGCGCTTTCCTTGAAGAGGATCCGGCCGTAGCTGACGTAACTGCGCGCGCGGCTGCGCTCGACGGTCCCGCCGCGGTCGGGATCGCGGTTGAGCGAAAGTTTCAGGCCGAGCTTGCGCGCCTGCCGCAGCAGGCCGGGGAAGAGCGTCGAATCGCCCCACTCGCTCAGGATCAGGTCGGGGTCGCGCGCCCGCAGCAGGCGCTCGAAGCCCTGCGCCACGGGCTCGTCCGCGTCATCGAGGATGAGCAGGTCGCCGTCGGCTTCGACTTCCAGCGCGCCGCGCCGGCCGTGCTGGGGGTCCACGCGCGCCAGACCCTCCATGCGAATCGTGAGCGTGCGCAGCGGCGGCAGCTCGTAGTCCGTGGCCCAGGCGTCGTCCAAGGCGTGAATGGCGCGGACGCTGTAGCGCCGCTCGGTGAGCGGCGAACCCGCTCGGCGGTCCCTTCCTGCGTCAGGGCAGGCTCCGACCGCCACGACAGCCCCGTTCGCTTCCACCTCCACCTTCGCCAGCGGAAAGATGTTCTTCTCCCAGCAGTAGAGCGGTGCGAGCATCAGGTCGGAGTTGTAAAGGCGCAGCGAGGAGTCGAAGCGGCCGACGAAGCGCGCCAGGGGTGCGAAGAGCGTCGGATGCTCGACACGCACTTCGAGGACGCGCAGCGCGCGACCCGCCCAGATGTCCAGGCGCTCCGTCAGGCGGCACGCGACGCGCGCGCGGGCGGCGAGCGTTTGAGCCAGCCGCTTGAGCCGCGGCTCCGCCCTGCCTGCGCAGGCAGGGCCGTGGACGTAGAAGCAGGGCCGAAACGACGGGTCATTCAGCTTCAGGCGTTCCGGGCTCCCGCTCTCCGGGATCAGCCACAGCGTCATTCCCTCCGGCGAGGGGTAGAGGTCGAGGATCCATCCACGGAGCGTCAAGTTTCACCCCCAGCCGCGCTTCGAGCGCCCGCAGGCGGATTTCGTGGTCGAGCGCGAGCGCCACGTTGATCGCGTCCATAGCGTGCACGGGAAATTCGTAAGTGCACGCCTGGATGTAAAGGCGCACGCGGTTGAACATCGCTTCCAGATACTGCCGTTCCTCGCGGCGCAGCGCGCGCCCGAAGACGCGCTCCCAGCCGCGCAGTTCCTGCTCGATCAGTTCGCGGAAAGTGGCAAGTGTTCGGCCCATGGGTCACCTTCCTGGAGCGGCGCTCTGCGAGCGCCGGTTCCTCTGATTCGGCGGTCCCTTCCTGTGTCAGGGCAGGGTCTTCGCTATGCCGGAAAGTCGCGCCAACGGCGCGACGGAAACCGTGCCCTGACGTCCGATCGTTGCGCGCTCGCAATTCAATTCCAGCCGCCCGTCCTCACCCAGGCTGAACCGCCACACTTCCGTCGCCGCGGCGAGCAGGCGCGGGAAGAAGCGCCGGCGGGCGGGCGCGGGCAGCGCTCCGGCCTGCGAGGCGGTGGAGAAGACGGCGACGGCGAGCGGCGTGCGCGCTGTAGCGGCGGCGTCCTCGCCGCCGGTCGCCGATGGGGATATCGCCGCGACAGAGCCCGTCCAGCGCGCGAGGTCGAGGAGCGCGCGCTCGAACGAGGCGCGGGCGTCCGCGTCGCGGATGTCTTCGTCGTAATAAAGCTCCGGGAAAGCGGTGACGAGGACGACCTCGGCGGGGAAATCGCGGCGAAACTTCGGCACGCGGGCGATAAGCTCGGTGAGCTGGAAGCAGGTGAAGGCGCGAGCGATCTGGAGGTTCCGGCAGAACCGGCGGAAGTCCGCGCCGCGCTGGCGGGCCAGGCGCTCCAAAAGGCGCGGGTCGGCGGAGTTGGCGCCGTCAAGGAAGAGCACGCGCCGGTCGCGGAGCAGCAGGCGCGGGAGAAAATAGTGGCTCAGCCGGGCGGTATCCGCCTCGCCGTGAAAGACGGCGAGTCCGCGCACGGGCAGCCGCCAGGGTTGGAGCGGCGGTCCCGCACCGGCGGGACCTCCGGGCTGTCGCGCCGGCATCCTCGGCGGCGTTATCGCCTGGGCAGGGCTGGCCTCGCCGGGACTGGTCATCGGCGGCAAGGGGTCGCCGCGGCGCCCCGCTAGAAATTTCGCGGCCGACGGAGAGAAACACCCCTTGGCCATGACCGGCCTCCCCAGGCAAGCTGCCTTTCCCCAGCGGCCCGAGCATAGGCGAAGAAAAAGCGAAAGTCAAGATCCCCAAAAAATTCTTCCGGCGGCGTTCGGAGGCGCACCATGCGGTCAGGAAATCAGGATCTTTTCGTTGGCGTTGACGAAGAGGATGTCGCGGAGCTCCTTGTGGGAGAGCAGGACGTCCTTGGTGCCGCGCCGGAGCTGCTCGGCCGCGAGGCCCAGGATGACGAGGTCGGCTTCCGAAGACTGTTCCGCCGCGGCGCGCTCGAACGACCGCTCGCCGTTGTAGGGCACCGGCGTGACGCGCTGCCAGGAAATCGGCAGCCGGCCCTCCGCGATCAACTCCTGGAGCTTTTCGGTTTCGGCTTCCATCTTCTCGGCGGGATAGCAGGCGAAGAGGCGGATTTCAGCCTCCTCCCACACGGGGTGACCCAGCAAAATGTAGGCGAGCAGGATCATCAGCGGGGCGTTCTCCAAATCGTCTTCGGTGAGCCACAGGTGGATGATCCTGTGGAATCCGAAGCGCGCGTCGGAAGAGCGCAGGATGCAGACGTTGAACCCCAACACCGCCACCGTCCTGGCGCCCTCCACGACTTCGTCGATTTCCTCCGGGTGGTCCTGCTCGAACTCGAAGAGCACACTGTTATTGGGAAGGCCCGAGATGCCGGGGAGCTGGAGCGCCTGCGCGAGCGCCGCCTTGTAGGACGGCGCGACGAGCGAGGTGACGTACACGCCCGAGCGGCTCAATTCCGTCCGGCGAATCAGCTTGGCTTCCACTTTTTCGGCCTCGCGCGCCGATTCAGCGGAGAGTTCTCCCTCAATGAACTGGATGAATTCCCCGAACCCGTGCCGATGGCAGAGCCAACTGAGCAATTCGTAGTGCGCCACGCGGTCGAGCGAATGGCGCGTGATCGCCAGGAAGGAAGGCCGCCAGTCGCGCACCTGGGTGCGCCGCGCCAGGCTCTGCTGGAGGGCGATTTGCAGCCGCCGCGTCAACTGGAACATCACGCCCTCCAGGATCGCCGAAAGGCTCCGTTCTTCCTGGTGCGTATAGCGAAGGCCGCGATAGATGGCGATCATGATGGCCAGGGCGAGCAGGGCGTAGAGCGGCTGCATCTGCCACATCATCAGCAGGCACATCGCCGCGCCCAGCGCCGAGATGTACCAGCGCGAGCGGAATGCCGGCCGGTAGGAGGGGTTGGCGGCGAAGTGCTCGAGGAAGCTGACGGTGCAAAGCGCACCGTAGGTGACCATGAAGAACAGGCTGATGATCTGGGCGACGAAATCCACGCTGCCCATGGCCACAAACACCAGCGCGATAATTCCGGAAACCAGGGTGGCGTGAACGGGCTCGTGCGAGGGGCCCTTGCCGCGCGCCAGGAAGGCGTTCACCCTTGTCGTGGGCAGGACGCGGTCGCGAGCCAGCGCCTGGAGGGTGCGCGGCGCGATGAGGATCGAGCCCACGGCCGAGGAGACCGTGGCCGCCGCCAGGCCGAAGTAAACGATGGGCCCCCAGGCGGCGATCCTCGCCATGACGAGCTGCTCGCCGGCCAGCTCTTCCGGCGTCGCACTGGCGGCGAGCTTGGCGACGATGAAGACGTAAACGACCATTCCGGTCAGCGTTGCTGCCAGCGTGCCGAGCGGAATCGAGCGCCCGGGATTCTTCAAGTCGCCCGAAAGGCCCACGCCCGCCGTCATGCCCGTGAAGGCCGGAAAGACGATGGCGAAAACCCGAATGAAGTTGTGCGGCTCCTCCACGTGGCTGAAGAACCCGGCGCCTTTCGTCTGCGCGGCCTCGGTTGGCGTGCCGAGGAAGAAGAGCGCGAGGGCGGCGACGAGGATTCCGAAGATGATCCACAGGGCGCGCACGCCCATTGTCGCGCCCCGGTGCAGCATCAGACTGACGAGCAGAAAGGTCGCCGGCAGGCTCACCACGCGCGGGTCGGCGGTGAAATAAAACCGCGACTGGAGCCATGCGTAGATGGGCTCGAAGGCTTCGGCAAAGGCGATCATATAAAAGGCCACGGAAATGGCCTGGGAAAGATAGAGCGAGATGCCGATGGCGCCGCCGATCGTCAACCCGAAGGAGCGGCTGATCATGTAATACTCGCCGCCGCCCTCGACGCGCCGGTTGGTGGCGATCTCGGCCACGGCGAGCGCCGTGGGAATTGTCACCAGATGGCCGATGACGATCAGCAGCAACGTGCCCATCAGCCCCAGGTGCCCGACGGCGTAGCCGAAGCGGAGGAACATGACCGCGCCCAGGATGGTCGTGAGGGAGGCGAGGAACACCGGCATCGTTCCGAACCCGTGCCCGCGCATGGAAAGCTGCGTTTCGCCCGCGGCGGTCGCGTTCTTGGTCATGGCATCTAAAGGACGGCTCGCTTCCGAAGCCCTGGCTGCCGCCGGAAGGGCCATAGTCTAGCCGAAGTCCGGCGCGAGGGGGAACTGACCTGATGCGATTTTCTCCGCGTGACTTCGCCCGGCGAGGCCCCGAGGGGCGCTTGACACGGCCGGACCTCTCGGGCACATACTCGTGAATCGTGAAGATCGCGATTTCGGTTTCAGAGAAAGAAAAGCTGAAGGGCCAAGAGTCGCCCTACTTCCAGGCGCTCGTGAAGGCAGGCGCGCGGCCCGACGAGCTGCGGCTGGTGAGCGTTCGCGACCGGGGGAGCGTGCGCGCCCGCGACTTCGACGGCATTTTGTTTGCCGGCGGCGAGGACGTGGACCCGCAGCTTTACGATGAGAAGGCGCGTTACGCGAGCGTTCATGCCAGCCGCGAGCGTGACGACTTCGAGTTCGAGCTTCTCGACGAAGTCCTTCATCTTCGCCTGCCCCTGCTCGGCATCTGCCGCGGCATGCAGATGATCAACGTGCGGTTCGGCGGAACGCTCTATCAGGACCTCAAGGAAGACACGGCCACCGAGCGCGAGCACAAGCAGCCGGGCAATCGCAACGCCCCGACGCACCGCGTGACGGTCACCGACCCCGAATCGCGCGTGGCCACGGCCATTCACGGCAGTTGCCGCGTCAACAGCCTGCACCATCAGGCCGTGAAGCGCCTGGGACGCGGGCTCAAAGTGACCGCGCGCTCCGAAGACGGTCTGGTCGAAGCGGTCGAAGCCGCCGACGAGTATCCGTTTCTGATGGCCGTGCAGTGGCACCCGGAGGAGATGGCGGACGTCCCCGAACAGCGCAGGCTCCTCGAGCAGTTCGTCGCCAAGTGCCGCGAAGCAGCCGCGCGGCGCGCGTAGCGAAAGCCCACCCGTTCCCGCCGCCTCCCTCGCTCGCGCCGTCTGCTTTCGCGACAAAGCCCGGACCCGGCCTCCTCGGCGCTCCAGCCGAAAACTGTTGCGCGGCTTTCTTCCCGGGAGTAATTTCTGATGCGGGGTCAGGGGCAAGGTCCGGGGCCTTTGCGAGGCCACTCCGCTCGCGCCACCGGCGTACGGGAATGGCCTTCGACAGTGCCCGGAGGGTTCACGTTGAAAAGACTCGCGGTCGTGTTCCTTGCGAGCCTGGGCATCGCGCTCGCCGTTCTTCCCACGCTGAAGAACGCGGCGGCGCGGCCGTCCGACACGTCGGCGCGCGTCGATTTCAATCGCGACGTCCGTCCCATCCTTTCCGACAACTGTTTCGCCTGCCACGGCCCGGACGAGCAGGCGCGCATGGTGGAGTTGCGCGTGGATACGCGTGAAGGGATGTTTGCCGACCGGGGCGGCTATTCGGTGATTGTTCCGGGCAACGCCGAGGAGAGCATTCTCTACCAGCGTATTTCGTCCGACATGGACGAAGTCCGCATGCCGCCGCCCGCTTCCGGCCGCACGCTCACGCCGCAACAGATCGAACTCATCCGGCGGTGGATTGACGAAGGAGCCGAGTGGCGGGGGCACTGGGCGTTCGTCCCGCCCCGAACCCCGGCAGTCCCCGAAGTCCTTCACAAGCGCTGGCCGCGCAATCCAATCGACCACTTCGTGCTGGCTCGGCTCAAACGCGAGGGTTTGGAGCCTTCTCCGGAAGCCGACCGCGTGACGCTCCTGCGCCGCGTGACGCTTGACCTGACGGGCCTGCCGCCCACGCCCGCCGAAGTGGACGCCTTTCTCGCGGCCGCCTCGCCGGACGCTTATGAAAAGAAAGTGGACGAACTCCTGGCCTCGCCGCATTACGGCGAGCGGCTGGCGCTTTTCTGGCTCGACCTCGCGCGCTACGCCGATACGCACGGCTACCACATTGACAGCCATCGCGATATGTGGCCGTGGCGCGACTGGGTGATTTCGGCGTTCAATCGCAATCTGCCTTTCGACCGGTTCACCATCGAACAGCTTGCCGGCGACCTAATGCCGGAAGCGACGCAGGAGCAGAAAATCGCCACGGGATTTAATCGCAATCACGTTATCAATTACGAAGGTGGAGCAATCCCCGAGGAATACCAGGTCGAGTACGTTGTGGACCGCGTCGAAACCACTTCCACCGTGTGGATGGGCCTGACGATGGGTTGCGCGCGCTGCCACGACCACAAGTACGACCCCGTCAAGCAGAAGGACTTCTATCGCTTCTTCGCCTTCTTCAACAACGTTCCCGAAAAAGGACTCGACGGGCAAACGGGCAACGCCGCGCCCGTTCTGGCTCTGCCCACGCATGAACAGAAACGGCAACGCGGCGAACTGGACGCCAGAATTTCGGCGCTTCAAGCCGCTCTGCCGGAGGCCGAAGTCGTCGCGCGGCAAGACGAATGGCAGCGCAACGCGCTCGAGACGATTCCGGAAGCTCCGCGCGAAGGGTTGGCGGCGCATTACGAATTCGAGGCCGAGAACGATCTTCGCGACGCGACGGGCCAGGGCCGGGACGGACGCATCCTGCGCGGCGGCGTGCCGGTCGATTACGGCGTCATCGGCCGCGCGGGCGAGTTCAGCGGCGAGACGCACGTCGAACTCGGCGACGAGGCTCTGCTCGACCTTTCGCGCCCCTTCGCCGTTGCCACGTGGTTCTCTCCCGGCCAGCGGTTTGAAATGACGATGCTCCAGAAGCTCGACGGTCCGGAAAACCGCCGCGGCTTCGAGATTGCCTTCGATGAGGCGGTGTGGGTGGGCGAGCAGAAGCGCGCGTCGCATCTCTTCGTTCGGCTTATCCACCGCTGGCCGGAGGAGGCCATCGAAATCCGCACGAAGGGGCGCGAGGCCCATTCCTTCCGGCATCTCGCGCTCAACTTCGACGGCTCGGGCCGCGCGGCGGGTTTGAAGCTCTATCTCGACGGGAAGCTCGCCGACGTGGAAGTCCTCAAAGACAACTTGCATGGCTCCGCCGCGAACGACCAACCGGTTTCGATCGGAGACAAGCGGCTCGGCAGGCCTTGGAAGGGGCGGCTCGATGACCTGCGCTTTTACCGCCGGCCGCTCACGGAGGCGGAAATCGCGCAGCTTTACGCGCACCAGCCCGCGCGCGGCCTGCTGAGCGGCCTGACGGGCGCGTGCGCGGAAGCCGCGCGCATCGAGAAGGGCGAGAAGCCGCCGGAAAATCCCGAAGACCCGCTTCCCGAGCAGGCCGTGCAGGACACGGTCGAAACCCGCATCAAGCGGCAGTGCAAAGGCGAGCGCGATAAATTGCGCGACTATTTTCTTACGCGGGCCGCCCCGGAAAATCTGCGCCGCGCGCACGCGGAACTGAAGGAGCTTCGAAAACAGAAGGCCGAGCTGGAAAAGAAAATCCTGACCACGATGGTGATGGCGGAAATGAAGCAGCCGCGGCGGACGCACGTGCTGGTCCGCGGCGATTACCGCCACAAAGGAGAGCTGGTCGAGCCCGGCGTGCCGAGCGTGCTGCCTCCTCTTCCCGCTGGCGCGCCTCGCAACCGTCTCGGCCTGGCGCGGTGGCTCGTGGACCCCGCACACCCACTCACCGCACGCGTCACCGTCAACCGCTTCTGGCAGATGCTGTTCGGGACGGGCCTGGTGAAGACTTCGGAAGACTTCGGCGCGCAGGGCGAGCCGCCGAGCCATCCCGAATTGCTTGACTGGCTGGCGACGGAATTCGTTCGCACGGGCTGGGACGTCAAGGCGATGCTCAAACTCGTCGTGACGTCGGCCACCTATCGCCAGTCGTCGCGGGTGACGGCGGAGCTCCTCGACCGCGACCCGGAAAACCGCTGGCTGGCGCGCGGGCCGCGCTTCCGACTTCCGGCGGAATTAGTCCGAGACAACGCGCTCGCCGCGAGCGGACTGCTTGATCGCCGCATCGGCGGGCCGAGCGTCTTTCCCTACCAGCCCGCCGGATTGTGGGAAGAAATGGCGTTCGGCGAAGGCTTTTCGGCGCAGGAATATACGCCCAGCAAAGGCCCCGACCTTTACCGTCGAAGTCTTTACACCTTCTGGAAACGAACGGTACCGCCGCCTTCGCTCGCGACTTTCGACGCGCCGGACCGCGAGAAGTGCACGGCGCGCCGCGCCGTGACCAACACGCCGCTCCAGGCGCTGGTGCTGATGAACGATCCGACTTACGTGGAGGCGGCGCGCGCGCTGGCCCAGCGCACACTGCGGGAAGCTCCGCGCGCGCTCGAGGCGCGCCTCGCGCACGCTTTCCGGCTGGCCACCGCGCGGCCGCCTTCCTCCGAGGAGGCGCGGCTGCTGCGCGGGCTCGCCGAAGAGCAACTCGCGCACTACCGTCGCCACCGGGACTCGGCGCTCGAACTGCTGCGCGTGGGCGACTCGGACTTCGATGCAAGTCTCGACCCGCAGGAACTCGCCGCGTGGACCACGGTGGCGAGCGCCATCCTGAATCTCGATGAAGCGATGACGAAAGAGTAGGCCATGGAACCCTGCAAAGAATGTGACCTGATGCTGACCCGGCGGCAGCTCTTCGGCCGCACGGCGACGGGCATCGGCATCGCGGCGCTCGCCTCGCTGCTGAATCCCCGACTCTTCGCCTCCGACGGTTCCTCCGCAGGGGACCCTCAGACGGGCGGACTGGCGGGCCTGCCCCATTTCGCGCCACGTGCCAGGCGAGTCATCTTCCTTCATCAGTCCGGCGCGCCTTCGCAGATTGAGCTGTTCGACCACAAGCCGCGGCTCCACGAACTGCTGGGAACCGAATTGCCGGAGTCGGTGCGCATGGGACAGCGCATCACCGGTATGACGTCCGGGCAGGACCGCCTTCCCGTGGCCCCTTCGATTTTCAAATTCCAGCGCTGCGGCGAGTCGGGCGCCGAGTTCAGCGAACTGCTGCCGCACCACGCCAGGATCGCGGACGACATCACAATCATCAAGTCGCTGCACACGGAGGCGATCAACCACGACCCGGCGATTACGTTCATCCAGACCGGCTTTCAACAGCCGGGCCGGCCGAGCATGGGCGCCTGGGTCAGCTACGGGCTGGGGAGCGAGAACCAGAACCTTCCCGCCTTCGTCGTGCTGCTTTCGCAGGCGCAGGCGCTGAACACCGACCAGCCGCTGTTTTCGCGGCTGTGGTCGAGCGGCTTCCTGCCCTCGCGCTTTCAGGGCGTGCGCTTCCGCGCCGGCAGCGACGCCGTGCTTTACCTGGCCGACCCGCCGGGAATCGACGCGACTTCCCGCCGGCGCATGCTCGACGTGGTGGGCGCCATCAACCGCCTGCGCTACGAAGCTTTCGGCGATCCCGAAATCTCGACGCGCATCGCGCAGTACGAGATGGCTTACCGGATGCAAACTTCGGTGCCCGCGCTGACGGACCTCTCGGACGAGCCCGAACACATCTTTGAGCTTTACGGTCCGGACTCGCGCCGGCCGGGGACCTACGCGGCGAACTGCCTGATGGCGCGGCGGCTGGCGGAGCGCGGCGTGCGTTTCATCCAGCTTTACCACCGCGGCTGGGACCAGCACGCCGACCTGCCGCGCGACATCGCGCTGCAATGCCGCGGAGTGGACCAGCCTTCGGCGGCGCTGGTGCTCGACCTCAAGCAGCGCGGCATGCTCGACGACACGCTGGTCGTCTGGGGCGGCGAGTTCGGCCGCACCGTCTATTGCCAGGGCAAGCTGACGCCCACCAACTACGGCCGCGATCATCATCCGCGCTGCTTCACGATGTGGCTGGCGGGCGGCGGCATCCGTCGCGGCTTCACGCTCGGGGAGACCGACGACTTCTGCTACAACATCGTCTCCGATCCCGTCCACGTCCACGACCTTCAGGCCACCATCCTCCATTGCCTCGGTATCGACCACACGCGCCTGACTTTCAAATACCAGGGGCGGCA
Organism: uncultured Acidobacteriota bacterium; assembly: GCA_964556705.1. Classification (GTDB taxonomy): domain Bacteria; phylum Acidobacteriota; class Terriglobia; order UBA7540; family UBA7540; genus CAZKXX01. Next base: position 37,212 of record CAZKXX010000008.1, read on the forward strand.
CCATCGCCTGACGGACGTCGCCGGCGACGTGGTGACAAAGATTCTGGCGTGAGTCGGCCGCCCATTCGACCCACGATCACGAACCGGAGCACGGCCGGGCGGCCCTGTGGCATAATCCCACCGTCCGCATTCAGACCTGTGAAAGCCATGGCGTGAGGGAGGCAAAAACGATGAGTTCACGACGCGCATTTCTAGGCACGATGGGGGCCGCAATCTTCGGTTCGAAGCTGGCCCACGCCGGCGCGCTCGGGTGGGCCGCGGCGGCCGCGCCCGAGCATCACCGCTCGTTCACCGGGCCGTTTGGGATTCAGCTCTACAGCCTGCGGGCGCAACTTGCCAAAGACGTTCCGGGCTCGCTCAAGCACATTCGCGACGCGGGCTACACCGACGTCGAGACCGCGGGCTTCTACAACCTCTCCGCCGCCGAATTCAAGAAGCAGCTCGACCAGGCGGGGCTGAAGTGCACCGGCATGCACGGCGGAGACGACAACCGTTTTCGCAACCAGTTCGACCAGATCGTCGCCGAAGCCAAAGTTCTCAAGCCCGATTACGTCCTCTGTCCATGGGTCGGCGAGCAGCGCCGAAAGGACGCGGAAGGGTGCCAACGCGTCGCCGGGGAGTTCAACGCCTGGGGCAAGAAACTTCAGGAAGCGGGTTTCCGCTTCGCGTTTCATAACCACGACGCGGAGTTCAAACCCGTCGGCGATTCGACGGCGATGGACATCTTCATCCAGGAATCGGACCCGGAGCTCGTCTTCTTCGAACTGGACCTTTTCTGGGTGAAGCGCGCGGGCGTGGACCCGGCCGAGTACTTGCGGAAATATCCCGGACGAACGAAGCTCGTTCATCTCAAGGACATCGAAAAAGACCGGCCGCTCGGCGACTTCAAGCCCACGCCGACGGAGTGGAACGTCCCGCTCGGCACGGGCCAGATTGACTGGCCGAAGACGCTCGCTGCCTGCGCCGATGTGGGCGTGACGCATTACTTCGTGGAAGACGAGAGCTCCAGCGCGCCGGAGCAGATCAAGCAGTCCATCGCATACCTGAAGAAGGTCCGGTTTTGAAACCTCCCGCGGGGGTGACGCGCCGCGGCCGCGCGCCCCTACTGGAATCCCGCGAGATGTGGTAGCCTAAAGGATGTGCCTCACGGGGTCGTGCGGCCCCGTGAGGACACGCTTTTATGGCTTTGATTGCGCCTTCCTTGCTGGCGGCGGACTTCGCCCGTTTGGGTGAGGCCTTGCAGACCATCCAGGCGGCGGGCGCGACGATGGTGCACGTGGACGTGATGGACGGGCACTTCGCCCCGGACATCACCGTAGGCCAGCCGGTGCTGAAAAGCCTGCGCAAGGCCACCGACCTGGTGCTCGAGGTTCACCTGCTGGTCGAGCGCCCCGAGCGGTACGCGGCGGAATTCATCGACCTCGGCGCCGACCGCGTGGCCGTGCACGCCGAGGCCACGCCGCAACTCCATCGCGCCGTTGAAGAGGTTCGCGCGCGCGGCGCCAAGGTGGGGGCGGCGCTCAACCCGGCCACGCCGCTCGAAGCCATCGGCGGCGTGCTCGACAGCCTCGATTTTGTGACGCTGCTCACCGCCGACGCCGGGCTGGAAGAACGGCCGTTTGTGGCGTCGAGCGTGGCCAGGCTTCGCGCCGCGGCGGATCTGCGCGCTTCGCGCCGGCTCGATTTCGCGCTGGAAGTCGAAGGCGGCGTGGGGCTCGAAAACCTGGAAGAGCTGGTCCGCGCCGGGGCGGACATCCTCGTGGCCGGTTCTTCCATCTTTAAGAAGAGTGGCGACCCTCGGGCGAGGCTCGAGGAGATGGTCCGGCGCGCGGCCACGGCCCGCGTCAGTTCCACGGCCTAGCGAACGGGGCGCCTCGAAAGATTCAATCCGAACGTGGGAACACAAGGTTTGATTCCTAAATCTCCAGTCGTCAGGCTTCTGGTTGTTTTCCTCGGTGTCCTCATTCTTTCCGGATGCCTCTTCCGGCGCAACCGCGCGCAGATGGAACCGCTCGACCCGGGCGAGCAGCCGGACAAAGTCCTCTACGAACGCGCCGTGCACGAAATTGACCGCGGGCGGTACGAGGTCGGCCGGCTGACGCTTCAGACGCTCATCAACACCTATCCCGACAGCGAATTCCTGGCCAAAGCGAAGCTGGCGATTGCCGACTCGTACTACAACGAGGGCGGCGTCTCCGGACTCACCCAGGCCGAAGCCGAGTACAAGGACTTCATCACCTTCTTCCCGACGGCGCCCGAGGCGCCTGACGCGCAGTACAAGGCGGCGCTGGCGCGCTTCCGGATGATGGGCAAGCCCGACCGCGACCGCAGCGAAGCCAAGATGGCGGAAGCCGAACTGAAAGAGTTTCTGCTGAAGTATCCGGACAACCCGCTGATGCCGCGCGTCAAGGCCCGGCTCCGCCAGGTGCAGGAAGTGCTGGCGCAGGGCGAGTTCGGCATCGCGCGCCTGTATTTCCAGCGGGGGGCGAACCGGGCGGCCAAGGCGCGGTTCGAAGAAATCGCCGTCCGCTATCCCAACTTCAGCCGCGCCGACGATGCCCTCTGGCTTCTGGGCCAGACGCTCGAGCGGCTTCGCGCCCCCGACGCGGCTTCCCACTACTACGCGCGCGTCATCACCGAGCATCCGCTCAGCCCGCGCGCCGAATCGGCCAAAGAGCGGCTGAACCATCTTGAGAAACCCATTCCCACGCCCACGCGAGCCATGCTGGCCCGCGCCGAGGCCGACGCGCACAAATACTCGCGCCGCCGCCGCGATATCCTGCAACGCATCGGCGGCATCTTTTCGAGCGCGCCGAACACCAGCATGACGCGGCGCGGCCCGGTGCGGCTCGGCATGCCGCCGCCCGAGGGAGTTGAAGTGGCCACGACGCCCCCGACCGAAAGCGTCGGGGGCACCGGAACGCTGGTCGTCAAGCCGGTGGGCCAGGAGGCGCTGAAAGAGGGCACGCCCGTTCCCGCCACGCCCCCCGGCGACGGCGCTGAAGGCTCGTCCGAAACGCCTCCGCAGGAACCCGGGCAGCCCGAACCCTGACAGACCAGCGTTCGTACTTCAAACGTTGAGATTCGCCCCGGGGGCCGGACGCCGGGCCGGGGCTTGCGGGCCCCGATTGCCCCACCGAGCATCAAGCGGTCGCGTGTTGATTGGTTCTATAACACTCCCCGCTTCCCAAAGCGCGCCTTGCCCCTCCAGTCTTTCGCAACCCTGTGATCCGCAAACGTTTGTTCCTTGACTTCGCCCGCCCAAAGTGGTATCTGTCAGCGAGTTCGGTCGGCTACCAACATCCGGAGGCACGGCGTGGGACGCACCGTCCTGGTCGCGGACGACAGCCCGAGCATTCAGAACAAGGCCAAGGGGATCCTGACCGGGGAAGGGCTTGAGGTCGTGACCGTTTCGAACGGCGTCGCGGCCATCAAGAAGCTCCCGCAGGTCAAACCCCTGCTGGTGCTCGCCGACGTCTCCATGCCCGGCAAAGACGGCTACGAAGTCTGCGAGTTTGTGAAGAACTCGGCGGAACTGGCCCACGTTCCCGTGGTCCTCATCTTCAGCGAAATCGAGCCCTACGACGAGACGCGCGGCCGCCGCGCGGGCGCCAACGGCACCATCCAGAAACGCTCGGCCGTGGACCCCTTCGACCAGGAAGAACTGGTTTCGACGGTCAACCGCTTCCTGGCGCAGTCGGAAGCGGCAGCCCCCCAAGCTGCGCCGCCTCCTCCGCCCCTGCCGGAATCTTCCCTCGTCAACGAGCCGGTGGATGAGGAGCCCGTCGTCGGAACGTTCCAGCAAACCGACGATGTGGGACCGATTTCGGCCGACGTGGCCTTTGGCGATACGGCCTTCGAAGAACCCGCCGCGCCCGCAGGTTTTGACACGTTCATGCCCGCCGAGAGCGCGCCGCAAGCGGCCCCTGCCGCCGGACCGTCCACTTTCGAGTCGCCTTGGGCGCAGGAACAGGCCGCACCCGAGCCCCCCGCGCGGATTGATGAAGTCCCGCTCGCGGCCGAGCCGGCCTTCGGCGAAGCTCCCGCAGCCGAGCCCGAGCCGCCGCCCGAGCAGACCATGGTCTTCCGAGCTCCGGTGGAAATCGCCGAGCCCATCCTAAGCGACGAATTCACGGCTTCCGAGCAGGAGCCGCGCTCGGTGCTGGAATCGGCGGAAGCCGCGGCGCAAGAGGAAGTGGCCGCCAGCTCGCTCGACAGCTACTCGCTCACCGACGCCGCCTCCGGCCACGTGCGCTTTGCTCCGGGCGAGGAGGCCGCCACACCCGTCGAAGCCGAACCCGAAATCGCGCCCTCCGGCCCCGTCTTCGACCGCAACTGGATCTATTCGATCGTCCATCGCGTGGTCGTCAAAATGTCTCCGCCGGCGCTGCCCGCGGCCACCGTCGAAGAAATGGCCAACCGGCTCACTGACGAAATCCTCGCCGACCTGAACACCGAAGCCGGCGGAAATCCGTAAACCGCCGTTTCTCGCCAGTTCTTCGCTCCTTGCCAGTCCCTGACCGCCAGCTCCCAACCCCTTGCTTTCAGTTTCTCAGTCCAGAGTCCTTGCAGCCGGGGCAGGCGTTCGTCGCACCGGCGGACTCACCCCGACCAGGACGGCCCGCCGAATTTGACTCACCCTCCCCCTGCCGTTATAGTAGTTTGATTTCAAGCCTTTTGCGGGCGCGGCTGGGAGCGAGGGCGCGTGGAACGCGAGATCCCCAAGGTCTATTCCCCGGACGAAATCGAGCCGAAGTGGGCGCGTGCCTGGGTTGAGCAGCAGCTTTACCGCCCCTCCGGCGACCCTTCGCGCCCGCGCTTCTGCCTCACGATTCCCCCGCCCAACATCACCGGCTCCTTGCACATGGGGCACATGCTCGAGCACACGGAAATCGACATCCTGATGCGCTGGCATCGGATGCGCGGCCAGGACGTGCTGTGGCTGCCCGGCACCGACCACGCCTCGATCGCCACTCAGATGATCGTCGAGCAGGAGCTGGGCCGCGAGGCGCTGAAGGACGATCCCAAAGCCACGGTGAGCGACTGGCGGCGGGCGGGACGCCTCGAACGGCTGAAGATCGGCCCGGAAAAATTCGTCGAGCGGTGCAAGCGCTGGAAAGAAGAAAACGGCGGGACGATTCGCCGGCAGATGGAGCGGCTGGGCGCGTCAGTGGACTGGACGCGCGACCGCTACACGATGGACGACGCCTATTCGCGCGCCGTGCTGGAAGTTTTCGTGCGCCTCTACGAAGAGGGCTTCATCTATCGCGGCAAGTACATCGTCAACTGGTGTCCGCGCTGCGGCACGGCGGTCTCCGACCTGGAAGTGGTCCACGAAGAGCGGCAAAGCCATCTGTGGACCATCCGATATCCTTTCGAGGACGGCTCGGGCTACCTGACGGTGGCGACGACGCGCCCGGAGACGATGCTGGGCGATACGGCCGTGGCCGTGAATCCCCACGACGACCGCTACCGCGCGGCGGTCGGCAAGAAAGTCTTACTGCCGCTTCTCAAGCGCGTGATTCCCATCGTCGCCGACGAGTTCGTGGACCCCGAGTTCGGCACGGGCGCCGTGAAGGTGACGCCCGCGCACGATCCGAACGACTTCGAGATCGCCCGGCGGCACAACCTGCCGAGCGTGGAAGTCATCGACGCCGAAGCGCGCATGACGGCAGAAGCCGGCCCCTACAAAGGGCTCGACCGTTACGAAGCGCGCGCCGCCGTCGTCGAGGACCTGCGCGAGCAGGGGTTGCTCGAAAAAATCCAGGAGTACACGCTCGCCGTCGGCACCTGCCAGCGCTGCAAGACGGTGGTCGAGCCGCTGCTTTCCACGCAGTGGTTCATGAAGATGAAGCCGCTCGCCGCGCCCGCCATCCGCGCGGTCGAAGACGGCCGCATCCGCATCGTGCCGGAGAACTACCGCAAGATTTACCTCGACTGGATGTATAACATCCACGACTGGTGCGTCTCACGGCAGCTCTGGTGGGGCCACCGGCTGCCCGTGTGGTACTGCGACGGTTGCGGCGAAGCGATTGTGGCGCGCGAGACTCCGTCGGCCTGTCCGAAGTGCAAGACCGCCGCGTTGCGCGCCGAGACCGACGTCCTCGACACCTGGTTCAGCTCGGCGCTCTGGCCGTTCGCGACGCTCGGCTGGCCGGAAAAGACGCCCGACCTCGCCCGCTACTATCCGAACGACCTGATGATCATGGGCTTCGACATCCTCTTCTTCTGGGGCGCGAGGATGATCATGATGGGCCTGAAGTTCATGAACGACGTCCCCTTCCGCGAGCTCTACATTCACGCCCTCGTCCGCGACGCCGAAAAGCAGAAGATGTCGAAAACCAGGGGGAACGTGATTGACCCGCTCGAAGTGACCGAAAAATACGGCACGGACGCCGTGCGCTTCGCGCTGGCGGTGAGCGCCGCACCCGGGACCGACATCGCCTTCAGCGTGGACAAGATCGAAGCGAACCGGAATTTTGCGAACAAGATCTGGAACGCCGGGCGCTTCATCCTGATGAACCTCGAAAAGCTCTCCGAATCGCACCGCGAAGCGCTGGGGCGGATGCGCGAGACCGCCTCCGACAACGGTTTCGAGCGCGTGCCGGGCGCGCCGGAAATGGAACTCGCCGATCGCTGGATCTTTTCGCGTCTCGCCGCGGCCACGCGGCAGGTGAACGACGCGCTCGCGCACTACCGCTTCCACGAGGCCGCGCAGACCGTCTATCACTTCTTCTGGCACGATTTCTGCGACTGGTACCTGGAATGGGTGAAGCCGGAAATTACTTCCGGGGACAGCGGCGATTCTTCGCAGCCCGATGGCGGCGCGGCGACCCGAAAGTCCGCCGAGGCGGCGCCCGCGGCGTGGGCGAACCTGGTCCGTGTGTTCGACGCGTCGCTTCACCTGTTGCATCCGTTCATGCCCTTCATCACCGAGGAGCTGTGGCATCGCCTGCCGCGCGCGTCGCAGCGCCCTTCGATTTCGCTCGAGCGGTTCGAGCGCGCCAGCCCGCGCGCCTCGGACGAGGTGGCGGAGAAGCAGTTCGAAATCGTCCAGGAGCTCATCGTCGCGGCGCGCAACGCCAAGGCGGAACTGGGGCTGCAAAAGCAGAAGCCGCGGGCGCAGGTGGCGAGCGAAGACGTGCGGCTGCTCGACCTGTTTCACGCCCATGAGTCGAGCATCCTGCGGCTGGCGGCGCTTTCCGCGCTGGAATTTACGCGCGGGCGGCTGGCGGGAGAAGCCGTCGGCGTGCGACACGCGGCGGCGTTCGACGCGCGTCTGGTGAGCGAAGAGCGCGTCAACCACGACGCCGAGCGAAAACGGCTGCTGAAGGAAAAAGAAAAGCTCGAGCGCCAGCTCGAGCAGGCGAAGGCGCATCTCTCGAACAAGCAGTTCACGGAGCGCGCCCCGCGCGAGGTGGTGCGCGGCGTCGAAGCGCGGCACGCGGAGCTCGCCGAACACCTGCGCAAGGTCGTCGAATCCCTCGAAAGGCTGGGTTGAGCCGTGGCCACGTCCTCGCGCCCGCCGGCTTCGGTCGAAATCGCGGGGCTCGCGCCGGAGGCGCTGCGGGCGCTCGTCCGCCGCGCCCTCGAAGAGGATTTGGGCTCAGGCGACCTCACCAGCCGCCTGACGATTCCTGAAACCGCCCGCGCTCGCGGAACTTTTTTTTCCAAGCAATTGCTCGTCGTCGCCGGTCTGCCCGTGGCCGAAGAAGTCTTTCGCGCGCTCGACGAGTCCGTCGCGTGGGAGCCGCGCGCCGCGGAAGGCGCGGAAGTGGCGGCGAAAACGGCGCTCGCCGCCGCTTCCGGCCCGGCGCGCGCGCTGCTCGCCGGCGAACGCGTGGCGCTCAACTTCCTCCAGCACCTGAGCGGCATCGCGACGCTCGCGCGCGCGCTGAAACGCCGCCTCGAAGGTTTGCCGACCGAACTCCTCGACACGCGAAAAACTCTCCCCGGCCTGCGCGCGCTGGAAAAATACGCTGTGCGGACGGGCGGCGGGAGAAATCATCGCTTCGGCTTGCACGACGGCATTCTTATCAAGAACAATCATCTGCGGCTGGCGGGCGGGGTGCGCGCCGCGGTCGAACGCGCCCTCGCCGGGCGGCCCGCGGGCGTTCCCGTCGAAGTGGAAGTGCGCGGTCTGGAAGAGTTGCAGGAAGCTCTCAACGCCGGCGCCGGCTGGGTGCTGCTCGATAACATGACGCCGGAGCAAGTCCGCGCCTGCGTCGAGCGCGCGCGCGGCCGCGCCAGACTGGAAGTTTCCGGCGGCGTCACGTCGGAAAATATCCGCGCTTATGCGGAAACCGGCGTGGATGCCGTCTCCGTCGGAGCGCTGACGCACTCGGCGCCCGCCGCGGACATTCATTTTCTGATCGAGCCCCTGTAGCGGCGCTCTTTGAGCGCCGACTTGCGGCCGTCAGAGAGCGCCGCCAGAGCGCGCCAAGTACACCGGAACCACGGACCGCAAAAACGAAAAGCTCAAAGCGCTGCTGGTGAAGAACGCGACGGTGGTGGTGCCCGGCCCGAAGATCGCAAGCGAAATCGGCGTGACGCGCTCGACCGTGTGGCAGTACATCGAAAAGCTTCGCACGCTCGGCGTGGACATCAAGGGGCATCCGTCGAGCGGATACCAGTTGAAGAAGCTGCCGGATATTCTGGCGCCCGCGCTGATTCGTCCCGAACTGGGCGACAACGAAATCGGCCACCGCATCGTCCACTATTTCAAGACCGATTCGACGAACAGCGCGGCGATGCAACTGGCGGCGAAAGGCGCCGAGCACGGCACCGTGGTGCTCGCCGAGGAGCAGACCGCGGGGCGCGGACGCCTGGGCCGCGCGTGGTACTCGGAAATGACCAGCGGCATCTATCTCTCGGTCCTGCTGCGGCCGCCGCTCGCGCCCGTCGTCGCGCCCGTGCTGACGTTGATGGCCGGCGTCGCCGCGCATCAGGCGATTTCGACCGTTACCGGACTTCCCGCGGATATCCGCTGGCCGAACGACGTGCTGGTGAACGGCAGAAAAGTCTGCGGGATCCTGACCGAAATGGAAGCGGAAACCGACCGGCTGCACGCCGTTGTCATCGGCATCGGCGTGAACGTCAACCACAGGGCGCTGCCCGAGGAATTGGAAGAGGTCGCGACCTCGCTGCGCCTCGAAGGAAAGCGCGTCTATTCCCGCGCGCAGATTCTCGTGGCGCTGCTCAAGGAACTGGAGCGGAAATATCACCTGCTGCTCGACGAAGGCGCGCCGGCCATCGTCCGCCGCTGGACCGCCGCTTCGACCTTCGCCGAGGCGAAGCGCGTGCGCGTGAAGACGGGTTCGGGGGAGTTTCCGGCCGTGACGGCGGGACTCGACGTTTCCGGCGCGCTGCGCGTCCGCCGCGCCGACGGCCGGGAAGAGTTGTTGTTGTCGGGAGAGATTGTGGAAGTAAAATGAAGAAGCGGTCAGCTTTCAGCCATCAGCTCTCAGCGAGCGGGCCCCATCGGAAGCGTGGCAGGCTGACGTTCGCCAAAAGCTGGCGGCTGACCGCTGACGGCTGAAAGCTTCTTATGCTCCTCGTCATCGATGTGGGCAACACGAATACGGTGCTCGGCGTCTTCGAGGGCAAGACGCTCAAGGCGCAGTGGCGCCTTTCGACGAACCGACGCCAGACGGCGGACGAGTTCGGCGTGCTGGCGCTGAATCTGTTTGAGCTGGACGGCTTCCGGCCCGAGCAGGTGGCCGGCATCATGGTGGCGAGCGTCGTGCCGCCGCTCAACGCCGCGCTCGAAGAGATGGCGCAGAAATATTTCCGGCAGACCGCGGTCTTTCTCGGCCCCGGCGCGCGCACCGGCATGCCGATCCATTACGACAACCCGCAGGAAGTGGGCGCGGACCGCATCGCGGACAGCGTGGCGGCTTTCGAAAAATACGGCGGGCCGTGTGTGGTGGTGGACTTCGGCACGGCCATCACCTTCGACGCGATTTCGGAAAAGGGCGAATACCTCGGCGGCGTCATCGCGCCGGGCCTGGGGATTTCCTCGGAGGCGCTTTTCCAGCACGCGGCGCGGCTGCCGCGCGTGGACGTGCGCGAGCCCGAGCGCGTGATCGGCACGAATACGGTGGCGAGCATGCAGTCGGGCCTGTTTTACGGCTCGGTCGGCCTCGTGGACGGAATTCTCGACCGGCTGATCGAAGTCCTCGGCCCGAAAACGAAAGTCGTCGCGACCGGAGGACAGGCTTCGCTCGTCGCGCCGGCCTCCAAACACCGCCCGCCCGTGGACCCGGCGCTGACGCTCGAAGGCCTGCGGATCCTTTACGAGCGCAACTTCGCCTCGCGGCGCGGCACCCCGAAGTAGGCTTCGATCGTTGGAAAATTACTTCAACTATTTCACCGAGATCGAAGAGTGTTACCGGCGCTCGCGCGGAACGCCTTCGCTGCTTTCGCCGCTCGACTGGGCGCTCATTGAATCGTGGAAAGAGGCGGGCCTGCCGCTCGAAGCGGTGCTGGCGGGCATCGAGCGCGCGTTCGAGAAGTTCCATGCGCGCCCGCGGAAATTTCAGCGCGTGAACAGCCTCGCCTACTGCACGCAGGAAGTGCTGCAGGCGGCGGAGGAAATGAAAACCGGCGCGCCGCCGGCCGCGGAAGCCGCGCCCGCGGCGGCCGCGCCGTTTTCCGTCGAGGAGCTGAAAGAATTCTTCGAGCGGAATCACCAGGCGCTCGAGCGCGCGGCGGAGCGCGCGGCGCAGGCCGAGCAGGCGGTCCTCGCTTCCGACCTGCGCGAATCGGCGCGCGCAGTGGCGGAAATCGGCGCGCGCCTCGCGCCCGACCTCGCCAACCTGCGCGAAATGGAAGACCAGCTGACGGCGGCGGAGGAGAAACTTTCCGCGGCGCTGACGCGCGCGGCCTCCGTGGAGAAGCTGGCGGAGTTGCGTCGCGAGGTGGAGCGCGGGCTCGCCTCCTCGCGCCGCCGCATGACCGCGGCGCAGATTGAATCGCTGGAGCGCCAGTTCCTGAAGAAACGCCTGTTCGAGCACTTCGGCGTGCCGCGTCTGAGCCTGTTCTATCTTTAAGATTGGAAATCGGAGATTTCAGGTTACAGATCGCGGTCTTTTTCTTTGTGATTTGAAATTTGAAATTTCAAATCGGGATGGTTTTGCCTGTCCTTCGAGATCGTGGCTGAAAAACTCGTGTACGGCGGCGCGGCGCTCGGACATGCGCGGGGCCGCACCGTGTTGGTTCCCTTCGCGCTTCCCGGAGAACGGCTGGAGGTCGAGACCGTTCGCGACGCGAAGGGCGTTGTGCAGGCGCGCGCCCTGCGCGTCCTCGAGCCCGCCGCCGCGCGCGTCGCGCCGCCCTGCCCCTATTTCGCTCGCTGCGGCGGCTGCCATTACCAGCATTTCGGTTACGAGGGCCAGCTCGCCGCCAAGGGCGAAATCCTGCGTGAAACGCTTCGACGCCTCGGAAAGATTCATTGGGAGGAGAGAATCGAAGCGCGCGCCGGCCCGCCGTGGAACTATCGCAATCAGGCTCAGTTCAAAGTGTCGCGGCTCGAGGACGGCGGCGCGGAGCTAGGTTTTTTCGAAGCCGAATCGCACCGGCTGGTGGAAATCGAAGAGTGCCGGATTCTCTCTCCGCGCCTGAACGCGCTGCTCGCCGTGTTGCGACGCCCTGAATGGTCCGAGCGGCTGGAGGGCGTCACCGAGCTCGAAGCGCTCGCGGACGACCGCGACGAGCGCGTGGTGGTGACGCTGCGCGGCCATTTGCCGGACGACGCCGCCGAAGCGCTGGCCAAAGACCTGCTCGCGAGCGGCGCAGGGATCGTCGGCGTGGCGCGCGAGGAAAGAAGAACACTCACAACGTGGGGTGAACCGGCGCTCGAGTACGCGGTGGGTGAGTTCCGCTACCGCGTCAGCGCGGGAGCCTTTTTCCAGGCCTCGCGATATTTGTTGCCCGCGCTCGTTTCCGCAGCCACGGAGGCGGAAGGCGGCGAGTTCGCGCTGGACCTTTTTGCGGGCGTGGGACTGTTCACGCTGCCGCTGGCGCGGCGGTTCCGGAATGTGACGGGCGTCGAGCTCCACCCGCGCGCCGCGGCGGACCTCGGCGAGAACGCGCGCGCGCACGCGCTCGCCAACGTGCGCGTCGTGGCGCAGAGCGCCCACGATTATCTGCGCCGCTTCGCGCGCGGCGAGCCCGACCTCGTCGTCCTCGACCCGCCGCGCGCCGGCGCGGGCGTCGCGACGCTCAAGCTTTTGCTGCGCTCGCGGCCGCGGCGCGTGCACTACGTTTCCTGCAGCCCGCCGACTTTGGCGCGTGACCTCGCCTTTCTTCTCGCCCACGGTTACGGGCTCGAATCGGTTGAATTGTTTGACCTCTTCCCCCAGACTTACCACATCGAATGCCTGGCGCGCCTGACGCGAAACGCGTAAGCGAGACATTCAAAAGCCCGCTGCTTCTGGTCGCCGCGAGCTTCGCGCTGGGGATTGCCGCCTCCCGCGCCGATTTCCTCGCCTCAACCAGCCCTGCGTGGCCGCTGGCGCTTGCTCCCGGCACGATGCTCGCGGGACTTCTGCTGCTTCGCTTCGGCCTTCGCGGCGCCGCAGCGCTCGCGGCGCTCGCGGGATTTTTCTTCGCGGGCTCGGCGGCCGGACGGCTGTTCGAGTTCCGCTTCCCGCCCCATCACGTCCGCCACCTCGCGGGCGCCGAACACGACTTCCCGGACCCGGCGCGGCTGGAAGGCCGGCTCGTCTCCGCGCCGCAACGCACGCCGTTCGGGATGCAATTCGATCTCGCCGCCGAGCGTCTGGAATTCGCGCGCCAGACGCGCGCCGCGAGCGGAAAAATCCGGTTGCGCGTCCAGACTCCATTCGATGAAGAAGCAATGGACCATGCCGACACGCTGGCGCTCGAGGAAGGCGACCGCATCCGAGTCCTTGCGCGGCTCCACCGCCCGCGCGTCTATCGGAACCCGGGCAGTTTTGACTTCCGCCGCTGGATGGAGGACACGCAGGACCTCTACTGGGTCGGTACGGTGGCGAGCCCGTTCCTCGTCGAAAAGCTGGGACCCGGCCGCGCGGACTTCGGCCGGCCGTTCCGTGATTTGCGCCGCCGACTGGCCGCCGGGCTCGACGCGGTCTTCCGGCCCTGGTCGGCGGCCGGGCGTTACGGCGCGGTGCTCAAGGCCGCGCTGCTTGGCGACCGGACCTCGCTCGATTCCGAGACCGTGGAAAACTTTCGCCGCACCGGACTCTACCATCTGCTGGTGATTTCCGGACTGCACGTCGGGCTGCTGGCGCTGGTTGTGGGCGGCGTCCTGCGGCTGCTGCCGCTCGGGGACTTCTGGAAGGCCGGGTTGCTGATCGCGTTTCTGCTCGGCTACGCGATGCTCGTCGAGCAGCGCGCGCCCACGCTGCGGGCGACGCTCATGATCTTCGCCTATCTGCTGGCGCGTTTTCTCGACCGCGAACAAGCCGCGCTGAACGCCATCGGCGCGTCGGCGCTCGTCCTGCTGGCTGCGCGGCCCGCGTGGCTGTTCGAGACGGGTTTTCAAATGTCGTTTGCCGCGGTGCTGATTATCGCGGGACTGGCGGTGCCGATCCTCCAGCGCACCACCGAGCCCTTCCGGCAGGCGCTCGGGCAACTGGACGACCTCGGCCGCGACGCGACGCTCGAGCCCCGCGCGGCCCAGTGGCGGCTCGACCTGCGCGCCCTCGTGGAAGCGCTCCGGCGGCGCGCGCGGTTCCTGAAGGACCGGCCGGGGTGGGCGCGCGCCTGCATCGTCTCGCCGGCCTGGGTGATGGTCTGGATCGCGAACGCGGTCTTGTTTTCAGCCGTTGTTCAGCTCGGGCTGATGCTGCCGATGGCGGAGACGTTCCACCGCGTCACGCTCGTCGGTGTGGGACTGAACGCCCTGGCCATGCCGCTGATGACCGCGTTGCTCGCGGCCGCGCTGCCCACGATGGCGCTGACCGCGGTTTCTCCCGCTCTCGCGGAATGGCCGGGACGCCTGCTCGCGGCGCTGACGGAGTCGCTTCTCTCCTTGACCGAGCTTTCCGGCCTGCCCGCTTTGCTCTCGTTTCGAGTTCCCGAGCCCCCGGGCGGGGTTTCGGCGGGATTCATCGTGTCGCTGATTTCCGCGGCGCTGGCGCTCGGCCGCGCCCGACGGATTTTTCAGGCGGCGCTCGCGACCGGAGCGCTCTTTCTCCTGCTCATTTCCATTCATCCCTTTCCGCCGCGCCTGCCCCGCGGGGCGGTGGAGCTGACCGTGCTCGATTGCGGCGGCGCGGACGCCTTGTTCGCCGTGCTGCCCGACCGGACGACGATGCTGGTGGGCGCGTGCGGCTCGCGCGCCGTGAGCGCACGCCAGGGGGCATTTCGCGGCCGCCGCTGGGACCCCGGAGAAGATCTCGTTTCGCCTTACCTCTGGTCCCGCGGCCTGAAGCGGATCGACGTCGTGGTCTTCCCGCGCGCCGAGGAGTCTCTCGACGGCATGCAGGCCGTCCTGGGCAATTTTGTGGTGGGCGAAGTGTGGTGGCCCGGCCTGGGGGCGCCGCCGCTCGCGCCCCTTTCGCGCCGGACGCGCTCGCGGGCGATTGCCGCCGGAGACGCGATGGAGCTCGGCGGAGCCCAGGTCGAGATTCTCTGGCCGCGCGCGGAGCGCGAGCCGCCGAAGCGAGCCGGGGATGAAACGGTCGTGCTGAGGATTTCCGGGACGGGCGGAGCGATGCTGTTCGCGGGAGATATCGGCGCCCGGGTCGAGCGCGAACTGCTCGCGAGCGGCGCGCGAGTGGAAGCGCCGGTGCTGAAAGTAGCGCGTCAGGGTTCTGCGGCCTCATCGAGTGAGGGGTTTCTGGAGCGCGTTCGGCCGCGTCTGGCGATCATCAGCGTGGAAGCCGGCAACCGTTTCGGCCGTCCCGACGCGGCGCTCCTCGACCGCCTCAAGCTCCGCGACGCGCGCGTCTTTCGCACGGACCGGGACGGCGCGGTCAGCGTCGAATGGCGAAACGGAAAGGTCGTCGTGCAGACTTACGCGCGCGCGTCCGCGGAGTCCGGCGAGGGCTCGGCGGAATTCTCCTTCGAGTTTCCGTAAAGGCTGCGGTAGAGCGCGCTCGACACCTGAGCGCCGAACAGGACGACCACCGAAGAAATGTAAGCCCAGGTCATCAGCGCGACGACCGCGCCGATGGAACCGTAAATGTGCCGGTAGCTGAAGCGGGCCAGCAGGAGCGTGAAGACCGACCGCGCGGCCTCCCAAAAAAGCGCCGTCAAAAGCGCGCTGGGCAGGACTTCCCGAAAGCGCAGCGGCCGGTTCGGAAGGCGCTCGAACAGAATGATGAACATCGCCAGCGACATGCTGAACGTGACGGCGATGATGGCGGCGTGATAACTGATCTCGAGAAAAGGGGAGGGAAGGAACAACGCGCGCTGGCGAAGCCAGTTGTGGATGAAAACGTTCACGCCGAGCAAGCCGGTCGAAACGAGGATGAGAAATCCCAGAACGACCGCCATCTCCAGCGCCAGCAGGCGTCGCCGCCACCAGGACCGCTCCTGCTCGACTTCCCACGCGCGGTTCAGCGCTTTTTCCACCGGCATGAAAATTCCCGAAGAACTCCACAGCAGCAGCGCCACGGAAATCAGCGTGATCCGCCCGTAGGCGCGAGTGATGCCCTGGACGTTCTGAAGGATGAAGTCGGGCCTCATGGGCAGCGCGCGATCGAGCACGATGGCGAGGCGCTCGGCGAGATCGAAATGCTGAATGTAGAGGCCGCCCAGACCGAGCAGCAGGAGGAGGAAGGGGAAAATGCAGAGCAGGCTGTGGTAGGCGATCGAGGCGGCCACCATCAGCGAATCGGAATTGAAAAAATTGATGAGCGATTCGGAGAGCAGCTGGCGAATGCGCGGCCAGCGGCGCGCGCGCCGCGGGGCCGGTCGTGCCGTGCTCTGCGGTTTCTCGAGGGGCATGAGGCGCCTTTGCCGGCCAGCCGGAACACCGCCTTCCGGCCCGCGGCCCAGCTTATAATAAATGGTTGAAGCGAGCACTCAAACCTTTCGCGCCGGGCGAGGGGGAGGGGGTGGCATGGCGAGCGAGGCGGAAATCCGGGAAGAATCCCGAAAAGTCCGGAGGCTTCAGATCGTCGTCAACCTCGTGATGCAGGTCATCAGCCAGTCGGACATCCCGATCGAAGAAGCTTCCGATCTCGTTGCCTCGACGCGGCAGTTCGCCCTGAATCTCTTTCCGGACAAAGGCCCCACCTACGACCTCATCTACCGGCCGCGCTTCCAGCGGCTGCTCGCGGAAAAATACCGCATGGTTTGAGTGTCGCGTCACGGCGCGGCCTCCTCGGCGGACGCGGAATTGCCGGTTGACCGCAGAGTGCCCGTAATCGCCCCGACCGCCAACCACGCCTTGATGCGCAGCGGCAGCCGCTGCTCGTCGTCGCTGAACCAGATCTGCATCCTGCCCTTGCGCCGGTAGAGGGTGCCGAACACTTTCGGCTCGACGCGCAGCGCGGCGTGCCGCCCCAGCGGCGTCTCGATCTCCTCGCGCGCCTGGACCTCCACCACGACGTCGTGGGTCTTCGAACCGTCGTTGATGGGAATGACGAGCCTTTCGCCCACTTCCAGAGGCCGGCGCCGGACGACGTAGAACGCCGTCAGCACATCCGCGACGCAGACGGGAATATCGTTGACGGCGCGCCGGGGAGCCCGGCCGGGTTTCGTCAGGTCGCGGTCGTCGAGGACGGCGACCTTTTCCTTCGCGTCGAAAAGAATCTGCATCTCGCGATGTCGCCCGCCTTCGTGAATTTTTTTCAGAATTTTTCGCGAGCAGAGGGTTTGCGGGTCGAAGAGCGCGCGGAATTCATTCTCCACGCGGAAAATCAGCGACACGAAGCCCTTCGAGCGCGCCGTCGTGACGATCTCGAAGAGTCCGGCCGAGTCCTCGCCCGCGCGGTCGAGCGTCACCTGGACGTCGCCGGCGGGAAAGACGGACCAGGTGACGTCATAGACGAGTGTCTCCCCCGGCGCGAAGGGCAGTTCGGCCTGCGCGCGCTCCTCGGCCGCAGCGGCAGCGGCCGCCATCGTCGCGCAGGCGAGGAGCGCCACCCGGCACCGAAACTTCATCCTCTCCAGATTAAACGCTGCAAGCGGGGAAGGGAAACCTGCATCTCAGGCGAGCAGGGTTTTGGCGAAGAGAAACGCGAAACCCGCGGCGAAGCCCAGCGCGGCCTGGTATTCCCGGTTGCGGAAGTATCGCCGCCACATGAACGCCCCGCCGCTTGCCGGGGCGCGGCGCCCGCTGGGCAGGAAGGGCGGCACGGCGCGCGCGTAGCTGTCGAACGCCTCGCCAAAAAGCGCGCGCAGTTCGGCTTCCTCGCGGCGCATCACGGGCACATAGATGGCCAGGAAAAACACGAGGAAGGCCAGGCCGAGTTGCCATCGGTTGCCCGCCAGCGCGAAGCCCGCACCCATCAGAAAACTTCCCAGATAAAGCGGGTTGCGCGTGTAGCGGTAAGGGCCGCTCGCGGCAAGTTGCTGGTTCTTGTCGAGATGGCCCGCGGCCCAGGCGCGCAGGACTAGTCCCGCAAAGGCCAGGGCGCCGCCGTAGAGCATCAGCCGGGACGTCGGCTGGCAGAAGACGAGGTAGGCGATTCCCAGCGCGAAACCCAGCGGGACCCGCCAGCGCGCAGCCCAGGTGGAGAAGCTCTTATCCATGCGCTCTCTCCAGCCGCCGCAGAACTTCGCGCGTCACTTCTTCGACGCCGATGCCTTCCAGATAAGCGGGCGCGGAAGCGCGGCGCGTGTAACGAATCGGACCGCGATTCCAGAGCACGATGTCGTCTTTCGAGAACGGGCCGTTGCGAGCGGGACTCGTGGGACCGTAGATCGCCACGATCGGCGTGCCGACGGCGGCGGCGAGGTGGAGCGGTCCGGTGTCGCCGCCCACAAACAGACGGGCGCGCCGCGCCAGCGCGATGGACTGAACGAGTGTCGTCGGCAGGCAGTGCGCGCGGGCGGACGCGCTCTCGCGAACGATGCGGCGGTTCGTCTCCTCTTCGTCGGGCGAACCGGTGAGGACGAAATGGTGTTTGAGAATTTCCGCCAGGCGCCGGATGAGTCCGGAATAGTTTTCCGGGGGCCAGCGTTTGCTCATCCAGCCTCCGCCCGGGTTGAGGAGGATAAACGATTCCGCTCCGAGCCGCGCGAGTTCGCGCTCCACATAGGCGTCATCTTCGTCCGTGCGCGGCAGGGGAAACTGCCAGCGGCCGGCGCGCGCGCCGAGCCGCTCGGCCAGCGCCAGGTTCATTTCGATGACGTGCTCGCGGCCGCGGGGCGCGACATGGTCGGTGTAGAAGACGGCTGCGGCGGGCTCACGCAGCCAGAGGTCCGCGAAGCCGAGGCGTTCGCGGGCCCGGCTGAGCCGCGCGATGAGCGCCGACTTGTAGAGTCCCTGAAAATCGAGCGCGGCGTCGTAGGTGAAGCGGCGCAGGTCCGCGAACCCGACGAGGAAGTCCCCGAGCGTCGTCGGGGCCAGCAGATTCTTCCGCCAGCCGAGCGTGTCGAGTTCGATCAG
This sequence comes from uncultured Acidobacteriota bacterium, assembly GCA_964556705.1. GTDB lineage: Bacteria > Acidobacteriota > Terriglobia > UBA7540 > UBA7540 > CAZKXX01. The sequence continues at coordinate 55,762 of CAZKXX010000008.1, forward strand.
GCGGCGGATGTGCGGATTGCCGCGCAGCAGGACCGCGAAGCGCTTCTCGACCACCCAGTGGAGCTCGGCATCCGGAAACGCTTCGGCGAGCGCGGCGGCGGCGGGCAGCGCGTGGACGATGTCGCCGATCGAACTGAGGCGGACGAGCAGGTAGCGGCGGCGGTCAGAGGTCATGCGAACCGGTTCCGGGCGCGCGGAGGGCGCTCTATCCCTGCGGGCGAAGGCGCGCGGCGATCTCGGCCAGCAACTCGCGCGTCGAATGGTCCTTCGGGTCGCCCACGATGCGCACCTCGCCGCCGATTTCGCGCATCACGTCGCGCTCGGGAACGGTCTCCGCGGAGTAATCCGTGCCCTTGCACTGCACGTGCGGCCGCAGGTCGCGCAGGATGGCCTCTGCCGTCCGCTCGTCGAACACAATCACGTAGTCCACGCAGGCGAGCGCGGCGACGAGTTCGGCGCGCGCGGCTTCCGGCAGGAGGGGGCGTCCCTCGCCCTTCAGTTCGCGCACCGCGCGGTCGCTGTTGACGCCCACGACGAGCACGTCGCCCTGGGCGCGCGCGCCCTGAAGATAACGCACGTGGCCGACGTGCAGAACGTCAAAGCAGCCGTTGGCGAAGGCGATGCGGCGACCTTCCCGGCGCAGGCGTTCGCCGAGCGCGCGGGCCTCATTGCGGGGAATGATTTTGTTTCTCACGCGTTCCGGATGGCCTCCGCAAGTTCACGCCGCGTCACCGTTGCGGTGCCGCGCTTCATCACCACCAGCCCGCCGGCGCAGTTGGCGATTTGCGCCGCGGAATAGAAATCCGCGCCCGCGGCGAGCGCCAGCGTGAACGCGGCGATAACCGTATCGCCGGCGCCGGTGACGTCCACGGCCTGGTCGGAGCCGAAGACGGGAAGGGCGCGGGGCGCGCGGCCCGGCTCGAAGAGCACCATGCCATCGCGGCCGCGCGTCACCAGCAGCGCTTCGAGCGAAAGCTTGCGCAGCGCGGCGCGGCCGAGCCGGCGGAGCGCGTCGAGGTCGTTGCCGATCTTCCGGTGGAAGGCTTCTTCCAGTTCCGGCTCGTTGGGCGTCGCGGCGGTCAGGCCGCGGTAACTCATCAGGTTGAAGCGCGAGTCCGCGGTGACGGGCACGCGCCGGCGACGGACCCGCGCGCGGAGCCGCGCGGCGTGGCGCGCGTCCGTGGCGCCGTAGCCGTAGTCGGAAATCAGCAGCGCCGACGCAGTGCGGAGCTGCCGCGCCGCGAGGGCCGCGAGCTGGCGCCGCAGCCCGGCGGCGGCGGGGATTTCCGGCTCGCGGTCCACGCGCACAATTTGCTGGCGCTGCCAGTGAGGCAGTCCGCCGAGAATGCGCGATTTGGTCGGCGTCGTGTAGTCGCGCCGCTGGAGAATGAAACGCGTGGAGATGCCCTTCGCCCGGAAAAAGCGCAGGAGCCCTTCGGCGGCTTCGTCCTGCCCCACGACGCCGACGGGCGTGACGCGCGCTTCGAGGTCGGCGAGGTTGTGAACGGCGTTCGCGCCGCCGCCCGGAACAATCTGCTTCTCGCGCTGCTTGAGGATGAGCACCGGCGCTTCGCGCGAGACGCGCGCGATTTCGCCGTACACGAATTCATCCGCCACCAGGTCGCCGAGCACGACGAGGCGTTGGCGCGGGAAGACGTCGAGGAGGGAAAGCAGGCGCGGGCGTTCGGCGCTGGTGATTTTCATGCGGGACGCGTGCTCGTCCGGCGCCCGGACTTGCCGGGGCGGCCGTCGGAGCGTTTCTGCTCGGCGAGGATCTGTTCGACGGCGTCGAGCAGGTTCTCGGCGATGCGGTCGGGACGCCGCGGCCATCGCCGGCGGTGATGCTCATACTCGCCGCGCCCGTAGCCGGTCAGGACCAGGACGGTGCGCGCGCCGGCGTTGAATCCGGTCTGCACGTCGCGGTAACTGTCTCCAACCATGTAAGATAGACGAGGTTCCACGTGAAACCTTCGCGCGCCTTCTTCGATCATGCCCGTCGCGGGCTTCCGGCAGCGGCACTGGACGCGGTAGCGTTCGACGACCGCCGTGGGATGATGCGGGCAGTAATAGAAGGCGTCAATCCGCGCGCCGCGTCGCGCGAGTTCTCTGGCGATCGCGCGATGCACGGCGCGCACCAGCTTCTCCGAAAAATATCCGCGGCCCACGCCGGATTGATTGGTCACGGCAATCACGCGGAATCCCGCCCGGTTGAGTCGCCGGATGGCTTCCGCCGCCCAGGGAAAAAGCCGGACGCGCGCCAGGTGGTTCACGTAGCCCACTTCCTCCGTGATCGTTCCGTCGCGGTCGAGGAACACCGCGGCCCGGCGATTCCTCGCCTTCGCCTCCTTTTGCTTCCCGCCGGTGGTCATCTCGCTATCGCGACTCGTCGAGGATGCCCGCGGATTTGGCCAGTTCGAGCGCGCTGCGGTAAACGCGGTCCACATCGAGACCGTTCATGCAGCGGAAATCGATGGGACATTCGCGGAGCCCGCACGGGCTGCACTCGACGGCGTGCCGGAGAACGCGCACGCGCGGGCCGACGGGCCCGGTGGCGCGTTCGTCCGTCGAACCGAACAGGGCGACCACGGGCAGGCCCAGCGCCGCCGCCACATGCATCGGCCCGGAATCGTTGGTCACCAGCAGCCGGCAGCGAGCCATCATCGCCATCAACTGGCGGAGACTCGTGTCTCCCGCGAGCACCGTGGGCGTGTGCGTCATGGCGCGCGCGATTTCCTCCGCCATCGGCCGTTCGGCGCGCGAGCCGAAGATTAGCACATCGGCGTCGAGCCCACCAATCAGGCGGTCGGCGAGCTGGGCGTAGCGTTCGAGCGGCCAGCGCTTGGCCGGCCCGAACGCGGCGCCGGGATTCAATCCCACCAGAAATCGCGGCCCCGCCAGCCCCAGGCGCGAGAGCTGGCGCTCCGCCCATTTGTGTTCGGTCCCCTCCAGCGCCAGGCGGATTTCGCCCACCCGCTCGGGACGCTCCGTCCAGCCGGCGCGAAAGAGCAGTTGCAGGTAGTACGACGTCTGGTGTCCGTAAAACGCCGGCGGCGGCGCTTCGACCGCCTCGGTGAGCAGCGGGCCGCGGCCGTCCCGCGCGTAGCCGACGCGCACCGGAATGCCCGCGGCCCAGACCATCAGCGCCGCGTGAAAGGAATTCGGGAAAAGGACCGCGGCGTCGAACTCCGCCTCGCGAAGCGTTTGGGCGAATTTCCAGAACCCGCGCGGCCCGCGATGCTCGTGCGCGGGGTCGTACACCAGCACTCGATGCACCGCGGGATGATGCCAGTAGAGTTCGCTGACCCAGGGCTTCGAGGCCACCACGATTTCCGCGTTCGGCGCCGAGCGGCGCAGCGCTTCAAGGGCGGGAAGCGACATCACCGCGTCGCCGATCCAGTTCGCGGAACGAACGAGAATTCTGCGGAAGTGTGATGGATCGACTCGCCGGCTCATCGTTCGCGCGCGCGCGCCTCCTCGAGCCTCGACAGGATTTCGCGGTCGAACGCCTCGCTTTCCGGAATGTTGACCCGCGCGCTGCACACGAGCAGGGGCAGCGAGGTTCGCGGCACGCGTGGCAGATTCATCGCGTCTTTCTCAGTCGTCAGCAGCGCCGCGGCGTTCGCCTGCCGCGCGCGCCTTTCGAGGTCCGCGAGGTCGCGCTCGCCGTACCGGTGGTGGTCGCGGAACGTCGCGGCCGCGGCCACGCGGAATCCCCAGAGCCGCAGGTCTTCGAAAAACGCTCCAGGGTTTCCGAGCCCGCAGAAGGCGGCAACCGGCGACGCTTTCCAATCTTCGAGCGAGGCGGCGGTTTCACGATTCAATTCGGTCACTCCCGAAAGCTCCGTCCGCGTCCGAAACACTCGCGCGCGGGGATTCACGCTCCGCACGCGTTCTTCGATGCGGTCGGGTTCCGCCAGCTCGGTTCGCGTCAGAACAACGACGTCGGCGCGTGCCAGCGCCCGCACGGGCTCGCGCAGGCGGCCCGCAGGGAGCAGGCGATCCTCGAAAACATTCTGCGTCACGTCGAGCGCGACCACCTCCACCTCCCGGGCGAGCGCCAGGTGCTGGAAACCGTCATCGAGCAGATGAACGTCGGCTCCAAACCGTTCTTCCGCCACGCGCCCGGCGCGATAACGGTCTGCGCTGATGATAATCGGAACTCCGGGACAGGCGCGAGCCATCATCGCCGCCTCGTCTCCGGCGACGGCGGCGTCCGCCGTTTCCCGCGAAGGGTCGAGGACGACCATATCGTCCCCGCTCGAGCGCTTGTATCCGCGAGTCAGGATGGAGGGCTTCCATCCGTGCGCCCGCAAGCGCTCCGCGAGGGTGATGACCAGCGGCGTCTTTCCCGAGCCGCCCACCGTCAGGTTTCCGACGCTCACGACGGGACGCCCGAGGCGGTGCACCTCCAGCCAGCCGCGCCGGTAAGCTTCATGGCGCAGCGCGACGCCGAGCTGGAATCCCGCGGCCATCGGCCAGAGCAGAGGTCGCAAGGGGGTCGGCATGTTCACGCGGGTGTCCGGGCCGCAGCGCGCGGCTTGAGACATTCGTCGAGCAGCGCGAGCGTGCGTTCGGTCGCGCCGGCCCTGCGGCGCAGGACTTCGGCCGCGGCGCCGCCCATTCGCCGGCGGCGTTCAGCGTCGCGCAGCAATTCGCACACGGCGCGCGCCCACTCTTCGGCGCTTCGGACTTCCATCGCGCCGCCGCCCGCGAGCAGCGGCTCGGCGATCTCCCGGAAATTCTGCATGTGCGGACCGAACACCACCGGCTTTTTCCAGTAGGCGGCTTCGAGCGGATTGTGCCCGCCCGTGGGCACCAGCGTGCCCCCGATGAACGCCACGTCCGCCAGGCGATAAACGCCGGCAAGTTCTCCCACGGTGTCGAGCAGCAGCACCTGCGCGTCGCGCAACCGCGCGGCCGCCGCCGCGGCGTCGGCAGCAAGCGCGGTGCGCCGGACGTGCAGGAGCGAGTGCTGAACGAGAAGTGATTCCACGGCTTCGAAGCGCGCCGGGTGGCGCGGCGCCAGAATCCAGAGCGCGCGCGGAAACTCGCGGCGAATTTCATGCCACACCGGCAACAGTAGGATTTCTTCCCCCGGCATCGTGCTGCCCGCCACAATCACCGGAGCGCGCCCGGCGGCAGCGAGAGCATTCGACAAACTCTCCACCAGTTCTCCCGCTTCCGGCGGCCTGGCATCGAATTTCAGATTTCCCGTGACGGTGACGCGGTCCGGAGGCGCGCCCAGCTTCCGGAAGCGGTCGGCGTCCTCCTCGGAGCGCGCGCCGATGCGGTCTACGGTCGCGAGGACCCGGCGCATGAACGGCGCGACCAGCCGGTAGCGATGGAAGGAACGGTCGGACAGCCGGGCGTTGACGATCACGACGCGCGCCCGGGCGTCACGCGCGGCGCGCAGCAAGTTGGGCCACAACTCCGTTTCCACAATCACCAGCAACTCCGGGCGAATCGCTCGAAACGCGCGGCGCACCGCGCAGCGCCAGTCGAGGGGAAGAAAAAAACGGCCCGCCGCTTCGGGCAGGCGCCGCAATCCCGTTTCGCGGCCCGCCGGCGTCACGTGGCTGAGAAACACCTTGCGCTCCGGGTGGCGCGCCATCAGTTCCCGGACCAGTCCGGCGGCGGCGAGCGTCTCTCCCACCGAGACGGCGTGGACCCAGATGGCGCCCGAGGACTCCTGCCGGAGTTCGGCAGGAAGAAAGCCGGCGCGTTCGCGCCATCCCGCGCCCCGCAGGATGTTGCCGCGCAATCGCCAGAGATAATAAGGCGCGGCGACGATTACGCCCAGCGTGAAGAGCAGACTGTAGAGAAGAAACATACCGGACGCGGGCTCGAGGCTCGTGCGGGACTCAGACGGAATTATATGCTGAACGTCAGCGCGCGGCAACGAGCGCGCGAGGCGACAATTCCGAAGTTGAAGGCGTCGCGAAAAACCAGAGGGTGAGGCCGGATTGCGGCGGCCCGCGGATTCTTCTACACTGGCTTCGTCCGGCATCGCGGGCCCATAGCTCAGTCGGTTAGAGCAGCGGACTCATAATCCGTTGGTCCCAGG